>JANSWS010000312.1 GCA_024743355.1 bacterium
CGACGAGTGGTCATTGTTTGGATGGCATGAAGGACCGCGATACCATGAGCCCATGATTTACGAAAACGGAGTTTTGCGGGCGGACACGGCAGGTAAGTACGGCCCGGATCTTTATGTTGACTTTTTGGTCGACTTCATGCAGCGAAACCACGGACGGAACAAGCCCTTTCTTGCGTATTACTCGATGGCGCTGTGTCACGATGTCACGAATGACCTCAAGGCACCAGTTCCACACGGACCGCGAGGCCGCTACGACAATTACGCCGAGATGGTAGAGCAAATGGATCTGCAAGTTGGCCGACTGATGAGGTTCCTCAAGTCGTCCGGGCTCGACGACAACACACTCATTCTTTTCACTGCTGATAATGGTACCGCCGCCAAATCAAAGCTCTCCGCAAAAGGTAAACGGAACGAGTTTGTCTACGAGAAGGTCGTCTCGCAGTTCAAGGGCCAGTCCATTCCCGGCGGAAAAGGAAGGCTGACTGACTGGGGCACGCGAGTTCCAACGCTGGCCGTGTGGAAAGGGGTGATCACCCCAGGTCAATCATGGAATGACTTGGTGGATTTCAGCGACATACTGCCGACATTGGCAGAATTGACCGGAGGAGCACTACCTGCGGATGCCAAGCTGGACGGCCATAGCTTCGCCGCTCTGCTGCGTGAAGAAGGTCACTCGACGCGGCGGTGGGCCTATGCAGAACACAGAGGCAGATTCTTCGTCAAAACCCAAGATCGAAAGCTGTACAGCACGCGTGAGTTCTACAACACGGAGGCCGATCCATTTGAGAAGTCGCCGCTCGATACTACCAAGCTCTCGACCGACGCGACCTCCGACTGGAATCTGCTGAGACAAGCGATCCAGCTTCTCCGTTAGTACCGATCTATTCTTAGGGCAATCGGAGCGACCTTCTCTTCGACGGCGAAAGTTCCAAGCTCTTGAATTGGATTGAGGAGGCCGGAACACAATCATCTACACCGACCGCAGCGATTCGTTTGTCAAAAAGGGGTTGCTAACGCCGAGACACTTGATTCCCTGGAACCAGATGTCCCGTATCACGTTGCCAGGGATCGTGCACTCGCTGGAAAGCAGCATGTCCAGGCCTTCGCTGCTGAGACTGCGGGGCCTCACCGTAGTAGTTACTGTTACTGCTAGGGGCACTTTTGGAACAGGAGCGTGGGGCCCAGAGGCGCTCGATAACGCGAGTAGGAGCCACTCAGGTCTTCGAATGCTGGAATGCTGGTGTACTTCGTGATACGGGGACGCAAAAATACACTGCGGTTGATGAGAATGTGTGGGTGGACGATTGGGGACAATCCATCGAATGCGGAAGGATCGCGGAACTGGTCGCCATCGCCCGCTTGCGTCGACATGAGCATGACGTAGGTTGTGTTCTCCTCAAGTGGCACAGGTTCTTTGAGGGGGAAATACCGGAACGAGCTGCGTAGCTCCCCGACGTCATTGGCTGCGACATCGATTCGGACAACCTCGGTCGGCTCGTTCTCGTCCAGTTTCAGCAGCCGTAGTACATGCGGTGCCTCGATCCGCCGCCGATTCTTCTGAGTGATGAATCGGGAGGGTTGGTCGCTCTCACTGTCGTCTGGCACCGCGCGGGCGGCCCGGACGGGTCGGTCTGCGTCGTGGTCGTCCCACATGCCAAGGTGAGTCACCTGTTTCGGCCCGGACCCGCTGCGCAGCTGGAATTCAAATCCGATTTCTCCAGTGACATCGTTTCGCAGGTTGTGCCAGCCTGGATCAGTGAACAGCTCAGTTCTGGCAGGAGTGGCCAGTTCTCTGGCATGTCCCCGGTTGTGGATCCGCAAGAGTGTCGCCGCCAGTTCGTCCGCGGTTGGATTGGAATGCTCGTCCGAGGTATCGCCGTCCTCATAGAGATTCTTCGTCAGGTCATACAGAACAGTCGGCCTAGAGTCGCCACGTGATCCTGCTGCCGACCACGACCCCCAAGGCATGGCCAATCCACCATCGACAATCAGCTTGTGCGGTCCCTGCCGGATCGCGAGAGCATCGTTGAGATAAGGTGGTCCAAGATGACAGAAGAAGACTCGCGGGCGGGTGTCCGGTGTTTTCGGAGAACTCATCCAGTAGTCGAAGACGTCGTAGCTGTCTTGAGCTTCATCCGGAGCGAGCGAGTGACCAGCAACGCGGGCCAGCGTCGCATAGAGATCGGTCAACGTCACGGTCGACCGATTCAGCTTTCCACCTTCCAGGACCGCCGGCCACGAAACGATGAACGGAACGCGGATGCCGCCTTCCCAGAGCTTCGCCTTCTTACCACGCAGGCCGCCACTCTCCTGATTGCGGCCGAGGTTGTCACCGATGTTCGGCCCGTTGTCGCTGGTGAAGATGATAAGCGTGTTTTCAATCAGCTTGTGGCCGGGCCAGCGAGGATCGTCAGTCGTCTGGAGCTGAGTCAGCAACTTTCCGAAGACAACGTCATTCTCAAGAACCATGTCCTCGCGCTCGCCGGCCTTTGCGTCGTCGCTGTAGCGACTCTGGCCTTTGATCGGCGTTCCGGCGATTTCGTCAGGAACGGCGTAGTCACCTTGTGGGTTTCTCTGGAAGTGATTCGCATTCGGCACGTAGTAGAGAAAGAAGGGCTCGGCGGCCTCTCTTGCCTGGCGATCGATAAACGTTTCCGCCTCCTGTAGATAAAGTGGACCAAGGTCGCGCAGATCCCAATCGGGAGCCGCAAGGATGCGTCCTTCACGTTGCTTCATTCCGATCAGCTTCATGCGACTGCGATCGGTGAAGACGAAACGATCGTTGCGGATCAGGACACGCGGTTCGGTATCGAGCGGGTCTTCCGTGTTGCCAGGCACACCAAAGTACTCATCGAAGCCGTGATGAGTCGGTCCGTCGAGGAATGGCTTCGTGAAATCCACGTCGTGAAAGTAGAAGTCGTCGGCAGGTTCGCCTTCACCATCGTCGAATGACATGCCGACGTGGTACTTGCCAATTCCGGCGGTGCGATAACCGCTGGCCTGCAGCATTTCCGGCAGCGTCGTCAGAGCCCGCTGAATCATCGGATGATTCGGTCCGTGCGGCAGCCAGCCCTGGTACTTCAGGTAGGACCGATGAGCGAATCGACCGGTCAACAGCGAATACCGTGTCGCACTGCACATCGACGCCGGTGCGTATCCATCTGTGAAAACGATCGCTGAACGGGCAAACGATTCGAGATTCGGGGTCCGCAGCGTTTTCTCGATCGGCCGCGCGTTGGGACTCAAGCGCACACCGAGATAGGCGCTCGTATCTCCGATGCCCATGTCGTCTGCCATCATGACGATGATGTTCGGTTTCGAAGGTCGACCCGCTGCCTGGAGCTGCCCGATGCAGATGTCAGTCAACAGTGCGAGACTCACCAGAGGGACGAGGGGGCCAATACAGAATCGCAGCACAGACAGTCTCCAGGTTCAGAGTCGGTTTCGAATTCACGCGTCATACAGAATCACTTTGCCCACCGCGTCGTTCTCACGAAGCTGAAGGCAGTGACAAACCGAACCCGGGTTGGCTGGAAGGGTGGAACTGCGCGTCGACGATTCTGTTCTCACCAAAGTCGACGTCGCCGCCTTTCGTCGTTACGCCTTCGACAGTTGGAGCATTGCCATAAGCTCCAACAAAGTGTGCTGTGTAGACGGTTTTGAGAGCCGTGCCCCATGTGTGCGGTGAAACGCCGATGCCTTGCTTCGTGAGTCGCGGCATTTGCCGGCGCCACTTCGTGAAGCCGTGACCGCAGATGTCTTCCAGGCGGACGTTGAGCGTATGGTCCTTTTGAAGTTCTTCAAGCACCGGAAAATCGGGCTTCGCCTCGCCGTCGGCGCGGAGAGTGCCTTTGCGACCATTGGCGACAAGGTAGTCTCTTAAACGAGTCCAGTTGGCGACCGTTTCGTGGAATGGCTCCTCGATCCAGAAGAGAGGAACATCGGAGATGCCTTTGAGGAAGCTGATCATGGTGTCGACGGTGAAGCCATTGTTTCCGTCAACCAGGATATCGACGTCAGGGAAGGCCTTGTGGATAGCATTGACCACGTCGATGTCGCGCTGCAGGCCCTCTCTGGCCGGCATCCACTTGTTGCCGCGTCCTATCTTGACCTTGAACTGCCGGTAACCGTAGTCGTAATCCCAGCGGCAGTTTTCGAGAACCTTGTCGATGCCGGCAGGACTGTCCGCCGGATCAAGGTCATCAAAGTAAATCATTCCGGAGTAGACACTTGTGAGATGCGGCTTTTCAGCCCCAGTCATTGCCCAGACAGGTTGACCGAGAATCACGCCAGCAAGGTCGTGCAACGGTATATCGATCGCGTGATATTCTTCGGAACGGATGCCGGTGGCCGGGTCGATCAGTTCGGCAATGGGTTTTCCTCTGAGGAGCTCCTGTAGTTGTTCGGGGCTACCGGTCTTCCCCTGCGTCTGCCCCCACCCCGTCGCTCCGCGGTTAGTATGAACCACACAAACGCGTAGCTTTGTGGGGCCGTGACCGTGAATGCCTCCGCGAGAATTGCGACCGACCTGTCGCGGCCACGGGACGCTGACAGTTCGAAATTCAACGCGGTCAACGCGATGCTCGGCAAGAGAAGATTCTGCTGCACAAGCCGCTATTGGTAGAGATGTCGCTCCAGCAGCGATGGCGGTCCGAGTCAAAAATGTGCGGCGGTCGATTGTTTGTTGGATCATTGTCGGATTCATCTTGCTTTTGATGACTTGAGGGAGCCGCTCCATGCTTTGGACCTGGCTGCGAGGAGTGCAATCTCGGGATCAGCCTGCAGCTCGTAGCCGTTGAATTCGTCCACGTCCGCAGTCAGGGTCCGCTGGGCTTCCTTCCTGATCCGCTTCAGTTCTTTATCAGGATCGCTGAGGGGCTGGGATGGCCCGGAGGAATCTTCGGTATTGAAGCGACACGCAAGCATCGCGCCAGAGAGCTGTTCGTGAAGCTCGATTTCGATGCGAATCTTCGACGTCGTGATCGGTTCGATGAAAGTCGCCTGGTTGAACTGATCGCGCCCAACACCCGGGCTCTTCTCTTTGAGGGCGACTTTTTTCCAGCCGCCGTTGGTCCAGGAGAGCACCTTCCAGGACCTGGGCAGGATCTCCTTGCGTTCGTTGCGGAAAGAGGCCGCAGCCTGAGCCTCATCGAACCAGTAGACGTCCGCATTCTCGAATGATCCGGGTTCCGAGAACTCAAATTGGACCCACTCTGTGCTTCCCCGCTTCGGATGAAAGCTGAGACGCGGAATCCGGTAGTCGGAAGAGGACGTGGGCTCGATCCCGTCGATCAATGCGGTGACGTTGGCGCCCGGTACCGACGAAGTGACTCGAGGGCCATTCCGTGTTTCGGGAAAGGGTTTGACGTTGGCTCGATCGGCAAAGCGGGCCCATTCCGCGGACAGTTCGGCGACGAGTTCCGGGTGTTGCCCGGCGACATTATTCGTCTCACTGCGATCGTGGGTGAGGTCGTAGAGCTCCCAGACGATCGGGTCGCTACGATCATTGTCGGTGACCAGTTTCCACCGCCCGAGACGAACCGCGGCGTGCGTCTCATGTTGCCAGAAGATCAGGCGATCCTCCATCTCTCGATCGGGCTCCCGGAGGTAAGGAAGCATGCTGACTCCTTCGAGGGGGAGTCGAGACTTGCCGCGGTAGTTCGCCGGGTACTCCGCGCCGGCGGCATCAAGCAGGGTGGGCATGATGTCGATGAAGTGAAAATAGGGCTGGCGGGAAACCTCGCCCTTTGCACGGAAACCTTTCGGCCAGTGGACAATCAACGGAGAAGCAATGCCGCCTTCGTGAGCGAACTTCTTGAACTTACGAAAAGGTGCGTTGGAATAGGACGCCCACCCCTGACCCTGCGAAGTGGCCCAGCCGCTGAATTTCTTCCATTGCTCGTAATTCGATTTCTTATAGCCGACACCTCCGAGCCTGTCCTTGTGTGACCATGCACCTTCCTCGCTGGCTCCTCTTCGGGTGAACTCGCCATTGCGAAATTCTCCCTCGGCGTAGTCGTATTTTCCGCCCTCGAAGTGCGTGCCGAAAACTCCCATCTCACCCGAGCAGCCATTGTCCGAAACGAACAGGATCAGCGTGTTGTCGTAGACGCCTTCGGCCTTCAGCTTGTCGACAACGCGTCCGATGTTCTCGTCCATGTTGTCAATCTGAGCGTTGTAGATTGCGCGGCGAAAACGGGCTTCCGTCCTGACGTCCTGGGGCAGATCCTTCCACTTCGGCAACGGGTTGCGGTTCGTGCCGGTCTGCATGCCCGGCATGACACGAACGTTGTTGAAATAGCGCACTTCCGGCAGTCGCTGTCCCTTCGGAACGACTCCCGCCGCTTTCTGGCGTGCGAGCTTCTTCTGCCGCATCTCGTCCCAACCGTCGCCGAACTCGGCAAGCCAGTCCGGGTCATTGAGCTTCGTCTCGTATTTGGCGATCGTTTCATCCGGAGCTTCGAGCGGGAAGTGCGGTGCGTTGTAGGTCAGATAGAGAAAGAACGGTTTGTCGACATCCTTAAGGGCGTCGTCGATGTACTCCAGCGCGACGTCAGTAAAGTATTCGGTGGTATAAAAGTCCTTGTCAGGTCTGTACGGGTTTTTCAGCGTCGTGTTCTCGTTGTCCCCGGGAATCAGAAGCTTGCCGTCCCGGTAGATGTCACACCCATTGAGCACTTTCCAATAGCTGTCGATATGGGTCCGCACCACCGTGGATCGATCGAAGCCACGGTGCTCTGGAAGTGAGTAGTCTGGAGGATTGCGATGAGCCGCCGCATGCCATTTGCCGCTCGTGAAAGTGGCGTAGCCAGCTTCCCTTAATGCTTCGCCCAACGTGATGCCGTTTTCATTGAGCGAACCCTCATAGCCAGTGCCCCAGTCGCCATAAACCATGAAGCCGACTCCGGCCTGGTGCTGGTAGAGGCCCGTCAGCAAGCTGGCACGTGAAGGGCAGCAACGCGCGGCGTTGTACATCTGCGTAAAACGAGCGCCATTCTCCGCGAGAGCGTCCAGACGAGGCGTTTCGATCTCACTGCCGTAGCAACCAAGATCGGAGTAGCCCAGATCATCGGCCAGAATGACGATGATGTTTGGGCGATCGTCGGCCCATGTGACAGACGCAAGCGTTAGACACAACAGTGGAAGCAACGATCGAAACATACAACGCTTTCCGAGAGATGAGTTTACAGGTCAAATCACGCTTCAAGGGAATCGCTGTTCGGCGACAACTACTTCTTCTCTTTAGCGACAACTAGAAGTTCCTATCGAGTATTGCATTTGCATTAGCTGCCGAGTTGTGAAGTGAGCCGTAGGCGAACGAGCAACTCGGCAGCTAATGCGTGGGCTTGGGGGTGGACGATCTACTCGTCTGCCTGCTTGTTCCGCTTGGCGTTGGCTAGGCGGTAACTTTCTGCGTTCAGCTCAAGGATCACGCTGTGGTGTACTAGGCGGTCGATGGCGGCCGCAGTGGTCATCGGGTCCTTGAAGATCTGCTCCCACTTGCTGAACGGCAGGTTGCTCGTCAGCATGATGCTGGTGCGCTCGTAGCGATCAGCCAGCAGGGTAAACAAGACCTCCATCTCTTCCCGACTCTGCTGCACATAGCCGATATCGTCAATCATCAGCGCGTCGAAACGACCGAGGCTCTTCAGCATGCGACTGAGCTTGAGATCACGCTTGGCAATCAGTAGGTCTTGAACTAGCAAGCTACAACTGCTGAAGTAAACACGCCGACCTTGACGAATCAATTCCTGTGAAATTGAACTCAATAAATGAGTCTTACCACTGCCGGGCTTCCCGAACGCGAGCACATTCTCGCAGCGATCAACGAAGGAGCCTTCCAGCAAGCTACGGACTTGCCGCGACACCTTCGTCGGAAGACGCTTCAGATCGAAACTCTCGAGAGTTTTCTCCAACGGAAGGCGACTCTTGCGCAGCGAGCTCTCGATGCGATTCGTCTGGCGAGCTTGGCATTCCATACTCGTCAACTCCTGTAGGTACTGCTCGTAGCTCAGCGTCTGCTGTTCCGCTCGCCTGGCCGCTGACTCGTAGTGCTCCCGAAACTCCGGTAAGCGGAGTTCCCGTAGTTGCTCCGTCAGTTGTTCGTTCGTGTCCTTGGTCTTCATTGTTGCCCTCCTTGGCATGAGTTAGAGAATCATTCTGAGTATCAATCTCTGGTGCATGGCAGTCCAATGCCTGGCTCCGTTCCTGAGCGATCGGCCCGTCCGCCAATGCTTGATCCAAGTGAGTACTGCTGTACCAACTCTCGGTGTCATCGAGAAGGCTATCGAAGCTCGCTAAGCAGATAGGCTCGATACTGACATCGGTTGGGCTCGATGGCTGGCTTAAATCGGACTGCACAATCTGTTGCACGCGAGTCGCGCTAAGTCGCTCTGAGCCAGCCAGGAATTCACGCAGCACGGCGTCCACCTGCGATTCACTCTGACGAGCGGCCAAGTGCAAAATAGTCAGGTATTCCTTGGCCGATCCGCGTTCGCCATGATGCTCACGCAGAGCATCGTAGGCCATTCGAAAGTTCGTTGTAGGGAACAAACTGTCTTGGTAACGGTAGTTCTCAAACGCGCCGGGCTTGCGAACCAACCAGTCGATGATATGCCGATAGTTCACTAAATGCTTCTCACGGCCTCGCAGACGCGGGAACCGATCGACACACTGCTGTGCGTACCAGACCTCAATGTGGTCCATGTGGATGCGTGCTTCAACTTGTTCGCCGATGAGCCGACTGTGAACGGAATACATGTTGCGGCCGACTTGAATGAGACTCCCGCTGCGCACGCGAACTCGCTCCGTACGAATGCTCTCCAGGCGACTTGGCGGAAGGCTCCGCAACGCTGCCAAATCTTCGGTCACTCGCTTGCCACGCGATGCGTTGCGACTATCCACGATGGACTGCAAAAACTCTTTGTAGCTCTCTAGGCCAGGAAACTCGCGACTGCCACGCAACATCAAGGCCTGATCGACGGCAGTCTTGAATCCACGGTGCGATGACTCAACGTCGCCGTTCTCGTTGGGACTCCGCGGTTGCGTCTTCTCGATCGCCACGCCGTAGTGCTGCATCAACGCTTGGTAACGCACTGTGAATTCGCGGCGATCACATTGGTTGTTCACCGCCGCACTGAGTCGGTCTGTGCGATGCCTGCGCGGCGTTCCACCAAGTCGATGGAGCGCGTTCTGCAGACCTTCACTCAGACTTTCAAAACTCTCCGAGTAGCACACCGTGATCGCTTCCCAGTTCGAGTACGTCAATACAAAGTGATACACCATATGCGCATGGTGCTGACCGGCGATCGTTATGTCCAACCCGCTCATGTCGCTGAAGTCCGATGCGCTCAAGTCGCCTGCATGATGGACTTGCGAGAAGAATACTTCCTTGGCCGGTCCAGAACGGCCTCGCCACTGCTTGATCCGTCGCTGGAGCGTTCGCAAATGACTCTGGTCATAAACGCCTGGATGCTCACGGCAAAGCCACTCGAGAAGCGTCTTCGCTTGAAGCTCAGGGCTCGCGACTAACTGCTCCTCGATCGACGGCCAAACCGACTCAAGCGGATCATGCCGCGTCCGGTAGGTCCGAGGTGCTCGAGTCTCACTGGGTAGCTGTTCCATGCTTCGATACTTCCTTGCCGTTCGTTCGCTCATACCTGTCCGCAGGGCCGATTCGACCAGAGTTTTACCCGACGACAGCAGACGATGAAGCTTCTTAACTTGACGATCCTGAATCACGTAACTCTCCTTCTACAAGAGAGTTACGATTGTCTAATAGTAAATCAAAACCGGTAATTCTAATTGTCGTCAGCAGACTCTGCCCAACCTGCACACAAGCCCCAAACCAACTCCAACCGCTTACCCAAAACGGAACTTCTAGTTGGCGTCACCCGGCAAATCTAGTTGTCGCTATACA
>JANSWS010000575.1 GCA_024743355.1 bacterium
ACGCCTTCGCCGGTGCTGCCGTTCACATACAACCCTCGCACCCCATCAGCCAATAGATTTTCCACCAGTGGACCCACAGCATCCAAGTTCAGATCCCCGTTGCCCTTCAACGGAGTCAGTGTGGCAGCGATTAGATCGGGCGTTTCTACGGGCATTCAATTCTTCCTATCGCAAAATGACTCGTTGCAATGCAGTTCTCAGAAGTGGACATCATAAAGCGGGCCAGCCATTCCCTGTAGGACTCTTCGCGTTACGGCCATCAATCTCTTCCAGAAAGGGTTACTAGGCAGAGCCTGGTAACCAGATGGTCGCGAACCAGATGTTCGCGAACAGTGGGTGGCAAAACGGGTCACCACCCTCGTTCCAAGGCTCTGCCTTGGAACGCACTGTCTTCGAGGCTCTGCCTCGTGGGAAGGGCCAAGCGACTTTCGCTGGGATCACAGACACAGCAGGCGGAGCCTGTAAGACGCTGGGTTACTAGGCTGAGCCTAGTAACCAGTTGTGAACATTCAATTAACCAGTTCTGAAGACAGAGCCTGGTAACCAGTTCGAACATTCGGTTACCAGGCAGAGCCTGGTAACCAGATCGAACAGTGGACCAGTTCTGAAGGCTAAGCCTGGTAACCAGTTCGAACAACCCAGAATTCGCAGGCAGCATCGACCAGCCCATTCACTGGAAGTCGCAGAGAAACCAATTACCATAGCAAGCGTTTTGTCGGACGGTTCGAGTCATTGGACGCCTGAGTCAAGGGCTTGGCAACGCGAGCGGAAAGAGTATCCATCGACGGCAGCGTGTCTTCCGAAACAATCCCATGCATCTTCGCTTAAACTAGAATTTCTAGTTCCACCTCCAACGAATTAAACGAGAACTCATCATGAAGACACAGCCGCACCATTGGCGTTGCAGGTCCTATTCGGCCTTGAGCAGCCTGTCATTAATCCTCGTGCTGAGCAACATCTCATTTTCGCAAACGGGTTCCGAAGGTAGTCTTCGCAGCTCGGCGAAACCTGATCTTGGTCAAGTAGAGAGTACAGAAAATCGGCTTCCCGCTCATTTCGCCAACGCGACTTTAGCGCTTGGCGGATATTGCCCAGTCACCATTGTGGATCAAAAGAAATGGGTCAAAGGCTCGGCGGATTTCGCCGTGGTACTCGACGGCAAGACCTACCACATGCCAGACAAACAACGCCAGCAGGACTTTTTGAAAGACACGACCAAATACACTCCCGCCCTGAGCGGTGATTGTGTGGTTAGCTTTCGCGATAGCCAACAGAGACAACCCGGAGAACTGACCCTGGCCGCCTTGCACCAAGGGCGTCTCTATCTGTTTGCCTCCGCCCAACACAAGCAGAGATTTATGGCTGCACCCGATGATTACGCTGACGTAGATCTGGCTTTTGCCGGACTGTGTACGGTTTGTTACGTCGACGTGCAACAGAATGTTCCTGGGAAGCCTGAACACGGCACGGTCGTTGGCGGATTGCGCTACTATTTTTCTGACGCCGAGCACCGCAAGCAGTTCTTACGGGACAAAGCCCGCTACGTACTCCCAACACTGCGTTCCAGTGTTGATGCGTTGCCGGCACCCTGATCGACTAGTCGATTCCGCTGCTGCAGCGAAAGACGTGCCCGTCGGGATGTTGCAAATGAAACTCGCAAATACCCCAAGGCTCTTCAGTGAGTGGGTGCGTGATCTGACAGCCGATGGACACGGCCAGATCATGCAGTTCTGACAAGGCTTGTTTGTCCACGATCCACCAAGTGAGCCATGTCCCCTCTGGACTGCTAGCATCGCTACGCCGTCCTTGCCCATCTTGGCAGAGAAAAATGGTTGCATTCTCAGCACAGATACTGCCAAAATCCGCTGGACCATCCGCATTGGATAGTTCCTTGTCATGGATTTCACCTGCACCATTCCAAGTAAAACCGCGTTCCCAGCCCAGCTTCTCAAACCACTCGATACTCGCGGGTACACTGCTGACGTTCAATATCGGCGTTACACCTCGAATTGGAGAAGCTGCCATCTGCCTTGGTCTCACTTTAGAACCCTCGGGCATCGTATTGCCCACTGAAAAAGCACGTAAGTTGTAATTTGCGAGTAGCCCGGTTCTCCGAACGCGATCTTGAGAGTGGCACGGTTCTCCGAACGCCATTTGGAGAGTGGTACGGTTCTCCGAACCGTGTTCCCCCGGGTAGACAGCTTCAACGCTGCTGCCTCACAACCAAGTTTTGAAACAAAGTCGATGCGCGATCTACTTGAAGCCCATTCTGGCAAACGCATTCATCGAAGCACAACACTTCAGGGCTTACGCAGTGGCAGACAAAGTCCTTCGACGTCTTTCGGCGGCAAGGCCATAAAACTGGCTGCCAGACCGACACTCACACACACTAGTATTCCAATTGCCGTATAGAGATAACCATTCACGGCTGTGTATTTCCAGATGGCGTACATCGACATAGCGCCCGCGCAAGCGCCGCACCAAGCCCCCACCGCGTTGGCTCGGCGAAAGACGGCTCCCA
Source organism: bacterium (assembly GCA_024743355.1). Classification (GTDB taxonomy): domain Bacteria; phylum Planctomycetota; class Planctomycetia; order Pirellulales; family Pirellulaceae; genus Aureliella. Next base: position 2,522 of record JANSWS010000575.1, read on the forward strand.
ACACAAACAGCCCGCCCAAGACGCCCATAAACAGCCCGATAACCTTGATGAACTGATCAAACAGAGAGCGAATCTCAGGATCTACAAAGCTTACCGCCAGCCAAGTGCCAGCAATTCCTAGTAACACGGTCAGCGTCTGAGCCAGTCGCAGGAACGCGTGCTCATTCCATCGTCCCAGTAAAGGCCGAAAGCAGTCGGTCACCAGGGTTGTAGCAACCGAATTCATGCTGGTGGATACAGTTGACTGCGCCGCAGCGAATATCGCTGCAACGATCAACCCGGAAACGCCCAGCGGCAACTCGCGAGCGATAAACAGAGGAAAAATCTGATCGGTAGTAATGCTTGGATCCAAACGCTCGGGATGAGAACGATAGAAAAGAAAGAGGCTTGTCCCGATTCCGAAGAAGATGAGCGTTGCTGGGATAGAGAGAAGTGCGTTGGTCCAGATGGCTCGCGCCGCCAGAGCCTCAGTACGTGTCGTCATATATCTTTGCACCACCGCTTGATCGGCCGTATACGACGCCACGTTCTGGCCGATGGCACCCAACACAATGACCCATAAAGCGATTTGAGCATCGAAGGGACTCAAGTGCAAATTTGCCAGATTCAACTTGTCATACCGCAAGGCCGTTTCCAACATGCCTTCGGAGGCTTGCTGCTGTGCACCCGCCAACATCCACACAATCGCAATGACGGCCCCACCCATCAACACAAAAGTCTGCAGCGTATCGGTCCATATCACGGCAGACACTCCCCCCAAGGTACAGTACACAATACTCAGCAGACCCATCAGCAAAACCGACTGAGTCGCTGTAAGCGGCGTCGCCACGGCCAGCGCCAGTCCGGTCAAAGACATGACGATCGCCATACGAAACACGTGAAAGGTCGAAAAAGAGAGACTGCCGAAAGCACGAATCGACCAGTGGAACCGCTTTTCGAGATACTCGTAAGCACTGGTCGCATCGATGCGCCGGTAAAAGGGCAAGGCAATCACAACTGCTACCACGGCAACCACCGGTATCATCATGTTGCCTACCGCATAGACCCAATCTTGCGCGAAAGCCTTGCTGGGTACGCCGGTAAAGGTCAATGAACTAAGCATGGTGGCGAAAATACTGCAACCGGCCGCCCACCATGGGATTCTGCCCGAGCCGCGAAAATAGTCGTCCGTGTTGC
>JANSWS010000796.1 GCA_024743355.1 bacterium
AACTAAAAACGGAAAGCGCCCCGAGGGACGCTCCTGCTTGCAAAAAGTGACGCCGGGAAAATTCTGAACCCGAGGCGGAAGATGCTGAATCTGACATAATAGATGAAATCGAAGTAGTGGGATTAACTCGACGCTCCAGCACGCTGCCCTTCCCCCCGTTCAAGGTAAAGCCACCTTCACCAATACTGGGATAATTCGAGCCTTCTCGAACATGAAATTTCAGTCGTCTCGATGTGTTTCTTCGTCACCACTGGTGCCCGACTATCCGCCGGGACCACGATGCCGAATCCCCGAAGATCTTTTGACTCAAAATGAATCATGGAAAAACGAGGCGCGAGAGGGAGCCGATGACGGCACTTAGAATATCGTCCAACATCTCGAGCCCGGTCATTCACGGGCTGCCAGTGGATAAAGGCATTGTCTCGAAATCTAGGCTGGGTAAAAGTGCCCCTCGAGAACATGAAAGCTCTCCCCTCTATACTGTTTGCTACGGCACTATTGTTTGTGCCGTGTGCTTGGTCCGCATCGGCTAGTATTTCGGTCTACTCCAAGGTCAGTCGCGGTTACTATCCTCCCAGCAAAAAAGACCTCGAAAATAGACCGATTCGCTACGCGATTTCCTTTGCGAAAGCAGCAGCGTTTACCTCCGACGAACAAATCACGACTCCAGAGTTCGCCACCGCTCTGGCACGTTCGCTCGCCGAGAATCTGGAGCTCCGAGGGTTCGAGCTCGCCCTCGATACTCAGGAAGCTGAGCAGCTCCTCGTGGTGCATGCCGGCACCACAAACCAACCGAGCATATTCTCCTTCAACTCAACATCCATCGATGACTTTACGTATGCCAGTTTTGCCTCCCCCGACGACAGCCAACTGTGGAGCAATAATGTCCGCCTACTGGGCTACGCCCGAGCTTACGACGATCTCATTCCGCTTCCCGGCATGTCTGAACTCGCGTATCAGGACATCACCAATGAGCTGAGTAAACCACGCAACTATATCGTCGTGACCGCATACGATTTCAACCGTGCCCGCACCGAGGAAAACGCTCCGGTGCTTTGGCGCACCCATATCAGCGTTGAGGCCGGGCCAACTCCTTTTGCACATCAGGTCGACACTCTGGTCTCCACCGCCTCCCGATTCCTTGGCCGCAGTAGCAAACGCTTGGTGCGACGCTTTAACAGCGACGTGCACATCGGGCCTGCGACGGTCGTCGAAG
>JANSWS010000079.1 GCA_024743355.1 bacterium
CGCTCTGCCCTGGGCTGGTATGTTTCTGGCCTTTCAGGCCGCAGCGCAGCGGTACTCGTACTCCTACTCGATCGCTGAGTACGGGTACCATCGCAAGCGATTAAGTAAGCGTACGAATATTCGATCCACGAAACGTGTGAGCAAATATGGTGAACGGTTACTGAGAGTCTACGCAGCTCGGCTCAGCGGTAGATCCAACACGCCCAAATCAACTTGAATCAGCTCTTGCCCTGGTTCCCGGCATGCGAGCAGAAACGTTGCGTGGTGCGCGATGCGATTCAACCAAGGGCCAATGCTGCTGTCGAGTGGATTGGCTGGATCCAAACCGCCGTTGACGATGATCAAATCGGAAGCCCCGATCTTGTGTGCCACGCGGGGAACGGCTGCCAACGCATCGCCCGGAATCAGGGAAGCCTTAATATCCAGCCTGCCGGCTAACTGATGGGCCTGCTTCAAGCTCAGATGGGCCTGATCGTCGCGAGCCGCTTCGAATTCGTCCGTGCCGACGTACCGCAGAGTGGTTGCGTCAGCTGGCAGCTGGGCAAGTTTGGCGATGCGTCGCATGCGATCGCCACAGCCAATTCCGATCTCCAGCACCGAACCAATCTCATGCTTGATCAAAATCTTGAAAAGCGCACGATCTTCGCTCGGTTTCCCGAAGTTAGACCAATAAAGTCTTTCTAACCAGCTAAGCCGGCTCATACAGCTACCCTTGGCATCCCTTCCACAGATTCATCGCGCGGACATTTCCACACAAATCGAAATTAGGTCGTCAACCGGCAAGTCTCACTTGGAGATCTGCCGCCAGACAGCCTCAGTCGCAGAGAGATAGTCAACTCTCCCCGTATCCGATCAAGTGCATCCCTGCCCAAAGATCGGATCGACCAGGTGTTTCATGCTCGCTTGAGGTGCCCAATAGGCACTCCAAGCCCGCATCAATTCACCTAAGGAGGCGCTTCCATGGCACTCCATTCGGCCGTAAAGCCAGGGGGCGATTCCTTCGCCGCTATAGCAATTCCATGCTTCCAGGCTTTACGTCCATCCGCGGCTCAGCCGCTGCTTCTATTTTCGGCAAGCGGCGGAATGTAGTGCATGACTCTTGCAGATTCCCCTAAAGATTTCCGCGTTAGTAGGATTCTCCCAATCGCTACAAACCGCATAGGGAAGAGCCGGTCCGTGCTGCTAGCAAATCGCTTGGCCACGACACGACCCAGCGTGACCTAGTTTTCAGCAATTGGATTCAAGCCGAACTTCCCCAAATGGCGGCCTGTCAAGTTGCTTGGCATGTCATCAACTCGTCAACGGCCAACGCGCAGCGCATCCCGAATTAGCGGGCAAACCAGGTTTAAGGTTCCGTGCATGCCCCGTTCTGTCCCTGAGATTGGTTCTTTCTTTGAAATTTGCGAGAGCAGACTCGTTCTGTCCGCGCAAGTGCTGGCCGATATGGCTGATAGTCTCATGGACGCCTTGGAGCCACAGGCTGCCGGAGTGCCACTGACGCTGTTCAACTCCCCGCACTCGCTGAGCGGCGTACAAGCCGTTCATGAGATTTATGGACTGACAGGCACAGGGCAGACCGTAGCGGTCGTGGATAGCGGAGTGACTTGGGATCACGTGGCCCTGGGGCAAGGGTTTGGCCCCGGTTATCGAGTCGTGGGAGGCTGGGATTTTGCCGAGAACGATGGGCTGCCCTACGATGACGGTCCCAACGGATTCCATGGCACGCATGTCAGTGGCATTATCGCAAGCGATCATCCCCAGGCACCGGGAATTGCGCCAGGCGTCGATCTGGTGGCACTCAGAGTCTTCGATGACGTTGGGCAAGGCAAGCTGGAGTGGGTCGAGGAAGCATTGCGCTGGGTGCTCGACCATCGCGAGTCTTTCGAACATCCAATCACCACCGTCAATGTATCTGTGGGCACTCTTTGGAACGCGGAGGAAGTTCCGGAGTGGAGTACGCTCGAGGATGAGTTGCAGGAATTGCACGCCGCGGGCGTGCTGGTGACCGCTTCGGCCGGCAATAGCTTTGATGGTTCGATGGAATCAGGCTTGAGCTATCCCGCTTCCAGCCCCTACGTATTGCCGGTGGGCAGCGTCGATGCGGATGGATCGGTCAGTGACTTTAGTCAACGCAGCCCGCGAACCTTGCTGGCCCCTGGCGCGGACATTGTCAGCGCCGTACCCGATCATGTGCTAGGACGCGATGGGAAGTTGGACGACTTCACGGCTGGCAGTGGAACCAGTATGGCTTCACCCTACGTGGCGGGTGCGTCTACGCTCGTGCGGCAGGCATTCTGGATGACGTCGGGCAATGACGTGGATGCCGACTATCTGACATCGCACCTGAGAGATACTTCCGACCTGGTCTACGACGCCGAAACCGACCAAAGCTACCAACGCATCAACGTCGAACAGGCGATATCTGCAATCATCCCAGCCGATAATGTGGGCGACACCGCCGGACAAGCCACTCCAGTCGAGTATCCAAGCGAGCTCGTGACCTGGATTAACCGGCTGGACGATGTGGATGCCTATCGATTGGAAGTAGACGCCGCTGGGCTGCTTTCGATCCGCACGCACAGCGACTGGATGGCGGATGCTCATTGGACGCTGGAGGTGGATGGCAAGTACTTCGCTGAAGGTGGTCTGGGCAACACGGAGATCGAACTTCCCGGTAGTGGCGTCTACAACTTGTTCGTTTCATCAGCTGGGGCGATTGGTCCCATCGACATGGAGCTCGATTTTGATATCGGACCGCTAGAGCCAGATGAGGTTCTGAGCGCTCAGCCAGCACCTCAGCAGTCGATATCACAGCCCGAGCCAATCATCGAACTCGGTGCCATCGACTTCGCGCAGTTGAACGCGCACTCGGGCAACCAATTCGTCGCTACCGCTACTCGGGATGGGTTCTTCTCAGTTGTTTGGGAGCCCGATTCGCATTCGGAATCATCTTTGCTGGTGCAACATGGAGTCAATCAGCATCGGCTGGTTGAAATGCCAGGCGGTGAGTCCTCGCGGATCGATCTGAGAGCCGTAGCCGGAGAACGCTTCGAGTTTCACTTGCCGCAGGGTTTCGAGGGTCGAGCTGGAATTTCCGGTCAGCTAACCCTCGTGAACACCGTCCTACAGCAAGGCTCTTCCTTGACGGTGTATGGAACTTCGCAGCAGGATTTCCTGGCAGTCGATCTCAGCAGCGGGTTCGTACTAGGCATGGGCGGAGTCGAATATGCCTTTGACAGCGGGGAGATCTCTTCGGTTGAGATCCAGGATCTGGGTAACTTTGATCGGCTACAGGCCCATGGTTCGACGGAAGTCGAACGCGTCTACTTGCGACCCGGCGAATCCTCCCTCGAAAACAGCCACGTTCAAGTAAGCGTGCGCGGCGTGGAGGAGATTACTTACATCAGCGGCGGAGGAAATGATCGGGTCTATCTTTACGACTCGGATGCGGACGACACGTTGCGGGCCTACCCGGGCACAGCCGAACTTGTCGGAGTCGGTTATCGGTTTGAAACCCACGACGTACCACGGATCTTCGTGCACGCTACTGGCAGCGGCGAGGACCATGCATATCTTTACGATTCAGCCGGTGACGATCGTTTAAGTGCCAGACCCCAATTCACCAGTTTCTCCGGCGCCGAGTTTTTCAATTATGTCCGCGGCTTTGAACGCGTTTACGCCTACGCTAACGCGGGTGGCTTCGATACGGCTGAGCTCTACGACTCTGCGGGAAGCGATCGTTTCAACTCGAGTGGCAGTTCTGCCTCGCTGGTCGGACCGGGGTTCTCCAGCCATACCCGTTCTTTTGAATCAGTGATTTCGCATGCGACCGCGGGCGGAACGGATTCGGCCTCGCTCTACGCGGCGGATTCATCCGACAGGCAGGATCTCGACACGCGTTGGCAGCAAACCAACGATTTTGTCAGCCTCCGCATGGGAGACTGGCAGCGTGAAGTCCGCGGATTCCACGAGATTCAAGCCTTCGGCGACGGAGAGCCAATTCAACTGCAGCCACATTCCGCGGGTTTCGCGCTGAGGGCTGAAGAGGAGTTGTTGAGTACAAAGCCCAATGAGAATACGCCCTCCAACGACCTGTCCTCGGCTGCAGTTGCGTTACCGTTCCAACTCGTGTTGCCAGAGGAAGCCTGCATGCAGGACGCAGCCCTGGAGCGCGAGCATTTGCACGAAGCCTTTCGCTGGTTCGACGAACAATACCAAGAATGAGTGTGGTACGGTTCTCCGAACCGTTCTCTTTAGCCGAACAGGCTTCATCTTCTGCAGTTTGTCTTAGCAGTCAACGGCCGCGATCCTGCAAAGTGCCCCAGACGAGCGCACGTAATGCGAAACGACTGCGGACAGCCGTACCACAATGAGTGTGGCGCGGTTCTCCGAACCGTCTTCATTCTGACCTTTCTTATTTGAACCAACAGCTCAGGCTCGCGCCGAGCGCAGGCTATCCGAGAGTAAATTCTGGCAAGCGGACGATCTCGCCACCCTTTTCCGCAGACTGATGCGCGCAGATACCCACGCAAGTCCAATTAGCACTAGTGACCGCATTGGGCCATGGATCGCGGTCTTCCAGCAGAGCACGGGTGAACTCATGCACTAGATGGGGATGCGATCCGCCGTGACCGCCGCCTTGAATAAACGACAAGTGCTCGGCATCGTGGATCTCTTGAGGCAACGTGAACTTGCGGATCTCCTCGGGAAGCAGATGCGCGAAGTCGGGCACTTCGACTTTCTCCGGAATTTCGGGCTCGGGCTTCTTGGCGGTATGAATCACATGCGGCTCATTCTCGATCAGCGTCCATTCAAAGCTTTTCTTGGTGCCATAGACATCGAAACTCTCTCGGTATTGGCGGGCTACGTCGTACAGAAATCGCCAAATGTGCGCGGTGACATCCGAGTCCTTGACCTTGATGTGACAGGACTCCACGGCGTAACGATTGCCGGAAGCCTGGGCGATTTCATCACGCACCGTGCCCGAGCCAAAACAGCTGACGTACTCGGCTAAACCGTTGAGCAATCCCAGGCAAGGACTGACGACGTGGGTTGCATAGTGCATCGGGATCATGGCCTTCCAATACTCCGGCCAACCGTCCATGTCCTGCGGGTGGGACGCAGCCAAATGCTGGATCTTGCCCAGTTCTCCCTTTTCGTAGAGATCCTTGATGAACAGGAACTCTCGGCTATACACGACGGTCTCGGCCATCATGTACTTCAGTCCCGTCTCCTGGACCTTTTCCACGATCTGACGGCATTCTTCGATGGTGGTCGCCATGGGAACGGTGCACATTACGTGCTTGCCGGCATCGAGAGCCTTTAGTGACATCCAGGCGTGGTCATTGATGGGGCTATTGATATGAACAAAGTCGATGTCAGGATCTGCTAGCACGTCATCGAAATTGTTGTATCGCTTTTCGATCCCAAATTGATCTCCGCACGCGTTCAGTTTCTTTTCATCGCGACGCGAAATGGCCACGACATCGGTATTCGGGTGTGCCTGATATATAGGGATGAATTCGGCACCAAACCCGAGTCCTACCATGGCTACGCGAACTTTCTCTCCCATCGTGACAATCTCCTTGTGAGTTCGGTGTTGGCTAAATTTCGTGGATTTGCTGGATGATGGCCAGCAGTTGTCGGGCTCGGGCAATGCCGCCTACGCTTTGCACGTAATCGATTGCGGCTTCGATTTCACTAATGGAAATGGAAAGATTCTCTTCGGAGACGGAATCGCCACCGGTCACCGTAGCTGCGACTACGGCAGCGGCTCTCGATCGTCTGCGGGTATATTTCTTCTTCAATTGTGCCTTGGCGTTTGACACGTCTGCGGCTGTTACGCCGAACTCCTTGAGGGCCTCGACTACATCCCGGTTTCGAGCTTGCGGATTGGCCCGCAAGTATTCTTGAACCCGCTTGGACTTGCTTGGTTGTTCCTGGCTCACGATTTATCTCAAAGTCTGTTGCCGCGGGACAACTGTCCCTACCACCTTAAGCCAACATAAAATTGGCTGAGGTGACAGCAAAGGAATGACATGTCAGTTGGAGGTCGGCTTGCAAAAGCGGTCCAGCCAATCGAAGAAGACGCGTCCCCAGAGTACTCCGTTCTGAGGCGACAGTACCCAATGGCCTTCTTGTGGGAAGTACAGGAAGCGGCTGGGAACACCTTGGACCTGGGCTGCCGTAAAGGCCTCCATTCCTTGGGTGACTGGAACGCGAAAATCCTTCTCCCCATGGATGACCAGCAAGGGCGTCTTCCATTTGCCGGCGAAACGGTGAGGTGAAAATCGGGCGTATTCGGATGCCAGTTCCTCACTTTCCCAATAGGGTCCGCCCAGGTCCCAGTTTACGAAAAACAGTTCTTCCGTGGAGCCATACATGGATTCCAGGTTATAGACCCCACAATGCGCTACCATGGAACAGAAGCGATTTTCCGAGTTACCCATCAACCAGTAGACGGTGTAGCCGCCAAAGCTGGCGCCAATGGCGGCGACACGCTTTCGATCGATCTTGGGATCCGTCATCATGCCGTCGGTAGCAGCCAGGATGTCCTGCATTGCTTGACCGCCCCAGTCGCCACTGATCTGGTCATTCCACTCACGGCCGAAGCCTGGCAGCCCGCGGCGGTTGACTGCTAGAACGACATAGTCGTTGGCAGCCATCAAATGAAAATTCCAGCGATAGGAGAACCACTGTCCGATCTGTCCCTGGGGACCACCCTGGCAATAAGTCAGCATGGGCCACTGCTTATCCGACTCCTTGTCATAGCCTGGCGGCAGAATCACCCAATTGTGAATCTGCTTGCCGTCGGTGGCTGTGAAATACCGCTCCTCGACCGTCGGTAGCTCCAAATCTTCGTAGATGGATCCATTGACGTCCGTAATGGTAGCCATCTCACCTGATTCGCAATCGATCACAGCCAACTCCGTGGGACGCAACATGCTCTGTTGACGCGTGAGCAGCAAGGAACTGTTGGGGATCTTGGCGATGTGCGCAAAGTTAAATCGCCCTTTGGATACCTGCCTAAGCGCGGAAGATTCGATGTCAATCTCATACAACTGATCCGTGCCTCGGGTCTCACTGTAGAAGTAGAGATGGCGACTGTCATCGCTCCAAGTCGCATTGTGGGCGGTCTGATCCAAACCACTCGTTACTTCGCGTATACCCCCGCCGCTTCGATCGTAGAGCATGATGCGATTACGATCGGACTCGAAACTGGCGCGTTCCATCGAATGAAACGCGATGAAACGGCCATTGGGAGAGTAACGCGGTTCCATATCGTAGCCGGGCATGCCTGGTGTGATCGGCTGCAGGGGGCCGCCATCAATGCTGATCGTATAAACACCCGTGTCGGTACTTTCCGCCGGGTTGTTTACCAGTTTCAAAGTCAGCGCCAGTTCCTGTCCGTCCGGAGAAAACTCAAATTGCTCCGCCCCGCCGAATGGAGGCACGGGACAGTCCGCTTTGAGCGAACTCATCAAATCAACCGGCTGCCCCATGGGCTCGTCGCCTTCTAATTTCAGCACGTGAACGTGACTGTACGCGTAGTCATGCCAGGCGTTCCAATGTCGATAGAGCAGCGAGTCGATGATGCGTGCTTCCGCCTTGGGTAGGTCTTGATAAATATCAGTGACCTCCTGATCCATTTTCACGTCGACTGTGAAAGCAATTGCATTCCCAGCCGGTGAAGGTTTCAAATTGCTGATGCCATCTTTCAGAAAGGTCAGCTGTGTAGCTTCACCATTGGTGGGATCGAGCATCCATGCCTGCGGGGCTTCCGGCTCTTCGTCTTGCTCCTCCTTCTGCTCGTCGTCGGCATCCCTATCGTCGGACGCTTCCTGCGTTGCATCATCGCTTGTTGCCTCAGGATCCGCAGCTACCTTGCCAGGCGCGATGTAGATCAGCTTGGCCCCCGAGGGATGTTTCAGCCAACTGAGTGCGTGAAGGCCTTTGACATCCGAGAGTAAAGTCTCGGTGGGCGAGGTCTGCAGGGGAGAATCGAAAGCCAATGAGCGTTCACGCGATTCGCCGATGCTCTCAGGCAGATCTTGTAACAGCAAATCGACTTTGCTTCCGTTTTCTGCCAAATCGTAGCGTGTCACCAAGTAGGCAATCTGGCGTCCATCGGGCGAAACCGAGACATCGCCAATGCGCAGCAAGTCCCAAAGTTTTTCTGGGGTTAATCGCTCCGCCGATAGTGAGGGGCTGAGCGTCACCAGGAGAGCCAAAAAAGTAAGCGTGCGAAGCGTGAACATAAGCGAGATCCAGGAAGTCGTTGATTTCACGGGTGAGTTGTCAAGGAAATGGCCAGCGAATCGGAATTGGCATCGAAAGTATAATCTCTGGCCCTAAGATCGTAAGAATCCCCAGCCTGGCAAATCGCGGGATCCCCCGGACAGGATACACCAACAGACGGAATTTGAACCCCGGGAGGCTGAATTCAGGCCCATGGATGCCGATCCGCCCTTGGGGACACAGCTTGCAGACAGCACTCGATAGCACTCTGGGCGATGCGGCGAATGCGGACCGGGGCAGCGGGCGACCGAGAAAGTTCACGAAAGCACGAGGACGCGATTTGAGCATTTGGTTGGCCGCACTTATTGTTCGCAGACATCGTGCGTTGCTGCTCTTGGCGGGATTGATCGCATGTGTCAGCCTGCCGGTGGCCAGAAGACTGAATCTGGACTGGTCCGTGGAGAATCTGTTTCCCCCCGGGCACAGACTGGTCGCATCCTATCACAAGCTACAAACCAGGTTCGGAGGGAACGACATTTGTTTGGCCGTCTACCACGATCCCGAGTTGTGGGATGAATCCGGCGCGGGGCTTGAGCGGCTGCAAGCGGTTTCGGATCGCTTGGCCGCGGTGGAGGGCGTCCAAGCGGTTCTGAGTTTGGCGGAACTGCATGCGATCTTGGAAAAACTTCGCGGCCCCATTTCCTTCTTCAACTTGGGGCAGCCGCGAGTGCCCCCGTTGCTGGATCCCGAGGATTCGTTGGCACAGGCCTTTGCCTCGGTATTCGAAGGATATACGCATCGTCGAGACAGCCATTTTGTTTCCGTTGCCTGTCTGCTCAAGCAGACAGCACGGGACCAGCAACTCAGCCGTGGTCCCTCCAGTTATGAAGCGACCTTGGCGGATATTCAGCAGATTCTTTCCGATTTGCCACAGCCCGCTGATGACGGCTTTGTCGCGGGTGAGCCTGTGCTGGTTGCCGAGGGTTTCAAAATGGTGGAAAGGGATGGTTGGCGTTTGGGGATCGTATCCTCGCTGCTGGTTTCAGCCGTTCTCTTGTTCTGTTTTCGTTCCATTCGCTGGACACTCATACCGCTGGTGATCGTGCACTGGTCGCTGTGGGTGACGCAAGCGGCGCTGGTCGCGCTCGGTCTACAGCTGACCATGATCAGCAGTACGCTGACGGCAATCGTCACCGTGATTGGTGTGGCGACTACCATGCATTTGCTGCTGCGTTACCAAGACCAACGCAGGCGAAGCCTGTCCAGGCCGGAAGCCATGCGGAACTCGTTGGAGATGTTGTTGGTGCCCATCTTTTTCGCCTGCGTGACTGACGCCGTGGGCTTTAGTGCGTTGATGATCGCCAATGTGGGACCCGTGCGCGACTTTGGCCTGATGATGGCCATTGGCTCCATGGTCGTGTTTGTGGCCATCGTGCTGTTGGTGCCAGGCTTGGCATTGTTGGGCTCTTGGGACTCCGATCCCAGTACTCCGAAACTGGACTTGGTAATTCGCCTGTGGTTGAGAAGAGTACTCGAGTTCTGCCTCCGACGCCGCAAATTGGGGTTGAGTGTTTTGACTGTTTTATTCGCCGCTGCCCTGATTGGATGCTTTCGGATGCAAGTCGAGACGGACTTCACCAAGAACTTTGATCGGAATGGCCCCTTGGTCGCTGGTTATCAAGTGATTGAGAGTGAGTTGGGTGGAGCCGGTGTGTGGGATATCATGCTGGCCGCCCCACCGGTGTTAACGGCGGAGTACTTTGACCAAGTGCTTGAACTCGAACAGCAGTTGAATGCGATCCGAGTTGCAAGCGACGAAGGCGAGTTGGGGCTTTCCAAGGTCTTAAGTATTGCCGACGCGATTCGGGCTGCCGACTCGGGCGTCGTGTTGCGGGCCTTGCCGGTCATGGCCAGGTTACAAGGTATGAAAACCGCGATGCCCGACTTTACGGGCGTCTTGCTCAACGACCGGTCCAATGATCCGCAAGGAAATTGGCTGCGGATCATGCTCCGCAGCCGCGAGCAAGTAGCCGCGGATGGGAAGAAGGAACTGATTGAGGCTGTGGAAGTGTGCTTGGCGAAATTCACTCAGCGGAGCGAATGGCGAGAATTGTTCCCGGCGGAACCGGCGAAAAGTGAAATCGCGGGATACCACGTGATGTTGAGTAGCCTGGTGGCGAGCGTACTGGCCGACCAGTGGAAATGCTTTGCTTTGGCAACTGCGGGGATTTTCCTGGTGATGACTTTGGCGACGCGTTCAGCGGCGCTCGGCTTAGCAGCGCTGGTTCCTAACGCGTTGCCCATCCTGCTGGTACTCGGAACTTTGGGATGGATGGGGCTGCGGGCCAACATGGGTGTGGCCATGATTGCGGCGGTTTCCCTGGGACTCTCAATCGATAGCTCGATCCATTATCTGATGCACTATCGGCGCCGTTTGCTATTGGGTGCCTCGCCGCTCAAGGCCTTGCGTTCGGCGCAAGAGAACGTGGGACTGGCAGTCGTGCTGGCGACCGTGGCTTTGATCGCCGGATTCATCAGCCTATGTTTGAGTGAATTTGCACCGACCGCCGTGTTTGGAACTCTGGCCAGTTTAACCATGCTAGGTGGGCTATTGGGTAATCTGATTGTGTTACCACTTCTGATCGCACCACGAAAGTAACCCGACGATGCATTCCGACAAGAGTGAAGTTCGCACGGGTTTGCTGGCTGCCGTAATGGCACATGTTCTGTGGGGAGTGTTTCCAATATTCTGGCGACAGCTCGGCGATGTCGACGCGATGCAGGTTGTCTGCCATCGGGTGCTGTGGTCCTTCGTGACTCTTGTGCTCTACTTCCCACTGCTGTGGAGGAGCTTAGATGCCGAGACTCGTCAGGAACTGAAGACTGCCTTGCGAGATCGTCGGACATGGATGATCTATGCGGCTGCCGGTTTTCTCATTGCCACAAACTGGTTGACCTTTATTTGGGCCGTCAATCACGATCGCGTGTTGGAGGCATCTCTGGGATACTACATCAACCCGCTTCTGAATGTGCTGATTGGAGTATGGATCTTAGGGGAGCGGCTGACGGGATCGCAGTGGACCGCAATCGGCTGCGCGGCCTTCGGCGTAGGCATTATGACCATCGCTGGTGGTGGCTTGCCTTGGGTCTCCTTGGTCCTGGCCTGTTCGTTTGCGTTCTACTCGTTGATTAAGAAGAAGGCCCCGCTGCCCGCTCTGCTTGGATTGCTCTTGGAAACCAGCACGCTCTTGCTGCCCGCCGTGGTCTTTCTGGCGGTGATTGAGAGCACTAGCAGTCAGGGCTTGCTGCAAGTTGGTGATGCGCGGTTGATGGTGCTGTTGATTCTAGGAGGAACTGTCACGATTGCGCCCTTGGCGTTGTTTGCCTATGCGGCGCGACGAGCGCCGCTATCGGCCATCGGTGTTCTGCAATACATAGCGCCAACCATGCAGTTCTTGCTGGGAGTGTTTCTGTTCTCGGAGCCCTTTGATCGCTGGCAGTTGCTGGGGTTTGTTTTTGTGTGGATAGCCCTGGCTTTATATCTCCTGAGCACGCGTCGCGCCACCGCCATGATTGCCCGCGAAACGGGGCCAAATTGAGCGGCTAAGCAACAGACGGAAGATGCCACTTCTAAAGTTCCTCCCAAGTTGCTTGGCCGTGGTCAATCTTTGTATCGGATCCGGGTGAGATCTCATAGCACCGGTTATAGCTTGCATAATCCTCGCCGAGCTCCAAATCTTCCGTTGTAGTCACAGTCACGAGGAGTTGAGTGCTTGTGTAGGCACTGACTGTGATGTTTTGCGTTTGCACGGTTTCTACTGGGACAAGAAATCCTTTGGTGATTTCGCTGTATGCATCGAAATACCCGGTCCGGGGATTATTGTTTGTGATTCTGAGTCGAACGGTGAAGGAGAGTACATCGTCTTGGGCTGAATACACGTCGCTTGGCAGACTGTTCACGGTCTGATCTATGACCTCAAAGCTTATCGCATAGTACGACGGACTCGCCGCGGCCGTGCGTTCCGGAGCGTTCGTTAATAAAAAGGCGGCGGCGATAGAGAGAACGCGGCTGTGGAACATTCTTGATCTCCTTAACGAAATAGAATCAATTAACCAGAGCCTTTCATGCTAGCAATAAGCTGTGAAGATGGCGTTCGTTTTGGGTTAAGAACTGGTGTGTTGCATGTGATTATTGCGTTGGGTGGGATATAGTCTGTCAAGATTCAGGGCCGACTGTCATACAAGGAGAGGAAAGTGTCCCGTCTAGCATTTTTGGTCGTTGTCTTAATTGCTCCAACCGCGCAAGCGCAGTTGATTGTTACGAAACGCAGTTATGATCGGAACGGAAATATCACGAGAGCCGAGATTGCTGAAGTCGACGGCAACGTTGTTTCGGACCAGACGGTACTTGGGGGAGAAAAGCTGATCCAAGGATTAGATCCGACTGCTGAGCCGCATATCTTCGATCTGTTGGTCCGCGAGAGTGTCAGGCGTGAACTACAAATGTCCAAGGAGCAGACTCGTGCACTTCACCGCTTATTGCTGAAGATGCGAGAGGAGCGAGCATCACTTGCTGTGGAATTTGCTGGCGATCGAAACCATCAGTTTGCTTGCAGAAAGCGACTATTGCAAATGCAACATGAAATAAAGATCGAAGCTCTGAGCGAGATACTTGTACCAGAACAACTACAGAGACTGAACGAGATTGCTTGGCGTGTGGAGCTTGCGCAAGTAGGTATCGAAGAGGCCTTGGTTTCCGGTCATTTGGGGACTGAGATAGGTGTCTCGATTCAAGAGTACGAAAAAATCCATCGCGTGGTTACAGAAGCGATGGCAGATGCACGTGAAAAGATCGACAGAATCAGAGACGAGGCAGAACAGAAGGTCTTAGCTTCTCTTGCGCCGGAAAAAAGGGAACATGCAAAGAAGTTACTCGGTGAATACTTCTTCTATGAGCTGCCGCTATCTAGAGAACTCTCCAAGCTGGAATTTCTAGAAGCAACGGAGGAAGATCTTGAGTAACGAAAAGCAAGACAGACGGCCTATTTGTTTCGAAGGCGCCGAGAATCTCAGCCGGGAGAACCTCTTGTTAAGCTGGTGCTGGTTTAGGGGGCACGCGGGCTCTCCCCCTACCTCAATCCAGCGCGGCGATCGTCTATTCAAGGCGTTGCTTCTGAGCGCCCGCTCACCAGCACTTGTCCAATGGGTTTAATTCCGGGCCAATAGGAGAGAATGTAGGAGTTCTGGCCATCGCGGACGGTGACATCGCAGGCAACCGCGGGCCCGATCGGCCGCCCAGCCGTGACGGGCTCCTGTCGAATTTGGTGCACTCCGGCAGGCAATTCGAGCCGCAAGATCTGAATTTCGCGTGGCAGCAATCCCCAACACCGCGTATCCGCCGCCTCGGTAGCTTCCCACAGTACGCCGGCGGCATCCATGGCTACACTGGCCAGATCCGTACTCACGTTGAGTTTGTCCTTGGCCGCATAGATGGCGCCCTTTTTGACCACGCGTCGCGCCACCGCGCGGGCTACAACTTCGGGGCGCTTGATGGCATAGGACTGCGTGGCCAGGTAGTGTAAATCGGTAATGGGCAAAGTCGTCGAGATGGCATTGCCGTTCACTTCAACGCCGACCAGATCAAAGGGTTTGGCGGGACTTACCAGCTCGGGAATCTTGACCGGCGCTAAGGTGGGCGGAACGCTGTACTTCCCCAGGCTGGATACGATCAGATCGGCCGCCTGCAAGGCAGCTTGACTGGGCCGATGGTTCGTCTCCTGTTTGTAAGGACCTCGACCGACCATGGCGATCACATAGACGATTCCATAACCAGGCTGGCTATGAACACCGTGTTGGGCCCGCTCAATGTCGTTCTGCAGGAAAGTCGATTCTGGCAGCAAACTTGCCGTCTGCTGGTAAGACCGCAGTGCCGCATCGTAGTCTCTGTGTGTTGCCTCGCGCAGCACACCACGCAGATAGGGTGCCAGAGGCGGAATGCAGTAGTTGGCAGCCAGCTCTTCATCCCACCGCTCTCTGGCTTTCTCTAGCAATTGCTGTTGCTTGGCCAGCGTTTGCAACGAGTAGCTCTCCGCGTCCACACCATCCTGCATCAAGCTGCATAACGTCAGCATGATACGAATCATCAGCCGTTCATAATCCTCGCCACTGTAGGCCCGCTGATGATCGTCGGTGATGTAGGACGCCGCCGATTCGGCGAGACTCTTTTGTTCCAAATGATCCCACGTGTCTCGCACCTGCTGCAAACGACGCTCGGCACTAGCGATGTCGCCGCGAAGCAGCTCGACCATGGCCAGGTCCAGTTCAATCACATTCGCGTCGCTCTTGGGCTTCTCGATCAGCTTGCTCAGCTGCTTTTCAGCTGCTGGAAGCTGATTGGCGTAGAAGGATGCTCTGGGAGAAGCCAGTCGCTTCTGATGCGTGGAACAGCCCGCGAGCAGCACCGCTGCCAAGGCAAACGCTGCAAGAATGCTGGTGAGCGCCATGCGGCACCCTGCAATCGAATCGGCAGGCGGCGTGATGACGAACATCCCGAGTCGCACGCTTTACTTGGTGCCTGGGAAGATGTTGTAGCTGGAGAAGCGGCCCAGCGGAGAACGGTGGTAGCCTTTGCGTATCTCAGCCTGCTCTTTGAAGCTCTGCAAAGTGTGGGTGTCCACCATCTCCAGCGTGAGCAAGTAGTCTCTCTGCGAAGATGCGTTGCGCTCCGTGGTGCCGCTGGTCAGTTTCGCGAACAACAGATAGTCGACCGGTTGTCCATCCTGTCGCAGGACTCCGGTGAACAGTTGCATGTTGTCGGGAATGACCAGCGAATCGGGACGCAGTCGCGTCTCGTGCAATGCGGCCTCGACCACGCGACGACTTAGCGGCGCAAAGGATGGAGATTGGCTGATGCGGGCGTCGATTAACTCGTACAAATGTTCACGAAAGTCTCCCAGCTCTTCGGCACTGCAATTTTCAACTCCGACAAAACACACACGACGGGGAACCGGCGTTCCATCGGGTGCCAATGTCGCGGCCGCGGGAACGGTTTCACAGCTTCCGAGTAGCTTTGCCACAGACTCTTCAACCAAGGGGCGGTACACCTCGGAGCCGGCCGAATGGCTACCGACCAAATCTTTTTTTTCCGGACTTACCAGGTGGCCATATTGAAAGCCTCGACAGCCGCTGCCGATGGACGTGATCAACAAGCCGGCGGCAAGGAAATGGATCGTGGCACGCATTCAGGACTTCCATGTCTCTTCAGGAATCTTCGTGAAACCCGCGTGAATGTGACTACTCAACGGGCTCCCCAATGTGCGACTTCGGCGAATCGACGGCGGTCATCAGCAAACCATCCCACCGCATCCCGTGTTTAGCGAATTTGCTTGGACGAAGACAATGCGTAACCTGTGCCCTGCTCCAACGGAGCGACGGCTCGCGACCGATACAGCAAAGATAGCATTAGCCATCGGCGTGTTCAGATAGGCGATTGGCTTCCTCCGAAGCTTACGCTTTCCATCATTCATCCTTAACGCACTCACAACCTGCATCGGACAGCGGCGGGTGGGGCTATAGCAAATCTGGCTGGGTCCGCGGAAGAAGCCGAGGACCGTCAATAGCAGCAAAACGTCCTGCATTCATCGAAGAGCTTCATCGCGGGTCGAGCATCGCTCTGGGATCTGATAATACTTGACATGTAAACAAACGTCGCGTATATTTAGAAACCATCCGAAAGCCATTAGCCGCCTTGGCGTTAGCGGCGGTTCCCTTCGGTTCCCTTCGGTTTTCGACTGGACTCTATGTGACTCCCGAAGGTTTACATGTAAATAAAGGGTTTTGAGCAGCAAATGAGGTTCGAACATGATTGCACTTCGCAGATCAGAAGAAAGAGGCCATGCCAACCATGGTTGGCTGGAGTCCTATCACACGTTCTCCTTCGCCGGCTACGATGACCCGCGCTATCGCGGTTTCTCGTCACTGCGAGTGATGAATGAAGATCGCGTGGCACCCGGCCAAGGTTTCGGGACACATCCCCATCGCGACATGGAAATCGTTTCGTACGTGCTCGAAGGGGCCCTCGAACACAAGGACTCGATGGGCAACGGTGAAGTTTTGCGGCCCGGGGAGTTTCAGCGGATCAGCGCCGGTACGGGGATCTCGCACAGCGAGTTCAACCCTGACGATTCGGCAACGACCCACTTTTACCAGATCTGGTTATTTCCAGACCGCAAAGGCTTACCACCTAGCTACGAACAAAAATCTTTTGACGTCGGCGGACGGGACAATCGTCTGCAGTTGGTTGCATCGCCGGATGGGGCGGACGGTTCTTTGAAAATCCACCAGGACGCCCGTATCTACCTGGCCAACCTGCAGGATTCCCAACAGTTGGATCTGCCCCTGGACGCGAAACGCGCGGCTTGGTTGCAGGTGCTGCGTGGCTCGGTGGCGTTGAATGAGCATGATTTGTTCGCCGGTGACGGGGCGGCTATCCGCGAAGAGTCGCAGATCCGCCTGGTTGGCAAGGGCCCCGTGGAAGTGATGTTGTTTGACCTGGCGTAAGTGCCAGCAGCGTTGTTGCGTATGAACCATTCCTAGCTTGAGAGAATTTCAATGAATAAGTCGCTTCTGTCCGGTCCAATCAGTTTGGCTAGTCGCGTGCTGATCGCTCTGATCTATCTGCTGAGTGCCGTGGGAAATAAAATTCCCAACTTCTCCAGCGTGGCTGAGTACATGGCCAGCGAGAATGTTCCCTTCCCGCAGTTGATGTTGGTTGGGGGCATCGTATTCCTCATAACTGGAAGTCTTTCGATCATCACCGGCTTTCGAGCCCGTTGGGGAGCCGTACTGCTACTGCTGTTTCTGATTCTGGCTACTTACTTCTTCCACGATTTCTGGAATTTTGAGGGACAGGAGGCTCAGCAGCAGATGATCCAATTCATGAAGAACTTATCACTCATGGGAAGCATGCTCTTCATCCTGGCCAACGGGCCGGGAGCGTGGAGCTTGGATCGCAGAGCGGCTACCCGACCGCTCGCGCAAGCAGACATCAGCTAGACTTCTATCTTGACTATTTGCAACTGCAAAAGGATCGATACGCTTCGTCTCGCAACGCTTGCCTGAGGTGCCTATGCAAGAACTCGCTGACAATCTTGCCTTTCCAAATTTTGGGGAAGAGCAACTCAACGCAATCGCCGAAATTGCCAGAGGTTTGTCGAGTTGCTTTTCGAGTTCAGCCAGCAAGCCAATCGCGAAGGCTCCCCGGAGCCCTCCGCCAACCAATGACAAGATTCGGAATCGAGGTTGATCAGGCATCGTGTTTCCTTGTGGTGCCCCAGGGCATGGGAGTCTTGAGAATAAAGTCGGCGGTGTAGCAGTCCACTATAGCTCACCGAATAGCAGATCAAGAGCAGGTAGTCCCCGAGGCAATCGATCCCAAAGCTTTCCGCCAGCTGCTAGGATGATGGGCTAGAGTGTGTGTGGACTATGGGAACATGTAATGGGCCATGCCCGTGATGACTATCATCCACTGTTGGCGAGCTGTCTCATGAGCGAAGTTATTTCAAACAAGTCCAATTCGGAAGTAGACAAACAATACTTTTTACGATTGGAATCCAGCGGTCTGCAGTATCCGATTCCAAGAGGTAGGACTGTCATTGGGCGAGCTCCCAGCTGCGATGTTTTGTTGACGGAGGGAGCTACCAGTGTCAGTCGCAAGCACGCGGAAATTTTGCGTACGGGCAACACGCTTCGGATCAGCGACCTTGGCAGCCGCAATCACACCTCGGTAAACGAGCGTGATATTTTCGGTGCTGGCTCCGTACCGATCCGAGCAGGCGATCGCATTACGATCTGTCAGTACGAATTTACCTTGCTGGAGGAGGGACACGAGCTATCCGGCACCTGCAGAATTGAAGAGGATTCTGTAGGCGAGTCCGGATTGTTGGCAGTAGGGCGATCGGCTTCCGTGGCTACGCATCAGAACAAACAACTCACCGCGCTGGTTTCGATCAGCCGCAGCCTGGCTAGTGTCTTGAATACGGAAGACGTGTTGCAGACGGCCATCGACACGTTGTTGGATGTTTTTCCGGCTGCCGATCGCTGTGTCATTGGATTTATTGAGCCGGAAGGTAGTTTTGAAGCCCGGTGGTGGAAACTGCGGCAAGCGAATGCCAGTGAGACCATTACGGTTAGCATGAGCGTAGTCCGCAAAATTCTGGATAGTGGAGAGTCCATCCTGTATGAAGACGCGGTTTCGGCGTTGCCGGAAGGCAAGAGCGTGCTGGCGATGAACTTGCGGTCCATCATGTGCGCCCCACTGTTGGACGCGGAGGGTCAGGTCTTCGGCATGCTTCAGCTGGATTCGTCCCGCGCGCGCCGATTTGATCAATCGGATCTGGAAGTTCTCTCAGCGGTTGCCATTCAGATCGGACTGGCTTTGAATGTCTCCCGTTTGCATGCCAAGGTAGTCGAAGACCTGCTACTGCGAAGCGACCTGGAGCAAGCCAGGGCGGTTCAAAAGCAGTTCTTGCCGACCGTCTCACCCGAGCTGAGCCAATACGAGTTCGCGGATTATTATTCACCCGCCCGACATCTGGGCGGTGACTACTTCGACTACATCCCACTCGGCGAGCAGCGTTTGGCAATCGTGCTGGGCGACGTGGTGGGAAAGGGCGCTCCCGCAGCCTTGAATATGGTCCGCTTGGCGACAGAAACCCGAGCTACTTTCGAGATTAGCGAAAGTCCGGCGGAAGTCATGACACGCTTGAATCGCCGATTGAGCGGGGCATTTGTCACGTGCGTGCTTATCGTCTTGGATGCGCATCAGCATACGATCACCATTACCAATGCCGGACATGAACTGCCATTGTTGAAATCCAAGGATGGCAGAGTGCGTGCGCTGGGGGATGAGGTTACCGATGTTCCCTTGAGCGTCATGGAACAGATTGTTTACCGAGAACAGAGTTATCCCATTCAGGTGGGCGATGCTCTATTCGTTTTCAGCGATGGATTCGTCGATGCGGAAAACGCCACCGAAGCGATCCGCTTCGGACGAGAAAGGCTGGAAAGTATTGTCGCAGCCCCAGCCGCCAAGCCGCGAGAAATCATCGACACGCTCGTGGGCCAAATTCAGCAATTCACAGCCGGTTCGACTCAGTTTGACGACATGTGTCTTGTCTGCTTTCACCGCGATGCCGAGTCGCCATCCTGATTCGTCGCGGCACCACGGTTGCAGGTCGGTTTGCCCCTCTCCGGCCGCTGACGCGACCGACCTTCCCGAGACGGAAGTTACTCGGAAGCCGGCTCTTTCCATGTACCGAAAATGAGTTTTTGAGTGTCAAAGCCAGCTTGTTTTGCGATGGTCAATAGAGACGCTTTCGTTTCGGCAGGAACGGGAACCTTCCGCGCCAGAATCCACAGAGACTTTCGGTCGGGCGTGCCTACGACGGCATGCTGGTATTCCTGGTCGACGTGAATCACAAAGTAGTTGGGTTCCTTTGGGACAACTGGCCCAAAACTAACGGCCAAGCGAGGTGGATCGTTTGGCAACAGTTGCGCCTTTCCCTCGATGGCTGCAATCAGCTTGCCTTGGGAGCTGTAGGCCGAGTTTTTGACAATGACCTCCCCCTCTTTCTCCCCAGCCGAGTATTCCGCCGTCGCCAGCGTGTCGGCGGCCTGTGCAGGTGTTGGCATACGCGCTACCTCATACCACTTGCCGAGATACCGCGTCGGATCGAATTTCTCAGGAAACGGTAAGCTCTTGTCAGCAGCATCTCGATCCGGTTTGCTGTCTTGCGCAGCAACAAACGGACTGCAAACTAACATTGCGACGATCGAAAAAACTACCTTGCGAACCATAACTGCCTACCCTTCCCTACGATGATTAACCCCAAGGCTGGCCCATTTGTAGGATCTGATGAGTCTTTCAGTCTCATCTTTACCTACTTGCGCAGTATATAATTGGAGGCATGAATGACGATGCCTCTTTCTAAGCAGCCGACTTAGTTGCAGTCGATAGATTGTTCGCGACCGGGTGATCCAGGCTGTCATCCGTCGCGTGTCATGTTTCGGCGGTACCATCCGAGACGAGCCCTGTAGAAGGAAAACTAATGTCGGCTCTTGTCGTCACTCAAATTGAAGGTCACATTATTTTGGAGAATGTGACATTTCTTAGCCAACCGCTCGATCTCAAGGTCGGAACTGTGATCGAAATCCCCGACCATGGACTACGCTGTCAGTAACGGGGCAACTTCAACCGCGGCCGTGTAGAGGGACTCCAGTCGATCACACGTTTGTGGCATGGTCACTTTCCCGGTCGGAGGCTTTAATCATCCGTACGAAAAACGAGTTTTGCGATCGGCTCGCCTCAATAACTCTTCAGATTCAACTTATCTCATCCACAGCGTTGATTAGCCAAGCGCGGGCAAAGGTCCAGTAACGACTTGCAGTGGCCCGGGAAATGCCCAGAATATCGGCTGCCTGCTGTTCCGACATGCCTGCGAAAAACCGCAGTGTGACCAGCTCAGCCTTCACGGGATCGATTTCGGCAAGACGGTCGAGAGCTTCGCTGATCGAGACGATTTCCGCCCCCTCGGTGGCCTGCAAATCGACGACATCGGACATTCCAATGCGTTTCTTGTCGCCTCCGTGCCGAGGGCGTTGTTTCCTACGCGCTCGGTCCACCAGAATCTGACGCATGGCTTTGGCAGCGAGCCGAAAGAAATGCTGCCGATCTTCAAACTGCCGATCCCCGACCAACTTCAGATACGCTTCATGCACCAGCGCGGTTGCCTGCAGCGTTTGTCCAGGATTCTCACCCGCCATTCGCGCCGCAGCAATTTTTCTCAATTCCTCGTAAACCAACGGTAGCAGTTCTTCAGCGGCATGAGCATCGTCGCGTTGTGCTGCTTCGAGCAGTCGTGTCACGTCGGTCATCGTGCTGGTGAATCCTCCGGACTACCCGATCCTTCGATCATTGCGATGGCTTCTTCCAGCCCTAACTGGGCGCGGATGACGTTGGCCCAAGCGAAGTGGGAATACTCCAGTTGGCCGATGGACTCCTTACATTCTTCGAGGAGGAGCTGTGCTTCCTCATGATTGCCAAGCTGGAATTTTGTCATCGCCAGATACACTCGTGAAACATGATACGAAACATCGTCCCCACGGATTTTTGGGTAAGACAACCACTCCACAGCCTTTCGAAATTCACCAGCCCGATACTCTGCAATACCTCGATTCAATGCGTAACGGAAATAGCCTGGTGTAGCTTCACTGATCGGAGGCGAACGTCTTGCCATCTCAATAGCTTTGACCTTCAGCTCTTGATTTTCCGGCGGGATGATAAGGTACGCACTGGCCGCATTGTAATCTCCCAAAGGAGTATAAGTGTTTTCATGGCGTGCCAGCAGTTCCGCACAATACTCCTCGTGTGTTGCTCGGTCCTTGAGTTTTGCGTAGATGTGCGCAAGTTTAAATTGCGCCCCGTCATCTTGTCGAAGTTTCGCGAATTCCTCGTAGGCTGCAATGCCCTCATCAGCTCGACCACGCTCCAGGTAAGACAATAATAAGAAGCTCTCAAGCGTCGCAGTGTTTCCGTAGCCCAGTTCCTTGCGGAGCAAAAGTGCTTTACGCGCTTGGGTTTCAAGCTCATCGTACTGCTGTACATCATAAAACGCGGCACAAAGCCCGGTCATGAGTCCAATGGTCACCGGATGGACATCGCCATGCAGTTCACGACTTAGGGCTAGCATTTGTCGATACGACTCGAGTCGTTCTTCGTATCGACCTTGGGGAGCGTAAACGACGAAGCACAGCACGCGGGTCGTATCAAATATGTCGTCGTGACTTCCGCCATGAATCTCGCGCTGCTTCTCCATGATTGACTTGAGTTCCTGCTCGAGCTCCGCCCAGCGTTGCGAAGTTAACGCATCCGGTTCGGAGTTTGCCAATTCCAGTCCCTTGAATTCCAGCAAGAGTCGACGCGCCCGAAGCGTCGCCGGCTCCATGTCCCCCTGAGTCGCTTTCCGCTTTTCAAACAAGGACTGTGCGAAGGGAATCGCCTCTTGCCATCGCTTTTGCCGGAAAGTTCGAACATACGCTTCTTGAGCGTCTAACGTTTCGGTGTGCTCCTCGCCAAATTCAGTCGCACGAAGTTTATAAGCATCTCGGAACATACTGTGAGCTATTTCATAATGTCCGAGTTTAAGATAGGCCTGTCCGAGACTGGCTTTGATCGCGGCCTCGACTTGCGGGGCTTCCGAAGATGCACCCTTCAGTCGTTGGCTCGCGTTATCGATGACTTCTCGTAGTGTGATGTCAACGTCAGGTTGTTTAGCTGGATCGAAAGCCGACAGCACGTCGTCGAATAAGAAATCACTGACCGCTTTCGAAGCAGCCGTCTGTTGTTCAGCGATCTTTCTCTGAGCAACTTCCTTCGCTGCATTCTCCTCCGCGAGTGCTGCATTACGCTGGGCATCTCGTGCCAGCTCTTGGGCGACCCTGGCGAGCTGCTGGTTCTTGATCGCAAGGAAAGTGGTCAGTAACAAACCCAGGGACAGAAGCGAGACAAACGCCACACCGGTTAGAATCGAGGCGCGATGCTTACGATAGGTCTTGCGGAGGCGATAATCGAGTGTTGGTGGGCATGCTTCAACGGCTTCTCCTTTCAGATAGCGCTCGATGTCTCGGGCGAGGCCGCTGGCAGTTTCGTAGCGGCGGGTCCGCTCCTTCTCCAACGCCTTCATCACGATCCAGTCAAGTTCACCTTTTAGCTGCTGCGTCAATTTCGTCGGTTCCGTTTGCCTGCACGCCGCCAGCGATGGCAAGGTACCGGTTGACGTCAATCGCGTGCTGGGTCGCGGTGGATCTTCGTCACGAATGATCCGCCGAATCTCATCCCAGGCTGCTTCTTTGAACCGTCCTTTCTCC
>JANSWS010000078.1 GCA_024743355.1 bacterium
AGGAATGCGATGAGCCCGATAATGACGTCGATCACGATCAGCTTGAGCAACGGAGCAATCTGGGTAATTACGCTTGCTTGCATGGTTCAGAATGTAGGTTGGAGATTGTGTTGATTCTTCCTGAGGCTAACGCGTCAGGGGACTTGCTGGTAAGCGACCTGCCATGCGGCAGCTGGCCGGCGGATCGCTGGGCTGGGCTAGACAACACCGGTCAACTTGTGGAAAGCATGATCGAGATCGTGCTCCACGCTACGCAATTCTTGCACGGTTCCATCGAACACTTTGCGTCCCTCGTTGATCATGACCACACGGTCGGCCATCGCCTCAACTTCCTGCAAAATGTGGGTTGAGAGTAGAATCGTCTTGGTTTCGCGTAGCTTCCGCATCGTCTTACGAACCTCGCGAATCTGATTAGGATCAAGCCCGGCCGTGGGTTCGTCCAAAATCAAAACATCGGGCTCGTGGAGCAGCGCCTGAGCCATACCAACACGCTGTTTGAACCCCTTGGATAGCTTGGCCGTGGCTTTGTGCACCACGGTGCTCAGATCGCAAAGCTCAACCACCGCTTCAATCCGTTCGTCCTTCCTCGACTTGCTCATGCCACGGGCGTCGGCGAAGAACTCCAGCATTCCGATGGGTGTCATTTCCGGATAGAGCGGACCATTTTCGGGCAGGTAGCCCAGTTGCCGAGACCCAGCAATTCGATCGTGGAACATATCATGACCGGCGATCTTGGCCACGCCTTCGCTGGGCGCTAAATACCCGGTCAGCATTTTCATGGTGGTGCTTTTCCCAGCGCCGTTGGGGCCCAGAAAAGCCACCAGTTCACCCTCGTAGACCTCAAAGCTTACGTCGCGAGCTGCAGCGAAAGGGCCGTAGAACTTGGAGAGGCCAATTGCTTCGATCATCGCGCGACGCGAGCCTAACTGGCTCCCGTCAGCATGGTTTTGCATTCCCGTGTCAGACTCCGACATGTTCAGGCAACTCCTCGTGCTGGTTGAACAAATAGGTTGGCGGTCACAGCTTGGATTCGGTCCTACAGACCGTTTAGCCAGGACCTCAAGGAAGGAAAGGTGGCGACGTCTTAATACATCGGTACCGGTACGTTACGTAGACGGACCACGCTCGGTTCGCCTGCCTGGGACAGCCGATCTGGCTTGTGCGGCTCCATCTGCTTGCGCCCCACGATAGCCGCAAACCCAGAGACCGCTAACTTGCGCCTGGGTGCCAGACTAGCTCTGGATCTGGGTCAAATGCTGGTATTCCAGCCTTGGCTCGCACTCCTTCGTCCGCGTTCCGCCGCGTTCTAGCTCGCTCCCCTGGATCCAATACCATCTATCTAGCCCCAAGAGGCGGAAAAATGGTTGGCCTTGATATCAACCGCATTTTGTAGCCGCAGACCGTTTTCCGACAAGGCCTGTTGGCTCCCAGCCGAAATCGGAGGCCAAACGAACACAGCTTATCAGAGCTATTGCACCCGCGACTCCACAAAAATTGCCTTTAGGCGAGCGGCAGATGAGCTTTTACCCGTAGCTACGCTCGCCAGAGCGTGGTTGAGGTCGCCCACCGCCTGTCGACGTCGTCCCCCGTCTGGCGACGGTGGCTACGATTGCTCAATTCTCATCTGCCACGCGCCTAAATGGGGTAGCCGAGTTCGGATTCTGCCGTGCCGCTTGGGCCAGCTTCTCTCGGAAGCGGCGAATGGGCGAGCAAAATGGCTTGCGAGTCTGCGGCGATGCCGATAAACTGCGAGGCTCGCGCGAGGCGGTGGCTTTCTACCCCCGCGTAGGCAGAACCCCGTCTTGGGTGGGTACTGCCTTCTTTCCCCCGTGTTCTGCAGTTTTACACGCTAACGATTCGTATCATGACCATTTCGCAAAAGACATCCGTAGCAAAACCCAATGAAATCCCTAAGAAGTGGTTTCATGTCGACGCCGAAGGTCAGATCTTGGGTCGTCTGGCAAGCGACATTGCCGTCATCCTTATGGGTAAGCATCGCCCAACTTATACTCCGCACGTAGACACCGGCGACTATGTGGTTGTCACCAACGCCGACAAAGTCGTCATGACCGGGCAGAAGTTACAGCATCGCCACTACGCTTGGTACACCGGTTATACAGGCCAGCGTCTGGAAAGTTATCAAGACCGTCTGGAGCGTAAGCCAGAGGATTTGATCTACCACGCCGTTCGCCGCATGCTGCCAAAAAACAAGCTGGCCCGTCACATGCTGGACAAGCTGAAGATTTACGCCGGGCCGGAGCACCCCCATCAAGCCCAGCAAGTGGAAACACTGGAGAACGTCGGCAAAAAGGTCGAAGTCTAGCCTTCGGATTAACAAGTTCTTCGGTATTTCCTCCCGTTCCATAAAGCATCTGTAACACAGTAAAAGACGATTCGATCATGGTAGCTGTCAAGAAAGACAAGATTAACGGCGACTCACTTGGAACCGGTAGACGCAAGAGTTCCGTCGCCCGAGTACGCGTTCGCCCAGGCTCAGGTAAGATTCTGATCAACGGCCGCACGCTCGAAGAGTTCTTTCCCACCGTACAGCACCAGCAAGCCGTCCTGCAGACGCTGGAACATGTCCAGGCCTCAGGAAGCGTGGATGTGATTGCTCGCGTTTCTGGTGGCGGTCTCACCGGCCAATCCGGTGCCATTCGCATGGCTTTGGCACGTGCGTTGGTAAGCCACAGCGAAGAGAATTTTCAGCCGCTCCGCGACGATGGCTTTCTGACACGAGATGCTCGCATGAAAGAACGCAAGAAGCCTGGTCTGCACGGCGCCCGACGCGGAACTCAGTTCAGCAAGCGATAGTCGAGCATTC
This sequence comes from bacterium, assembly GCA_024743355.1. GTDB lineage: Bacteria > Planctomycetota > Planctomycetia > Pirellulales > Pirellulaceae > Aureliella. The sequence goes on from JANSWS010000078.1 coordinate 2,825, forward strand.
CAGCTCCAGCAAAAAGTATCAGAGAAGGGCTCATCGCGAGCCCTTTTTTCATGCCTTGTCCAGCACCGTCATTCAACGAGTCCATTCACTCGGGACATCCGCAGAGGCGGCGCACTCCCGTCCGCCGTGAACGCAAGGCATCTTGGCCCCATCAAGCGCGAGGGCCTGAAAATGCGATTCCGGGTTTTGCCATTGGATATTTGCTGTGATCATTCGCTATAGCGTGGACGAAAAACTGCCTCTCCCAGCACGCAACGCTCTCAGCGTGGTGCAAGCAGCTCTCAAGGTGAATCGTCATGTGGCAACCTCGTTGATCCATGACGGGGCGGTCACCTGCCGGGGACGCAGCGTGCTACAACCCCATGCTAAATTCGATATCGGCGACCAAGTTGAAATTTGCTATGTCCCGCCGACCGCCTCGAAACAAAAGCGCAAGGGAGCCAAGTCGGGAACCTCTCGATTCGAAGTTATCCATGACGATCCGTCACTGCTGGTTGTCAACAAGCCCGCGGACCTGCTCACCATGCCCACGCCCCATCGTGAGCGTCACACGCTTAAGTCGCAAATCGACAAATGGCTTTCATCCCAGGGAAACCCCGGCCCCTCCATTTGCGTTCATCGTTTAGACCGTGGCGTTTCCGGCGTTTTGGTTTTCGCCAAAGACAGCGAAACGGCACAAGCCCTACGCAGCCAGTTCGCTCAGCGCAAGCCCAAACGAAAATATGTCACCATCGTCCACGGACATCTCGAGAACTCGAGCGGAACGTTTCGCAGCTATTTGGCTACGGATGAGCAGACCCTGCACCGCTATTCGGTTTCCAATCCTGACGAAGGCGAATTGGCGGTAACGCATTATCGCGTCGTCGAGTTGTGGCGCGATGCCAGTTTGTGCGAGGTGACCCTGGAAACGGGGCGCCGCAATCAAATCCGAGTGCACTTCGCAGAAGCGGGACACCCCATCGTGGGAGACCCAAGGTATCGACCGGAACAAGCTCAGCATCCCCTTTGGCCTTATAAAAGAATCGCTCTGCACGCAGAATCGCTCGGCTTCAAACATCCCGTAAGCGGCCAATTCATGGAGTTTACCGCTCCCTGGCCTCAGGAATTTCGCGATTTACGCAGGCGTCTCAAGACAGACGCGCCTCGCTCTCACCGTCGCCCATGATTGGAAGCCTGAGTCGGTCGCGGAATCCTCCGGGCCGAACAGGATTTTTCCCCTCATTTTCTTTTTCTGTCTGTAAGACTCAGCGACATCCGCCGTGCTAGAGTGTGAGTCATACAGTCAATCGGGGAAATGATGGCATTACCAGACACCAGAATCAGCCTGCTTCAGCGCCTGCATGACGGGCATGATACGGCAGCATGGACAGAATTCTGTGCGATCTATGAGCGTGCCATCTTCCGCATTGCCCTCAAGTACGGACTCCAGGACGCGGACGCCCGCGAAGTCTCGCAAGAAGTTTTGTTGACGGTCAGCCGTCGTATTCGGCATTTTGACTTTGAAGCCCAAGGACGGTTTCGCTCTTGGCTTTCGGTAATGGCTCGCAATGCCACGATTGACTTACTCAGGAAAAACCGTCGCACCACCGACGGTGGCGACCAATTGCAAAACAACCTCGAGAACCTGGTCGCGGCCAGCGATGAAACCACCCTGTTTCAGTTAGAAGAGAAACGCGAGCAATTTCGCTGGGCGGCCCGACAAGTCCAGGCATCCGTCTCCGCGTCCACTTGGGAAGCCTTCTGGTTGACGGCCGTGGTGGGCCTGCCCAAAGAAGAAGTCGCCCAAAAACTGCAGATCTCCGTGGGTGCCGTGTATGTAGCACGATGTCGCGTGTTGGCCAAAATCAAAAGGCTTGTGCAGCCCTTCCGAGAATGGGAGCGTTCGAATCTGACGCCTCCTGGAAGCGAAGGAGGAACCCGATGATCGCATACCGTGACAACTGCGACCCAAAGACTCTGGCCCGCGTCCTCGACGACTCATTAGACCTGGAAGAGCAATACCGTCTAACCGAACACTTGGAAAAATGTCAGCGGTGCCGCGACCAATTGGAATCACTGGCCGCCGAGCCACGCTGGTGGGAAGACACCAAGGAATTGCTGGCCGATGCCGAGCATTCCCAATGGGATGCGGATGATTGCTTCTCGTTCCTGGGAGCGAGCGCGGGCGAATCCGGGTCCGAACCGCTTGGTGCAACTGCTGGCTCTCGCTTTGCGCCGCGTGGGCGGCCCCAAGATGCGTCCAATACAGCAGGGTTGGATGCCTCGCTGCAGCTTGAAGAGCACTGGGTACTCCACCTGCTGGACCCTAGCCAACACCAAGATGCGATAGGAGAGATCGACTCCATACCGGTCCACAGTGTCGTTGGCCAAGGAGGTATGGGAGTCGTGCTGAAAGCTCACGATCCTCACTTGCACCGCTTTTTGGCCATCAAATTGCTTTCCCCCATGCTGGCAGGCTCCGGAGCGGCGCGTCAACGATTCCTGCGAGAAGCGCAAGCCGCGGCAGCCGTGGTGCACCCCAACATTGTGCCTATCTACGCGGTGGCTGCAGACCGCAAGCTTCCCTATCTGGTGATGCCCTTTGTTGGCGGCGGGAATCTTCAACAATATTTGACGGAGCAGGGTCCGCTACCATTGGACCGCGTGCTCTCAATTGGACTGCAAGTTGCGGAAGGTCTTTCGGCCGCCCATCATCAGGGGATTGTTCATCGCGATATTAAGCCTGCCAACCTGATGCTGGATGAAGGTGGCTTTCGGGTCATGCTGACCGATTTCGGCCTGGCCCGGGCTTTGGACGATGCAACGCTAACAGGCAGCGGCATGTTGGCGGGTACTCCCCAGTTTATGAGTCCTGAGCAGGCACTTGGCAAACACGTCGACCATCGATCCGACATCTACTCTTTGGGTGCCGTGCTGTACGCATTATCCACGGGCCGCCCTCCCATCCGCGGCGAATCCACGCTGGAAATACTGCAACGCTTTGGGACCGAAGCCCCCAAACCAATCATAGAGATCAACGAAGCCTACCCAAGCTGGTTCCAGCGTTTGGTGGAACAGATGATGGCCAAGCGTCTGGAGGAGCGTCTTGCTACAGCCGACGAAGCCGCAGCCTTGCTGCGACAAAGCCTGGCTCATGTGCGTTCGCCGCACGAAGCTCCGTTGCCGCAGGCCTTGCAGCCTGCCACGCGGTCGCACCGTTGGCTGCAGTTGGCCAAGTCCAAGACAGTGTTGAGCTGGGGGCTGACTGCCCTGACCTGCCTGCTGTTGCTTGTCGGCTGGAGCCTGCGAAACCGTCGGCTGGATCCCGTGCAAGCCCCGGTTCCCAATGAGTCTGTTTCCTCCGCCACAGCGGCCGACGACAGGTCCGCGCAAATCAACCACGATTCAACGAACCCAGCTTCAACGCACACGGGCCCCGCAAACTCGCAGTCGGAAACCGAGTGGGAGACTCCGGAGGTTGACGCAATCCTCTGGGAGTCCGAGCAGGAACTGATGCAATTGAAGGTTGAACTGGGTTCGCAAGCAACGATTTCCGAGGCAGAGATTTTTGCTCCGCCCGCAACCACGTACTCACCACCAAAAGGCCAGGAGAATCGCAATGACTAGGGATAACTCAGAAAAGCTGGCGGCGTTTTACAACCGCCTGTCGACGCCGATCATCTGTTCGCTGGTCATTGCCTGTTGCCTGGCAGCGGCTTTTGCCGCCGATGCCTGGTCACAGCAAGCACAGGGCCGCGCTGCAAAGGACGCTTGGGACAACCAATCCGGCGTGAACGTCGCTTCGACCATGCAGCCAACCTATGTGGTTCAAGACGTTTTGCAAGAGGTTCTGGCTCAGCCCGCAAGCCAGTTTCAGGTGCGTCCTGGAACGGCAGTGGTGGCTGGACAAGCGAGCGAGATACCACGGGCGCAGAATCAGACGCGGGGTTACGCGTACGGATTCCGAATCAGCGAGTCGGAAAAGCTGGCCGCGGAACTACGGCGCATTCCGGAGTCTGAGCGAGACGAGGCGAAAACCCAGCGTCTACGGGAATTGCTGTTGAAAGAGTTTGATTCGCGACAACAGCAGCAAGTTGAGAGGCTGGAGCAAATCCTGGCCGAAGCCAAACGGGCAGGTGAGATTCTGGATCAGAGGGAGGCACAAAAGGACCAAATCATCGAGCGCAGAATCACCGAATTGCTGGGCGGCAAAGACCCGATGAATTGGGATTACGCGCCGGGTCTGACATCTCCCCGCGGGGACAGTTCCGTGCGTCTTGGATATCCTCTCAACGGTTGGGATCAGGCAGCCTTTCCGTTTTATGGTCAGGCACAAATTCCACAGCCGGCCGAGGCGCCCATTCAGGGTCCAGTCCCTGGTTGGAATCCGGCTGCACCCCCGTCGCCCAGCTTTCCGAACTCTGCACCTCAGCCCGCCCAGCCCCCGATGACGCAGCCCCGTATAACACAGCCCGCCATTCCGCAGGCCCCCGCGGCTATCAGCTCTTCGGCATTCGACCTGGAGCGAGCAGAAAGCGAAGCGAGTGTTAGACGTGCTCGCGAAGCGGAAGTCGCCCGAACCCTCTTGAGAGAGGGCAGATCACTGGGAAGCGCTTCTGACGTGATCAGCTTGGGATACCAAATTCAGCAGTTGCAACGGGAGGCGGATGAGGCCATTCGCCTGTCCAAGTCCGGCCTGATACCTCAGAGTGAATTGGCCCACCGCCAAGGGCTGTTGGAAGCTGCCAAGCAAAAATGGGATTTCCGACGCAAGGAGTACGAGAAGCAATTGCAGGTTGTCGAGATTGATTTGCGAAGTGCCATGCAACAACTTGAGTCGAGCCGTCGTCTGTTGGAAAGATTTTCCGAGGACTCCGCGGAACGTCTCAAAGCGGAACGGGAGATCTTGGAAGCGGAAAAAGCCATGCTCATGGCGAGACTGGAAGCCGAGACAGTGCAAGATCAGCTGAACTGGATGAAGGATCTCCAAGTCTCCATCCAGGAAAAACTGAACCAGGCCTCTCAATCAGCGGTGGCCGCACCGGCCCAGACCAGCGATGCCGAGAGTGGTCGGGAGGAAGCTGAGGACACCAATGACGACGCTGATGCATCAGACAACACCCGCCGCGAATAGGAAAAACTAGGGCGCGATCCCACCGAACATGTTCTAAGCCGACTGGGGTAGAATATGGCCAAGGAGAGTTCGTCTTGGCCATAACTACATCTACCTCATCTCGCGGCACTCGGTCCAGCTACTTGAGAGCCTGCCACTGTTGTGGGCTGGTACACTCGGTGACTCCCCTGGTGGGAGACCAGCAAGCCGAGTGTACCCGTTGTTATTCGGTCCTGGACTCAGCCAAACGCAGCGGCCGCGCCAGTTCCGCCAGATGCTTTGCCGCGGCTCTGGGCGGATTGATCTTGTACTTTCCCGCAATCCTTCTGCCCATCCTTGAGATTGAAAAGTTGGGGCACCATCATTCGTCCAGCTTGCTGGGCGGAACGATCGACTTGATTCTGCATGGCAACTTGTTCATCGGACTCATCGTTCTTGTCTTTTCGATCATTCTTCCTCTGGTCAAGCTGGCAGCGCTGCTGGACCTGAGCTACATCGGCCTGACACACCGACACCACCGCGCGTGGACGTACCGCGTTGTTGAATGGACCGGCCGCTGGAGCATGCTGGATGTGCTATTGCTGGCCCTGTTGGTAACTCTGATCAAGTTGGGAGACATCGTTTCGTTTCAACTTGGCCCTGCCGTAGTCGCCTTTGTAGGCTGCGTGGCGATGAGTATGATCGCCTCGATCAGCTTCGATCCCCATGCCATTTGGGAGGAAGGTTTGCCCGAGATACCAACCGATGCCGAGGCCTCTCCATGAGCCAGGATTTCGAACCCACCTCTGGACAAGTTGCTGAAGCTGGAATGGACGCTCTCAACACTGTCCCCAATGCCAGGATTCGGGCGAGGGAGACTGTCAACTATGGTCGCTTAAAAACGAGACTTTGGTGGTTGACCGCTTTGTGTGGCCTGCTAGCCATCGTGTTGGTGTTGAGTGGATTTCGTTCCCAGGGCCTGCAGATTCGGATCCAATTCCAGGACGGGCACGGGTTGAAAGTTGGAGACACGCTCCGCTATCGAGGCATCGACGTCGGCGATGTTCGGTCGATTCAGATCTCGGATGATTTGGCTGCCGTTGAGGTAGGGGTCTTGTTGTCGCCCGGCAACGAGAAGCTAGCTGTCGCCGGAAGCCAGTTCTGGATCGAACGTGCTCGGCTTCGTCTGGGACAGGTGAGTGGTCTGGATACTGTGTTGGGAGCCAAGTACATCGGCGTTATTCCGGGCCCACAGTCCGGAAAGCGAAGCCTGAAATTTATCGGCCTCGAGTCTCCGTTGAACATGACCAGTGGAGATTCTGCGGAAATTCAGATTGAATTTCCGGCGGGGGAGGGACTTGGCGTCGGCGATCCCGTTCAATTCCGCGGTACGTCGGTGGGAGAAGTTACCGATGTGGCTTTGACGGACAATGCGGACGCCGTGCTGGTGCATGTACGCTTGGTAGGTGCTGCGCGCAAGCTGGCGCGTGCGGGCACGCAGTTTTGGATCGAGAGGCCGCGCTTGGATCTAACAGAGATCCGCGGTTTGGAGACTTTGCTTGGCGGACGCTACATCGCCATGCAACCTACATTGGACAAATCGGACCCGCAGTTTCGATTCGTGGGCCTGGCGGAGCCGCCGCCATTGCCGCGCCGCGACGGCTCCTTGGAGATTGAACTGGATGCCGCCAATCGAATGGGCTTGGTTCGCGGAGCGCCGATCGCTTATCGCGGGCTGGAGGTCGGCCGCGTATCCAACGTCGGGCTATCGCACGACGGTGCAACGGCCAAAGTGGCTGTCATCATCGACGCCGAGTACGCGGATCTGGTTCGCGAGAACTCCAAATGGTGGGCCATGGGAGGACTCAAAATTGACGCCGACCTGAGGGGCGTACATATTGCGGTGGAGTCACTCTCGGCCTGGGTGCGAGGTGGCATTGCCTTTGCCACGCCTGAGTACCCAGGAAAACGCGTGGTCACTGGGCATCGATTTGTTCTGGAGCCACAACCCATGCCTGAATGGTTGGATTGGCAACCGCGGATTGCCGTCGGTCATGCATCGGCGCTGGGGATTGAGATGCCGCGTCCACTGCGCGTCGTGGCCAGTTGGCAGAGCTCCTTTCTAGGCTTGAGCCGCCGCCGCACCTCCCAGTGTTGGGGGATCGCGCTGAGTGATGGCTCGTTGTATGTACCCGCCGATTTCCTGAAACGCGCTGCGGATCTGGATACACCCGTCAACGTGGAAATCGCCGGCAAGAGCTTCGCTTTGGTGCCTGAAATGGTGAAATTCCGGGGAGCAACCGCCAGCCTACCCGTTCCGAAATTGGTGGAAGTTTCGAATTGGGAAACAAAACGCATCGGAACATGGGACGGAAAATCCATCTTGCTCGTCATCAATCCCGAGCTCAGCGAACCGCTGGCTCTGGACGCAACCCGAGTAAGCCTGGATCCCGAACTGGGTTTGGAAATCGCCGAGGGAGTTCCCATAGCCAGCAGCTTGGAAGGGTCTCCGGTGCTGGTAGCCGAATCTGCGGAATTGCTCGGTCTGCTCGTTCAACGCGAAAACAAGTGGTTTGTGGGTAAGCTCTCCGTCGATTGACCAGGAATGGAGTCGCCTGCTGCGGAGTCCTTGCGGCGGGCGGCGGCGGGCAGTTGAACGACTGGCGGTGCTTTTTCTGTCTAAGCCACAAGCCCTGAAAAGACTTCTTCGGACCATTTTGTGAGCTGCCTGCAGCAGGCGATCGGCGCTACCTGAACAGAAAGGCCGAAATGTGTTAGAACATGGCCCTGCTTTCGTTCTGTATGCTGGCTTTTCGCTTGGAGGAAAAACATGACCAATGGGCCGTTGAATCGCAAATTGAAGATGGGTTTGGTAGGCGGCGGTCAGGGCTCTTTTATCGGCAAGGTCCACTCCATCGCTGCGTGTTTGGATAATCGCGCCGAAGTTGTTGCCGGCGCATTTTCCAGCAACCCCGAAAGAAGCAAAGCATCGGCGGTGGATTATAACGTCAGCGAAAAACGCGCTTACGGCTCTTATAAGGAAATGCTCGAAAAGGAAGCCTCACTACCTGAGGGAGAGCGGATTGATTTTGTCAGCGTGACCACGCCCAACCATGTGCATTTCGACGTTGCCAAGGCAGCCATTGAAGCTGGTTTCAATGTTGTTTGTGACAAGCCCATGACCTTCGACCTGGCACAAGCCGAAGAGCTGGCAAGACTCGTCGAGCAATCCAATGTCGTCTTCGCCCTGACGCACAATTACACGGGATATCCGCTAGTTCGACAGGCCAGAGAGATGATTCAGAGCGGTGAGCTGGGAGAAATCCAGGCGATCCGATCCAACTACATCCAAGGCTGGTTAAGGACCCGACTGGAAGAATCCGATCAGAAACAGGCTGCCTGGAGAACGGATCCCTCCAAGAGCGGAGCCGCCGGTTGCTTCGGGGACATCGCAACCCATGCCTATAACTTGGGACGTTACATGACGGGCCTGCTGCCAAAGTCCATTTCCTGTCATTTGAAAACCTTTGAGCCCGGACGACAGCTGGACGACTACGGTACCGCAATCGTCAAGTTTCAAAACGGTGCCCTGGGAACCGTGACGGCTTCCCAGATCAGTCACGGCCGAGAGAACGATCTGTTTATTGAGATCGACGGCACAAGAGCGGCGTTGCAGTGGCGTCAGGAAGAGCCCAACGTGATGGTTGTCCGCAGCAACGGACAGCCACACAAATTGTACACCCGTGATCCCAATGCCCCTTTCATGAACGGCTCAGGCCAAGCTGCCTGCCGTTTACCGAGCGGCCATCCCGAAGCATTCTTTGAAGCCTTTGCGAATATCTATACCGCTGCGTTCGACGCCATCGTCGCCAAGCATTCCGGTGAAGCTATCGAGCGCAAAGATACGATCTATCCCAATGTCTACGACGGAGTCGAAGGCATGCGATTCATCCAGCAATGTGTGGCTAGCAGTCAAAAAGACGGTGCTTGGCTTCCCTTTGAATGCAGTTATGCACGAAGGTGATAAGTTCCGAGGCTCGTGGCTGATTCGAGAAGCGAATCGCTAAGATTCGGCAATGCCAGTCAGGGCACATGACAGTCGACGCTGCGTGCCAGTGGCAGCATCGGTGATCTTTGCCGTGGCGTTGTTCGGATGGCTCATAGCCCAACTGGCTTGGCTCGCACAATCCAGACCTAACCTGTATTTCCATCCCTTACTCTTTCGGATAGCTCCAGCCTACATAGAGCCTTTGCATGGCAGAGTTTCAACGTGCCGTAATTGTCGGAGTTGGGTTGCTAGGAGGATCACTTGGCCTGGCGCTGCGCAGAAGAGGGCTGGCCAAGGAAATCATCGGCGTTGGACGTCAATCCGCCAATCTATCTCAAGCCGTCGATTGCGGTGCCATCGATCAGGCAGCGACGAACTTGGGGGCAGCCTGCGAGCAGGCGGATTTGGTTGTTGTCTGTACGCCGGTGCAAACCGTTGCCGGCTTTGTGGAACAAGCCAGCCCCTATGTCAGTTCCGAAGCTCTCATTACCGACGTCGGTAGCACCAAGGGGAGCATCGTTTCGCAGCTGGCAAACAACTTGCGTTTCTGCGGGGCGCACCCCTTGGCGGGAAGCGACAAGAGCGGCGTGCAGCATGCGGACGCTGAACTCTTTCAAGATCGAACCACAATTCTCACTCCACATCCAAACACTCCCGTCCCGGTTACCGAACGTTGCGAGCAGCTATGGCGAGCCTTGGGCTGCCATACGCAGCGGATGGACGCGCAACAGCACGACCAAGCGTTGGCCATGACGAGCCACTTGCCGCATCTTGTGGCCGCGGCCCTCGCCGGAGGCACGCCCAGAGAGTTGCTCCCCCTGGCAGCATCCGGATGGTGCGATACAACCAGGGTTGCAGGCGGATCGGTGGACATGTGGCTGCAGATTTTCCAAGACAATCGCCCGGCTGTATTAGCGGCTCTGCGGCAGTTTGAGAAACAGATTTCGGAATGGGTGGAAGCACTTGGCTCTCAAGACGACGAGCAATTGAGAATTCTTTTAGATACAGGAAAGCAAATCCGTGACTCTGTGGGAAGTTGACGTTTATCCGGCGGACGGACAGGTCGATTCGGCGGGACAAGCCCTGGCTGCCGAAGCTCGCGATTTGGGGCTAGAGGCAAATTTGAGTATCGCTTCGGTGCGTGGCTTCTTGCTGCAAGGAGATCTTTCCGAGGAGCAGGTCGAGCTGGCCGCGCAACAATTGCTGGCCGACCCGATCACAGAATCGGTCCGCATCGCCAAAGTGGGAGATGCAAGCCTGGCAAAAGGCGAAGGTATCCTGCTACATGTAATGCTGCTGCCCGGTGTCATGGATCCGGTAGCAATCAGTACCTTGCAGGCCCTGCAAGACCTGAGTCTGCCAGTTGATGAAGTCGCCACGTTCCGCAAGTATTGGCTGAGAAACTGCGACGCGGAAACGGCGCAGCGTGTGGGAGCACGCCTGCTGTCCAACGACTCGATCGAACGCGTTCACACAGGGCCGTTGACGCTAGAGAAACTCGATGTCGGCTCCGCCTACGACTTCCAGCTGCAGGTCGTTTCGATTCGCGAGTTAAGCGATGCCGAACTCATGGAACTCAGCAAGGCTGGGCAGCTCTATCTTACCCTGGCAGAAATGCGGACCATCCAAGAGCATTTTCGCCAGCATGACCGCGATCCAACCGATATTGAATTGGAAACAATTGCGCAGACCTGGAGTGAACACTGCAGCCATAAGACCCTTGCCGGCCGCATTGCCTACAGCGACGAAAATGGGCAACGCAACTTTGAGAACATGCTCAAAGAAACCATTTTCGAGGCCACCCGAAAAATCCGCCAGGATCTCGGTGCGGATGACTGGTGCGTCAAAGTCTTTTCAGACAACGCGGGAATCGTTCGTTTCGACGACGATTATCACGTGGTTTTTAAAGTCGAAACCCATAATCACCCCAGTGCTATTGAGCCCTACGGAGGTGCCAACACCGGCATTGGCGGAGTAATCCGAGACCCGCTCGGCACGGGGTTGGGTGCGAAACCTTTTTGCAATACCGACGTATTTTGCTTTGCTCCCCCCGACACCGCCCCACAAACGCTTCCTCCTGGGGTGCTGCACCCGCGGCGGGTCATGAAGGGTGTTGTTTCGGGAGTACGCGATTACGGAAATCGCATGGGTATCCCCACCGTCAACGGAGCCGTGTATTTCGACCCACGCTATCTCGGCAATCCATTGGTTTATTGCGGCAACGCAGGTCTACTACCGGTCGACAAGGCTGACAAGGCACCGCAAGCGGGCGATTGGATTGTGGCCATAGGCGGCCGCACCGGACGCGATGGAATCCATGGGGCAACTTTCAGTAGCGCAGAACTGACCAGCGAGAGCGAATCGATCTCGGGCGGTGCGGTCCAAATCGGCAATGCGGTAACTGAAAAGATGGTTCTGGATGTGCTGCTGCAGGCCCGCGACGAAGGTCTCTACAACGCAGTTACCGACTGCGGTGCAGGCGGCTTCAGCAGTGCCGTAGGAGAAATGGGTGAGAACATCGGTGCGGAAGTTTGGCTCGAGCGGGCGCCCCTCAAGTACCAAGGCTTGAGCTATACCGAGATTTGGATCAGCGAGGCCCAGGAACGCATGGTATTCGCCGTTCCGCCAGCAAAACTCGAACGCATGCAGGAGGTCTGCAATGCGGAAGGCGTGGAAGCTTCCGTGATTGGTCAGTTTACCCCCAGTGGCCAGCTGCGTCTGATGTATGAAGGCCAGCAAGTCGGTTCGCTGCCCATGGAGTTCCTGCATGATGGTCGTCCGCCGGTGGTCCGCGATGCCACTTATGCCCCGCCACCGAGCGCTGCCGCCGCAGTCCCAGATCTCGATGCGGAACAAACCGCAACCGCGCTCAAGAATGTATTGGGTTCTCTCAACGTCGCCAGCAAGCACTGGATCATTCGTCAGTACGATCATGAAGTCCAGGGAGGCAGCGCGATCAAGCCCTTAGTGGGAGTCGATGGCAACGGTCCAGGGGACGCCGCCGTGGTGCGGCCCAGATTGGATAGCCGCCGAGGTGTGGTTATCAGCTGCGGAATGAATCCTGCGTTCGGCGATTTCGATACTTACCACATGGCGGCAAGCGCCATTGACGAAGCGGTAAGAAACGCGGTAGCGGTTGGGGCTGACCCGAGCCGCATTGCCATTCTGGACAATTTCTGCTGGGGGAATACCGATCGCCCCGAGACCCTAGGCTCGCTGGTTCGAGCCGCGCTGGCCTGCCATGACGTGGCGGTCGCCTGGAAGACGCCCTTTATTAGCGGCAAGGACAGCTTGAACAATGAGTTCACCTGGCTTTCCGAAGATGGCCAAAAGCAGACCATCGCGATTCCTCCCTCGCTGCTAATCAGTGCGATGGGACAAGTCGAAGATGTCTCCCAATGCGTGACAATGGACTGCAAGAAAGCCGGGAATCCGCTGTACTTGGTTGGTGAAACCAAAGCCGAATTCGGCGGCTCCCATCTGCTCAAGGTGCTGGGTTTAGCGGGCGGCGAGGTTCCGCGTGTCGATGTGGACGCGGCCATGCAAAACTTCCAATGCGTGCATCGCTCCATTCGTGCCGGCTGGATTCGTGCTTGTCACGATCTGAGTGAAGGCGGCTTGATAACCGCCGCCGCCGAAATGTCCTTTGCCGGCCAGCTCGGCGTATCAATTGAAGTGACTTCTCAGGACTTGAGCCCAACACAGTGGCTCTTCTCGGAAAGCAATAGCCGCTTTCTGCTGGAAGTAGAGGCGGATCGAGAAAGCGACTTTGTCGCAGCAATGGCAGACTGTGTGGTCACCAAAGTCGGGCTGGTGACCGGAGACGAGAATCTTTGTGTGAAGCAAGGTGAACTGGTCTTGATGCAAGCCGCTTGGCGGGAGCTATACGAGGCCTGGCATCGCCCCTTGGATTGGAGTTGAAATTCTCCGTGCATGCCTGTCACACTAGAGTTCTGCCGCAAATCCCATGCGACATGGCTTTCCCAACGTTTTCCCAAATGTCGATTCTGAGAACGCCAGCGCAGATAGCCAACTGTTGACGCCCTTCGGTTCACGGCAGACGTGGAAGGAGTCCGTACGGAGACGATAATGAAACGAAAGAAGCAGGCTTCAAGAAGCGTCTCGGCCGGTCGATCTGCCAGAATTACGCCAACAACTTCGGAACGTCCGCAGGTTCGCTCCCGATCCGCCGTCTGGCCGGCCTACGCAAGTGCTGCTTTGTTGTGGGCCAGCTTCCCGCCGCTGGGCTTGGCCTGGCTCGCTTGGTTTGCCCCTCTGGGCTGGTTGCATTTCGTGCAAACGTCGCGCGACCTCAGTCGCAGAGACTACCTTCATTTATGGTTCTCGGGCTGCCTGTTCTGGCTGGCAGTACTGCAGGGTATCCGTCTGGCCTATTGGCCCCTTTATTTAGGCTGGTTTGCCCTGGCGTTGTATCTGGCCATTTACATACCGCTGTTTGTTGCCGGGGCCCGTCGGCTTCGCGGCCGAGGCTTTCCGGTAATGCTCAGCGTTCCCATTGTCTGGATCGCTCTAGAATTTGCCCGGAGCTACTTCCTGACCGGCTATGCCGCCAATCTTTTGGCTCACACTCAAGTCTTTTATCCACTGGTGATCCAGTTGGCCGACCAGTTGGGAGCCTATGGTATTAGCTTTTTGATGATGCTGACTTGTGCTGCCCTTTCCAACTGGCTGCAAAACAGCCGACGTACTGCTGATGCAAAACCTTGGTGGCCCAACCTTCCGAGCTGGCGGGGATTGGCGATCGCTGCTGTGATGCTGGCAATCAGCCTGGGCTACGGGTGGTATCGAATCGGGGAAACCGAACAACTGCGGAAGTCTCGAGAATCGCTACTGAGCGTGTTGCTGGTACAAGAAAACACGCCTTCCATGTTTGATGCCGACGTGAACACGCCCAAGATTGCTTGGTCGCGTTACTTGGAAACAACCAGAGACTTAATTTCCAGGTACGGCACACCGGAGTTGGTCGTATGGCCCGAGTCAACGTTTACCGCAGGCTCGCCCTGGATCGCAGGTGAGTTGCCTGCCCGATTGCCCGCTGAAATGCGAGATCGAGCTATGGATCGCCAAATCGTGGAGAACTGGCTCCGAGGGACACGTCAGGAATTCGCCTACAAGGCGCAGCTATTGCTGGAGGCGGCCAGCCAGACCGGTCCAGAGGACACCGACCTGCAACGCGACTCGCTGGGACAACTGGCCAGCAGTCCGGTGCCAAGTAGTACTAATTCGGTTGCCAACAACACTCAGGCTACGCTGGAGTCTCCGCCTGATAACGGCACCCCGCGTTCCACCCAAGCTCCATTCCTGTTGGTGGGCTCGGATGCCTGGGAAATAACTTCCGAAAAGTGGAAGCGATTTAATTCAGCACTGTTCATCGGACCTGACGGCAACCTCAAGGAACGCTACGACAAAATGCATTTGGTCATGTTTGGGGAATATATTCCCCTAGGTCCCTTGCTCCAATGGTTGCGTGATATGTTTGGAATCAGCGGAGTGGAAGCGGGCACGGCACCGGTGGTGCTGAATCTAGGCGACGTCAGAATCTCACCCAGTATCTGCTTCGAAACCATGATGCCACGACTGATTCGACGGCAGGTTGCTTGGCTAACTGCGGATGGCCAATCCCCGCATGTGCTGATCAACATTACCAATGACAGTTGGTTTCGCGGGTCCAGCATGCTGGACCACCATCTGGCCTGTTCCATTTTGTGCGCCGTCGAAAACCGCCGACCGTTACTGGTTGCGGCGAACACAGGTCTCTCAGCGGAAATTGATGGGGCGGGGCGGGTGCAGCAGGTCACAGAACGTTTTGCCGCAGATGGAATCCTGGCGCGACCCCATCCGGATGGCCGGTGGGGCTTGGTGCAATCTGCCGGCTACCCATTGGCCTGGATCTGTCTCTTCATGAGCTTGCTAGCCTGTCTGCCTAGGAGCCGGAAGCGATCGGACAAAGCCAAGATTCCCCCCTCTTAGCCGCAGTCACATTGGGGGGATACATCGTGCTTATGCGTACAGGCTACGGACGATTTGTACCGATAAGGAAGCCGCCGAAGAATCGGTATAACACAAAGTTGTTCGCCAACCCCGCAAAAATTTGACGCCTCGTTAGGCGGCAAATAGACTACAGTGCTGATTGAATCGGTCGAACGGCTCTGCGCAGAGGGCTGATGGACTACTCTCAGACCGAAATCGAATCTTCTTATCTGGATCCTCACACATGGCAGTACGCGATCGCAATCTATTTGCGTGGCAGGCATATGTTATCACGATGGCATTTCTTTCCGTCGGCCTGCTGCTTGGCATGTTCTTCCTGTGGCGTGGCTACAGCGATCTGGACAAGCGTTTTAAGGACCAGAAATCCTCGCTCGACAACGCGACTCAGGAATTTCGCACCAGCGAGCGGCGCGTCGACCGCTTGTTGTCGATGATGGGCTACGGCCAATATACCGACGCCGACTTGCAGCAGATGGCGGCCGATTTCGCCAATGACGAAAGGCTGGGCGAAGTGGAAGCCGACTATGCGGAACAGATGAAGCTGTTTCCTCCCAACCAGCCCGCCAACGAAAAAAACCTCATAAAGCTCCCCAAGTTCTTGATTGATACGATCCGCATCCGCAACGAGCAGATCGATACTGCCCGCGAGCGTGCCGCCCAATTGCAGACCGAATTGGCAGCCACGATCGATCGGGAAACAAAGGCTCGCGAAGCTGCGGTGGCAGCCCAGAAGGCCGCCGAAGCCGACCTTGCCCAAGCCCGTCAGCAGCATGCGGCCAACATCGCCAAGTTGAACCAAGAGAAAGAAGAAGAGATTCAGAAGTTTCAGGCCAACTTGGCTGTGAAAGAAAAGGCTTTAACGGAGGTCCGTGCGGAAAATTCCAGTTTGGTAGCTGAAAATGCACGCCAGTCGGAAACTATCCAGACCCAAATGGACATCATCAACCAGTACCGAGAGCCCGATTTCGCCGCTCCTCAAGGTGAGGTCGTGAGGGTAGCCAATGGCGGAACTGTGGTTTGGATTAACCTTGGGAGCGAAGATGGCCTTCGCGAAGGCGTGCCATTTTCGCTGATCGACGAGTCCGAAATTAACGTTAGCAACGCTTCTCCCAAGGCTAAGCTCGTGGTGACTCGTATCGTTGCGCCTCATTTGAGCATCGGTGAAGTGACTGAGAGACGCGATTATCGCAGCCCAATCATTCCAGGTGACAAAGTCTATTCACCCGCTTGGCGTAAAGGTCGTAAGGTCGGCTTCGCTCTGGTCGGATTGTTGGACATGAACGACGATGGAAACGACGATTCCGCTCAGGTGCAAGAGCTTATCCGCACCAGTGGGGGAGTTATCGACGAAGTGATGGACACCAGCGGCAGTCGCAGTGGCCCGGGAATGACGCCTAACACGAGCTTCCTGGTGCTGGGTTCGGATCTGAATTTACCAGAGAACGCAAGCCCCGAGTTGCGGGCTCAGCAGCAGGCCAGGATGACCACTTATGCCAAATTTATCGCGGAAGCGCGTCAGAACGGCATCATGCAGATTTCTATCGATAAGCTGATGGGTTATCTCAAGACAGAGGGGGCCGACCGTACGATTCCTTTAGGTAACCGTCTTTCCGGAGATGACTTCCCGATCAAGGAACAACCCAATCCCCCGGTCAGCCAAGGGAAAGTCAGCGACATTTACACACCGCGTAAACCTTGACCCATTTCGATTTCAAATTGTTGACTTTGGGCAAACAGGGAAATATACTCTGGAGGCTGCCCATTGTGCCCAGCTTACCAGACCCTCGATCAACGATACACATACACTTTTCACTGTTTAGGGACTTGAGATGCTTCGTCAACTATCACTGCTAGCACTTTTGGGGGCCTTCGCGTCACCGGCGGTAGCGCAGCAACCCGCTGCTCCCATGCTACCGGCAGAGAATCGCTCGCCTGACATGATCAATCAATTGCATCAGCGAGAGTGGGTACGGCTGGACGCGGAAGGCCTGATCAAGGGTACCTTGTTGACTCTTTCCGCCGACGGAGCTGAGTCTGGTCGCATTGGTGCGAATGTTGTCATTTCCCAAGACGGAAACATCCTCCTGGAAACCAAGAGTGACCTGGGTGGCGAGTTCGTTCTGAGCGGTCTGAAGCCTGGCACTTATGCACTTCAAGTAACGGGAGATGTGACACGAGCGGCCTACGCTCTACACGTTCTGCCGAATGATTCCGCTCACCTGAGTTCCGATCTGAAGGTTTTTGCTTCGATCATCGCCAAGGATCGAGCTAACGAGCTGGTATCGGCCAATCTGGCTCCAGCTTGGGATGCGGGACAGGACGTTTATTACCGCGCTCACGAAACAGATCCCATCGCGGATCAGCGAGAATTCAATGACTCGCATCAAGTTGTCTTGCGAGATGGCAACTTGGTGGGTCGAGTTTCGCGACCAGGTTGGACTTTTGCGGAACAAGATTTGACTGGGACAGTTGCTCAGATCGTGCGTGAGGGCAATGTCGTTGCGTCCGCTCCTGTCAACCGTGAGGGCTTCTTCATGGTGCCTGACTTGGCTCCTGGCGTATACGACCTGTTTGTATCGGGAGACGATGGCTTTGCGGTTCTGGCATTTGAGGCAGTTCTGCCAGCCAAGCCCTTGGCCTCGAAGAATGATGGAACTGTTCGATTTGTCTCAACACAGGCTGGTTTCGCTACAGATTGCCTGTGCTGCGAAATGATTCACCAACCAGAAATCGCCTGCTGCGAAGTTGTGGTCGAAGAAGTTATTGAACCTGCATGTGGTTGTGGCAACGATCCCTGCACCTGCGGTCAAGATGCCTGTGGAGCACCTTCTCCCGTCTGCGGCGGCGGATTCGCCGGCGGCGGCGGATTCTATGGCGGTGGCGGTGGCGGTGGAATCGGCGGCTTCGGCGGAGGCGGTCTGCTGGGTGCAGCCGGCTTGGCCGTTGGTATCGCTGCCCTGGCAACTCAGGATGACGACGGCTTCAATCAGAACCTGCCGTCGCCTATCGCTCCCTGATTGAGCAGACCATAGCTTCCTTCGAAACATACAAAGACCCGCGAGATTTCTCGCGGTTTTTTTTGTGCGTCGACCGAGGCGTCGCGAATCTCCGAACAAGCCAAGGATTGCGAAACATTTCGCCGGAATGCCTGATGGCTGGAGAATTTTCGCGGCGAGTTCCGAGCTGAAGCATTTGTTAGAACACAAACGATAACCGCAGCAATGTCGACGGGGCATTGCCAGCCCCATGCATAAACGGTGGCTTTTTGCGGAGGCTCTCCCTTCTTTTCCGTGAATCAGATCTTCCCCTCACGGTCTCCTAAGGCGAGCAGCATATGAATTCTTACCGGTAGCCGCGCTAGCCAGGGCGTGGTTGACGTCGTCGTCTGGCGATGACGTCCACCTTGTCCACCGTTTGGCGACGGTGGCTACGATTGGTAAATTTCTATCTGCCGCTCGCCTGAGCATGACGAATCGGCTTGCCGAGGACCTATCGTAAGCCAGTTTGGCATCTTAGCCGGCACATCCCATTTCCTTCCACTGCTGTATTGGTTGTGGCTCCCGCCTTGATTGAGTTGTCTGGACGCGATTCGTCGGTTATCTTCGACGATCGAATGAACCCAGCCATAACACGAGGATCGTATGTCTACAGAAGCTTTGACCATCGAAGAGGCAACCTCTCAAGCCCGTGAGAAATTGGACGCCCATACCTACGAAACGGTGCAGTGGCATTTTCACGAGAGTACGGGCTCACCGTTCTGGTTGGAGAAAAAAGCCACTCTGGGCTTTGATCCTTTGACCGACATAAAAGGCTTCGAGGACCTGAAAAAATTCCCGCTCTTTGAAGACGATTGGTTACGCGGCGGTCCCGTGCGACGTTGGGTACCAAAAGGTCTTAGCGACAAGCCGGTCTACGTGTTTGAAACGGGCGGAACTACGGGCATTCCCAAGAGCAGGGTCGTCATCGACGATTTCCGTATCGATTATGAAATGTTCAGCGATACCTTGCCGGACGAGTACTTCCCTAGAGGATCGAACTGGCTCATGTTGGGACCTTCCGGCCCGCGTCGTCTTCGTTTGGCTGTAGAGCATCTTTGCCAATACCGTGGCGGGATTAGTTTTTGCATTGACTTGGATCCGCGATGGGTCGTGAAGCTCATTAAAAAGGGCTGGATGGATCATCTGGAGGAATACAAGAAGCACTGTATCGATCAGGCCATCACAATCCTGACTGCGGGCCACGACATCAAGTGCATGTTCACCACCCCCAAACTGTTGGAAGCATTGGCTTACGGCTTGGCTGAGAAGGGAACCAGCATTCAAGAGGTAGGCATTACGGGAATCTTCTCTGGCGGTACTGAGTTCACGCCGCAATGGACGCGTTTTTGCGTGGAGGAGCTCTTGGGCGGACCGACGGAAGAGAGCGGCGTGTATATGACTCCCACCTACGGCAACACCTTGATGGGACTAGCATGCAGTAAGCCTGTGACCGCGGAAGACGATTACAAGATTTCGTATTACGCTCCGCAGCCCAGAGCGGTTGTGGAGGTCGTCGATTTTGACGACCACACCCAAGTGGTTCCTTATGAGGGAACAGGTCGTGTCAAGCTTTACACAATGACCAAGGAGTTTTTCGTCCCCGGTTTCCTGGAGCGTGACGAAGGCGAACGAGAGCGTCCTTTTGCCAAATTTCCTTGGGACGGTGTCAGTGGGGTACGACCCTATCACGCGATCGCTTCACAAACAACGGTGGGCGTGTACTAGTCACCGAATCGAACACGAAAGGGAGAAGTCATGCTTACACTATCAGCACTGCGTTGGGGAAAGCCGTATCAGTCCTTGGAGACTCAGGAAATTTCGCATTTCTTGAGTGGTGAGCCCATTGCCAAACTGGGCCAGGTGAACGGCGGCATGTTGCAAATGGATATGCGGCATGCTCCGCGAGCACGAGCCGTTCTGAGAGAAATTCCGACTTCAGAACTACTGACAAAATGCAAGAAGGCAGCCGAGTTGTTCGAGCACTCGACGCTGCCGCTGGGGGATGGGGAACAGTCCGTCGAAGACTTCATTCATCAGCAGTCAGCGAGCACCGGCCTGCCGGAGCACATGTGCCGTGCCAACATGAAGAAGAACTCTTTCGTGCTGGCAAACATGGAGCAAATTCTGGACGCTTTGACTCGTGGCCTGGATTTGGAGATCCTAAGCCGCGGATACGGAGAAGAGGGTC
>JANSWS010000114.1 GCA_024743355.1 bacterium
GAACATCGAGGAGTTTCATATAGCTGAGCAATTGCGCTTTGTTGATTGGATGGATCTTGTCAGCCGCCTTAGCTTCCACTAACAAGCACCCGTCGATCAACAAGTCAAAGCGCAGCGGTTCTTCGCGAGAAAACTGCTTATATCGAATGACAACATTCTTCTGCCTTTGCACGCGACGTCCGCGCAGTTGCAGTTCCATCGTGAAGCACCATTCGTAGATCGATTCGAGCAAACCGGGGCCTTTATCGCGATGCACTTCTATGGCGGCTCCAATCACATCGCTTGTAATCGCAGAAGCTTGGTGAAAAAGTGGATGCATGGCAGACTCCTTGTAAACAGAGGGAACAGAGTAAGCAAACCACTCTGTTTTCTTGGTTTTCTCCTGTTCCATCAACTAGCCTGCTGACAAGCTGTCTATGGAATCACTCGCGGACGCCAGCTTTGCAATGTGTTTTTTCCCAGTCGACTTGTGTCGTACAAGGAGCCGCTTGGAGCAGGGGACACAATCTTGGCCTCCTATGTTCCTAAGCCTGAGATGATGCGTTTAGCCAATGCTTGGGCCACAACACTTAAGCCAAGACTTCATGGAGCGGGTTGCCGCCGATGACCAAGGGGCGATGGTTGCGGTCGTAGATCTCCGCTCCCGGGTTAATGCCCAGGATTTGAAAGAGTGTGGCGGCCAGGTCCTCGGGCTTTACCGGTTTCTCAGCCGGATACTTGGCGCGTTCATCGGATCGGCCATAGACATAGCCACCTTTGACACCGCCGCCGGCCAACAAAGCCGTGTAGCACTGCGGCCAGTGATCGCGACTTTCATTCTTGTTAATTTCCGGAGTGCGTCCAAACTCGCCCATCCAGACCACCAGCGTATCCTCCAGCAAGCCCCGCTGTTCCAGGTCGTCCAACAGTGTCGGCAGAGTTTGATCCGTTATCGGTAACTGGTATTGGTCCACGATCTTGTACATCCGCGTGTTATCAAAACCGTGGGTATCCCAGCCCCCGTCGTTGATGCGCCGCCCACCAATGCTGCTGGAGAAGTAGACGGTCACAAACTTGACACCGGCTTCGACGAGTCGGCGTGCTAAAAGGCAGCTTTGACCGTAGGTCGTGCGACCATAGCGCTCACGCACGCTTTCCGGCTCGGCAGTCAAATCAAAGGCTTGGCGCACTCTTCCTGAAGTGAGCATGCCGATCGCCCGCTGGTAATACTCGTCGAATCCTCGAGCCTCAGCCGCATAGTCCAACAAGCGAGCCTGCTGATCCACCAACTGTTGCAGCTCACGGCGACGGTGCATGCGATCCACACTTAAACCAGCGGGCAGACTGAGTTCTGGCAGAGAGAAATTGCGGTCGTTGGGATCCTCCAGCACCAGCAGCGGGTCGTGTTTTTTGCCCAAGAAACTTGCGTGCTGAGCCGGCACGATGGATCCATCGCGAATCACGTGCGGATAGGCCACGAAGGTCGGCATCCCGTTTGAATTGGGAGCGAGATGATCGACGACGCTGCCATAGGCGGGATAGAGGTCCAAAGAATCACGCAAGCGTTGGTCGTCGCTGGGAGGCTCGTGTCCGCTCAGCGCGTAATAACCAGCCGATGCATGATTCTTCATGTTGTGGGTCATCGTCCGGATCAAAGTGCAGTGGTGCATGCGTTTGGCCGTTTCCGGCAGCAATTCACAGACCTGAATGCCATCGGCGCTGCTGGCAATCGGGCGATAAGGGCTGCGTACTGTCGACGGTGCCAGTGGCTTCATGTCGAAGGTATCCAACTGGCTGGGCCCGCCCCATTGAAACAAAAAGATCACCGATTTCGCGCGCGGCTTGATAGGCGTTTGCAGTTCTTCTGCCCGCATCAGCTTGGGAGCGGTCAGCCCTAGCAGGCCAGCCCCACCCACTTGAAGAATAGATCGACGATGCATCGGCAGCCTCGGCTAAATGCAGTTTGGAATGACTAAGACGGTTCGACGATTCCGAATCGAGCGGTTACCTGTCTTCAAATATGACTATCGACGGAATACAAATTCCTTGGCATTCAACAGGGCCCATGCCAGATCCTGAATCGCCGCCTGCCGGCTTAGCTTGGGATCGCGGAGTAATGCATGGGCGGCCTCAAACTCGCTCGTGCTGGGTGAGCGTGATAAAGCGGACCAATACAGTTGTTCGATGACTTGCGAATCGGAAAGCTGACCCTGTGATAACTCTTCCAGCCGCGGAGACTGGGTTAAGCGCTCATCGAGCCCCGCCCCCAGCAGACTCAAGACCTGTTGCAAATTGGTCTCGTTGGATCGTTCGCAATCACAGGCCATGATTCTTGGCGGCTTGCCAAATGTCTTCAGGAAGCGATCACCCGCCTTGGGAGCTTTGTCCCGCGGACGTACGCGTTGAACACCTGGGATCTGGACTGCTCGAATTCCCTCTGGATAGCCTACAAACTCTGCCGGTGCCCCGAGGAAATCGCTCTGCATATCCAGCAGTACTTCTGCCGGCAGGCGACGAATCTGCACGTGCGAATAGCAGGTTGTATCGCTCGCATTGGATGGAAGCGGTTCGGAGGCCCGCTGGTACGTGCGTGAAAGCATAATCGTGCGCACCAGTTTGCGTACGCTAAAGTTGCTTTCGACAAAATGATCGGCAAGTGCCTCCAACAGAGCTGGATTGGTGGCTGGGTTCGTCATACGGAAATCATCGATGGGATCCACCAGACCCTGTCCCATCAATTGGTACCAGATGAAATTCGCTTGGGACTGTACGAACAGTTCATTGCCGGGGTCGGTCAGCCAAACCGCCAGTGCCTGCCGACGATCCGCGTCCGAATTGGCATCCAGCTGCGGACCGCCCAGGAACTTGGGAATAGCGACTTTGCCGGTGGTTGGATTGCGGACCTCATCCTGTTTCGCAACCAGTACGATCTGATCGCCGACGAATTCATTTTTGTCGAGACGGTCCCTGCGTTTGTTTTCCCCCACTTCATAGTCGAGTTGCGAGAATAGATTGGACCATTGATAGTAGTCTTCCTGTGTCCAGCGATCGAAGGGATGATTGTGGCACTTGGCGCATTGTAAACGCGTACCCAGAAACAGTCTGGCAGCCGTTTCGCCACGCGTGGCCGGATCGCGATTGGCTCGATAGAAATTAGCGGCTGGTTGCTCAAAGGTGCTGCCCGTGCCGGTGATCAATTCGCGGACAAATTGATCCAGCGGCGTGTCGCGGCGGATGTTTTCTCGAATCCAGGCATGAAAGACCTCAACTCCCTGAACATCCAAAACCTTCTCTTCTGTTCGCAGCATGTCAGCGAACTTGAGGGCCCAGTAATCTGCAAACGCCGGTGTGGCCAGCAGCCGATCCACAGCTTCCTGCCGCTTGTTCGTATTTGGATCTTCCACAAATGTCTTGGCCTCGTCCGCCGTCGGCAATCGTCCGGTGGCATCCAGATACACGCGGCGAATAAATACGGAATCATCGCAGATCGGTGATGGTGGAATCATCAATCGACGCAGTTTCGCATTCACGTGTCGGTCAATGAAATTTGCGGCCTGCGGTTCTTGCCACGTAATTTTCTCGCCCGTTGTAAATGCCAACGGTACGGCTACTTGTTCGTCGAGATAGCGTACGATCAAAGTCGTTTCACCAAAGTCGCTGCGAGTCACGCGGCCGCTGGGGCTTACTTGAGCTTTCAAATTGGAGAGTTCATAACAGGCTCGCTCCGTTACATTCCGCTTCGCACCATTCTCAAAGATGGCTGTTACGAGCACCTGGGCAGAATCTAAGGGGGCAGGGATGACGGCATCGGCTGGCGAGACTACCAATTGCTTCACTCGCGGAGCATGCGGGGACGGTCCCTGGGTTCCCTGCTGTATCCATTGGACTAGCTGCTGATATTCCGCTGACGCGGCGGACATGCGGACGCCGCCGCGATGGGAGACTGCTCCTGTAGCCTTCTTGAGAATCAAGCTTTCCTCGGGAGCTGTCAGATTGATACGCCGCCCTCGTGCGGCATGCACCAAGGACTGATAGTCGAAATATGGGTCCTGTCCACGCAATGAGAGCTTGAAGCCCCCTTTGCCGTTCAGGTTGCCATGGCACGTGCCCATGTTGCAGCCGGACTTGGAAAGGATCGACATGACATCGACGGAAAATTCAACCGCTGTCTCTGCCAGAACTACTTCTTCTGCCAGTACAACCGGGCCCAGGCACATCGTCACGCAGATAGTTTGCAGCAGCAATCGATGCATGAGTTTTCTCAGTGAAAGGAGGGATGCGTGCTGTGGCGAGGCGTGGTTAGCCTATTGGGTGGGGTGGCCGTGTTCGGTTCGGCATAGTTTTGGGCGGCCGCCAATCGGGAAGGCGGTTTTGCTAAACTGACGATCGTTGCTGCTAGTTCAGTGGAAGCGCCGCCTACTGGCTAAACGCGGTATTTCGTACGAGCCCGCTGCGGTTTTGGTGTTTCGGGCTCTATGTAGTTTAGCGACCTGAACGCTCGGCTTCAATTTTCATTTTGGACAGGTCCCCGTCGCAAGTCACTCAACAGGAATGAAACATCCATGAAGCGTTGGTTAACGATGGCGTTGTTCGCAGTGGCTAGTCTAGGCTTATTGCCAACCAAATCCGATGGCTCGGAAATAGACGCGGCTCAGTTTGACAGCTTACAGGCGGCGGCGGATGCCATTCCGGAATCGGGCGGTATTCTGCGAATTCCACCGGGCGAATACGAATTGACGCGTCCATTGGTGATCAAAACCGGCAATACACAGATTCGTGGCGGTGGTCCGGCCACGCATCTTGTCAACAAGAATACCGATGGACTGCCAGCGTTGTTGATCGAGAATCCCCGCTTCTCCGGTAAAGCGACTCCGGACGCCGAGCGTTTGTGGCGCGTGCAGATCAGCGACTTGCGAATCTCGGGTAATGAAAAAAGTGGGGCTGGTATCCAAGCTAACTACGTGGAAGAAGTTTACATCCATTCAGTGACATGTACGCGCAATGGCGGGGATGGAATCCGCTTGTATTACTGCTACGAGGACCCACGCATTAGCAACAATCTCTTGACCTACAACAAAGCCTGCGGGATTTACCTGGAGGGCTGCCACGACATCATCGTCTCCGCCAACCAATTGGAGGAAAATCAAGACGCATTGCAGTGCTTGGATTCGTTCAATCTGGCAATGAGCGGAAACAATCTGGATGACCATCTGGGAGATGGTGTCGTGATTGAGAATACCTACGGGAGCGTGGTCGCCAGCAACATGATTGAAGAATGCCAGGGCTGGGCTGTTGTGTTGGATCGTGACTGCTATGGAATTACGGTGTCGGCAAATGTCATTGCTCATGAGTTCACGGGTGGTGTGGATTTGCGGGATGCCCACGGATGCAGTTTGACTGGCAACACATTTACGATCGTCAAGAAAACTGGCATCGCTGTGCGTGAGCAATCCGCCGGTATCACCATCAGCGGCAACAATTTCAGCGATAGCTGGATCGGCGAAGATGCGGAAGGAAAGCCCGTTCAAAAGCGGTCGAACGAGCCTGCCGGCGGCGAAGAAAATCCGAATGAGGCAGCCGGTATCTTGCTCGAAAATTGCAAGTCGGTGGTGATTGTGGGGAATCTGTTTTCGCGCTTAGCCACGGAGCCCATTGTCGAACGCGGGCAGTGCCGCCGCATTCTGTTGCAAGCCAATGCCTTGCATAGCGACGAGTGAGAAATTGCGAGTTGGATCCAAGTCATCAAAGTCGCGGCCGTTAAATCAGGCTGTCGTAGCTAGCAATTGACTTCCCCGGCCGCATTAAGGCTGACCCTCCCGGCTGAGAAATACAAGCCGTTGGCCGGATTTCTCAGCCGGGAGGGTGAGTTGTGTATTAACTTCAAACGACTTAATAACTGCACGACCTTCAAGCGGGAGAGTAGCTTTGATTCAGCGCAACATCCAAAGTTGCGACGGGGTCTTGAATAAAGCTACAGCGATCACTCGCGGACGCGGTGGGTGGGAAAACCGCGATAACTACTGATGTGATCGGTGTCGGGCAAGGTTTCGTGGACGGGAGCGCGGATCCAATGCAGTTTCTCCAAGACGAAGGTCACGACTAGCCCGGCCGCGAATCCGCCGATGTGGGCCCACCAGGCAACACCGCCCGATTGCGCGGATGATATCGCCATAGTGCCCTGGAAAAATTGCAGAAGGAACCAGAAGCCAAGAAAGACGGCGGCCGGGATTACGAAGGTCTGCAAAAAGAAACCGATCGGTATGATGGCCAGCACCATGGCTCTTGGGTACAGAATTAAATAACCGCCCATGATTCCGGCGATGGCTCCGCTAGCACCGATGGTCGGAATGGCTGAATCCGGCCCGGTCAGCAGATGCGTGATTCCGGCCAGCAATCCGCAGCCGACGTAAAAGAGCAGATAACCCACGTGGCCAAAACAGTCTTCTACGTTATCTCCAAAGATGTAAAGAAACCACATGTTCCCTAACATATGCATCCAGCCTCCGTGAAGAAACATGCAGGTGAATAGCGTCAGCCATTCAGGAATGGCGGCCGGAGATGTTTGCCGTACGACTTCTCGGACTTGAATACCATAGGGCGTCTGTACTGGAACCTGCTGTATCGTCTCAATGACTTCGCCCGGATGCATCAGCCTGGCTGGCACCATCCCGTAGCTATCGACCAGCGCACCCTGTTCGGCGTTCGCTAGCTGAAGCAAGAAAGCGACCACGCAAATCAGAATGATGGCGTTGTTTACGATTGGAAAACTTCGCGACGGAATGTTGTCTCGGATAGGAATCACGTTTCATTTGTCCCAATGGATCCAAGTGGCTGGTAAGCATACGTGAGCAACGGGTTGTTGGGATTGGGGCAATCTGCCCCAGCGGGGTCTTTCGCCACAAGTTCCTTGATTGGCCTCGCAGGCGATCTGCCAATTCTGCCTGATTTTGCAGGAAATTCCAATTGGCACAGCTTCTGCATAAAGCAAATCGCGTTGTTCGCAGTGTCCAACGGTGACAGTCGGAAAACCGGCTTGAGCCAGACAGGAGAGTACGAAATGAAATGGCGAAACGATGATCGCGCGGATCCGTCGGAAGATGCTCATGAAGCCATTCCGAGCGAAGAAGAGGTTCGCAGAAGAGCGGCGGCTATTCGCCGAGGTTGGAGCAGCAAGACCCGCAAGCGACGCCGCATCCAGCCTGAACCAGGGCCCTTTCAAGTGCCCATCATTCGCTTGTCCGAAGTCCCGTTTCCAAACGAGAACAACTGAGTTTCTTGCAGACATTGCAAGGCTGGTGATAGATAAGTCAACCCATGAAAAAGGACATCCAATGATGTTTTACAAACTGAAGTCAAGTGAGAAATGGTCGAAGTTTCGCGGGGCTCTGCTTGCCGCACCGCTGGTCCTGGTGGCCGGAGGAATGTTGGTTGCGGATGTTCCAAATAGCAAATCGGAATCGGTCCAGGATCCGCCGCTGATATCGGCCGAGCAACTGGGGGTCGCCAATGCACTGTCAGAAAGCTTTCGTGCCGTTTCAAAACAGGTATTGCCAGCGGTCGTAGCCATTGAGAATCGGCCCAGCAACAACTGGAGGACATCTCAGCCACCCGCGGGAAACGAGCGTATGCCGCAAGCGAATCCGTTCAAAGGTACGCCCTTTGAAGATTTCTTCGGTGATCGCTTCGAGATGCCCAGCCGTCCTTCGCCGATGCCATACCAACCGGGCGGCATTGGATCCGGCGTGATCATCGACAGCCGTGGTATCATCCTGACGAACAACCATGTGGTTGCAGGCGATGGCGAGGTCACCATTCGGCTGATGGATGGACGTGAGTTCGAGGCGAAGAAAGTACTCACGGATCCCAAATCCGATATCGCGGTGATCCAAATTGAAAGTGATTCTCCCTTGCCGACGGCTCGCATGGGAGATAGCGACCAAACCGAAATCGGCGACTGGGTTGTCGCGCTAGGGCAGCCATTTGGGCTGGAGAGTACCGTGACAGCAGGTATCGTCAGCGCCAAGAATCGCGGAATTGGGATTACGGATCGGGAGAACTTCATTCAAACCGATGCGGCCATCAATCCGGGCAACAGTGGCGGGCCGTTGGTCAATCTGAGAGGTGAAGTCGTCGGTATCAACACGGCCATCAAATCCAGCAATGGTGGGAACAACGGGATTGGGTTTGCCGTGCCATCCAATCTGGCTGGCTGGATCAAGGATCAATTGCTGGCGGACGGCAAGGTACATCGAGCCTATCTCGGTGTGAACATTCAGCCAGTCAACTATGACTTGGCCAAGGAATTTGGGATACCGCCACGAACCGGAGTTGTCGTTACGGACGTCATGTCGGGCACACCGGCAGAAGTGTCCGGTCTGCAAGCGGGTGACGTCATTCTGCGATTTGATGGTAAGGCCGTCGCATCGCCTCAGCAGCTTCAGCTTGTGGTGGAACGGTCACCCATCGGTAAGTCGGTCGAGCTAGAGATTCTGCGTGATGGCCAATCCAAGATTCTGCGTTATGAAGGTCAGGAGGCTCCTGGAAACTTTGGCGAAGCTTCACAGGATGTCACCGGTACGTCCGAGCGTGATGCGACACGTCTGCAATCTTTAGGACTGGAAGTTCGCGATTTGACGCCTGAGGTATCCAAACAACTGGGCTTGAAGGGAAGCGCAGGTGTTGTGATCACCGGCGTGCAGCCGAATAGCCCGGCTGCCCGCGCGGGCTTGGAAAGCGGTATGCTCATTGAGCAAGTGAACCGCCATTCGGTCACCACGGTTGACGAGTTCGAGAAGCAGGTGCAGGCAGATGACGATGAGTCGATACTTCTCTTGGTTCGCTCGGAACAAGGATCTCGGTTCCTGGTCCTGACCAAGTAGGACCCTCCCCAAGCTAGGAAGCTGCAGCCAATCACAGCCAGTACACGTGAATGCGTACACTGGCTGTTCTTTTTGTGCCTTGCGAAACCTGTTAGCTTGTAACCTGCGGAGCCGATGGTGCGAAACGGGAGTAGTTATGAAACTGGCGACCAAATTGGTGCTGATTTTCATGGTCGGTGTGCTGGCCATCGTCGGTGTTTTTAGCTGGCAAACAATGCAGCGGCATCGAATGTGGCTGGCAACTCAGGAGCAATATGCCGAAAATTTGGCCGAAGCCTTGGCACCCGGTCTGGAGCAGGCGTTTCGCAGCGGCGGCGAGATTCAAGTTCAGCGGACGATCGAGCTGACTACCCAGTATCTGCGCGGCCCGAGCCTGCGATGGATGGATCGTCGTGAGTTGCCATCGCAAGCGACACGCTTGTTAAGTCGCGAAACCGTTCATCTGTCGGTGAGTGGTCCCGATGGCAATCAGCAATTGAGCTATATACCGCTGGAGTTGGAAGGTCACGACGGGGCTGTCGAAGTCCGACAGCCAGACAGGGCAAGTGAGGACGTACAGTCCGCTTGGCGGGCGTCGCTGATTTCCGTGGGGGCTGTGGCGCTGTTGTCCGCGGCGGTCATCTTAGTGGGCGGCGTGCGTCTGGTCGGTAAGCCTTTGCATCAGCTGGTCACCCAGGTCGATGAGATCGGCTCCGGCAAGCTGGACCAGAAAGTGTTGCTGAAGTCCAACGACGAGTTGGGAGAACTGTCCATGGCCATTAGCAAGATGGCCGAGCGATTGCAATCACAGCGTGAAACCATTCAACGGGAAACGGAAAGTCGCCTCCAGGCGGAGCAGCAATTGCGGCACGCCGATCGCCTGACGACGATCGGCACCTTGGCCGCGGGGGTCGCTCACGAATTGGGTACCCCGCTGAACGTAGTTGCTGGCCGAGCGGCATTGATCGCCGGTCAGAAGTTAAGCCCCGAGGACGTGGTGCAAAGCGCCTTGGCAATCAAAGCCGAATCGGAACGCATGGCCGGTATTATCCGGCAGCTGATGGATTTTGCTCGCAGTAGGCCCGGCAATCGACAAGCATGTGATCTATGCAGTCTGGTCCAATCCACCTGCGGATTAATGCAACCGCTGGCCGCACAGCATGATGTAAAGTTAGATTTTCAGTGCTTGACTCAGCAGCCCAACTTGATCGCGGATTATTCACAATTGCAGCAAGTCATCCTCAATCTCGTCGCGAATGCAATACAGGCATCTCCGGAAGGTGGCCGGGTCGACTTGGTGGTTAACGCCGAAACTCTTTCGGCGGCGAAGGAAGGACAGGCGAATCAGGAGTACTTAAGGCTGGTGATTACCGATGAAGGGCCAGGCATTCCCCCAGAGAATCGGGAGCGGCTTTTCGAACCCTTTTTCACCACCAAAGATGTTGGACAGGGAACCGGGCTTGGACTTTCGATTGCCTACGGCATTGTGCAAGAGCACGGAGGCTGGATTGACGTTCGCAATGGCGAGCAGCGGGGAGCCGTCTTTTGCGTCTATCTGCCCAAAGCATTGGAATGAATGCGAGCAGATGAATTCTTACCCGTAGCTACGCTCGCCAGAGCGTGGTCGGCGTCGTCCACCGTCTGGCGTTGTCCACCGTCTGGCGACGGTGGCTACGATTGGTAAATCTTCATCTGCCGCTCGCCTTAACTCGTCTCCGCCCGCTCAGTGGGCGAGTAAGTTGGAGCGCGTGATCGGTGTCCCCAGAGCCATCAATAGTGAAATCGAAGTTACAAGCGCATTAGAATGGGGTGTGAAAGGCAGATGAACGAAGACCCAAGAGGCAAGCCGCGGGTGTTGATCGTTGATGATGAACGACAGATGTGCGAATTGCTGGAGACTGACTTTCGACTGAGAGGCATGGAAAGCCAATGGTTTACCGACGCACAGCAGGCACTGGATGCCATTCGCCAACAGGAGTTTGACGTTGTCTTGACGGATATTCGCATGCCCGGCATGACGGGCTTGCAACTCTGTCAAGAATTGAGTCAGACGCGTCCGGATATTCCGGTGATTGTGATGACAGCCTTCGGAACCTTAGAAACGGCCATTAAAGCCATTCGCAGCGGTGCCTACGACTTCGTTGTCAAGCCTGTCGAAATGGACCTCTTATCCATCGCTGTAAACCGCGCGGTCGAACACCGGCGGCTTTCTCAACAGGTCAAGCTGCTGCAGAGTAAAGGCACCGATCAACGCAGCGAGTTCGCGGGAATGGTGGGAGAGAGCCCCGCCATGCGGGCACTGTTCGACCAGTTGCGCAGGGTGGCAAACTCCGATGCATCGGTTTTGATTAGCGGTGAAAGCGGTACTGGCAAGGAAATGGTGGCTCGTGCTTTGCATGCGGAAAGTCGGCGATCAGCGGCTCCCTTCGTGGCTATCAACTGCGCGGCATTGCCAGAAGCTCTCTTGGAAAGCGAGCTATTCGGACACGCTAAGGGCGCCTTTACCGATGCGCGGCAGGAGCGTCGTGGGTTGTTCCTGGAGGCCGACCGAGGAACATTGCTTTTGGACGAAATCGGCGACATGCCTCTGGGCATGCAGGTGAAATTGCTCCGGGCACTCGAGGAACGCAGTGTCAGGCCGGTCGGTGGCAACGCTGAGCAGCCCTTCGACGTGCGGGTGCTGTCCGCAACCAATCGCGATCTGGAAAGGGCGGTAGCCGAGGGACGGTTTCGTGAGGATCTTTTCTATCGCATCAATGTCATCACACTGCAGCTGCCGCCCCTGCGCTCCAGAGGCAATGACATCCTCCGGCTGGCGGAGCATTTTCGGAGTGTATTTGCCGAATCGGAACACAAGCAGGTCGTCGGCTTCGCGGAAGGTGTCGCGGAAAAGCTATTGGCTTACTCGTGGCCGGGCAACATTCGCGAACTCCGCAATGTCATGGAGCGAGCCGTAGCGCTGACTCGCTTCGACCGTATCACGGTAGAGGATTTGCCAGAAAAGGTCCGCAATTATAAGAGCTCCACTCTGGTCGTAGGTGGTCTGGACCCAGCCGAATTAATTCCTCTGGAAGAACTTGAGAGCCGGTACATTGCACACGTACTCGAGGCCGTCGGTGGCAACCAGTCACAAGCAGCACGTATCTTAGGCTGCGATCGAAAGACGATCTATCGCAAGCTGCAGAAGGATAGCGGGCAGTAACCGACGAGCCAAAGCTGGACGCAAGCTAACTTCCAGACCAAGTGGTTTTTCATCCAAAGTGGGCGGCTGAATTGACGGTGGAAGTCAATTATCCGCTCTTTGCTTTAAGCGACCGGGAGCGCTTCTTCGAAGGTCATTGAGCGATGGCTTTCATCCAGCGGCAACATCTCCTCGGCTGTTTCTTCTTGTCGGTGTTTGGCCGCGATGATCAGGTACAGCGTGGGCACCACAAAAAGCGTGAACAAGGTACCGATGGCCATGCCGGCGACCAAAACTACGCCGATACTATTGCGCGCCTCGGCTCCCGGACCTTCCACAAATACCAATGGCAGATGCCCAAACACGGTGGCCACCGACGTCATCAGCACGGGGCGGAGCCGAGTTTGTGAGGCCTGGTAAATGGCTCCATACTTCGAGAAGCCTTTTTCCTGCAAGGAGTTCGCAAATTCCACAATCAGAATGCCGTTTTTAGCCACCAGGCCCACCAAAGTAATCAGCCCAACTTGGGAGTAAATGTTGATGGTCGTCAGTCCCAGAAAAGTCAGCACCAAAGCTCCGCTAATTGCTAGTGGTACCGAACCCAAGAGTACGATCAGCGGATCTCGGAACGAACGGAACTGGGCCGCCAATACCAAGTAGATCAGAATCAAGGCGAATCCAAGGGTGACAATCAGACTGGAGCCTTCTTGCCTGATTTGCCGCGATTCACCGGCATAATCAATGCCGGTTGTGGGGCCCATGACCTGGCGGGCGATTTGCTCCATGCGATTCAGTCCACGTTCCTTGGTGACACCGGGAACGACGCCGGCGAAAACGCGGAAAGAACTCTGCTGCTGAAATCGGCTGAGAGTCCTTGGGGCCGTTACCGACTCGATAGTGGCAAAGTTACTGACAGGGATCAAATCACCCTGCGGACCGCGGATCTTTAGATCAATCAGAGCCGACGTAGACTCGCGCTCAGCGTCCGCCAATTGCGGAATCACTTTGTAGGATCGGTTGAAGTAGTTGAAGCGGTTGACATAGCCTCCTCCTAACAAGACGCCAAGCTCCTGAGCGACCGAAGCCAGATCCATTCCCAAGTCCGCAACCTTCTCACGATCGACGGATACTCGGGCCTGAGGCAAGTCAATCTTCAGGTCCGTATCGACAAACATGAACAGACCACTCTTGAAAGCTTCCTTGGTAATCTTGTCCGCCTGCTGGGCCAACTCGCCCGGCGGCAGGTCACTTTTGATTACCAGTTCCACGTCGTATTGCCCGGCACCTGGTAGAGGAGGGACCAGAATGGGAAAGGGTTCGACACCGGGGATAGCCGCAGCCATGCCAAACACCTGCCCGTACATCTCCTGGGTGCTGCGTTCCCGATCGTCAAAATCCTTGGTGACGATTCCGCCGAAGCCCGTGCCTGGCGTGACCAAGGCCCACATGTATTCCGATTCAGGTAGTTGTTTGAAGCTCTCAGCCAACTGCTTGGCCCAACGCGTGGTGGACTTGAGAGTGGCATTAGGCGCGGCGGACATAAAGACGGCAATCGCACTTTGGTCCTCGACGGGCGCGAGTTCCTTGCCGCTGAATTGATAAAGCGGAAAAGCACATACGGCGACTAAAATCATGCAAATAACGATCGTCCAGCGGACTTGCAGCGCGGATTCCAAGAGCCAGGCATAGGTGCGGCGTACGGATTCAAAGCGGCGGTTCACCCATTTCGTCAGCCAGCTTTCCTGACCCGCCGGGTGGACCATAATGCCGCTCATGACGGGTGACAGCGTGATGGCTACGATGCCTGATACAATCACGGCGGCGGCCAGCGTGAATGCAAACTCGCGGAAAAGCATTCCGGTCAGTCCGCTTTGGAAGCCTATTGGCGTGTATACAACTGCCAATGTAATGGTCATGGCGATGATCGGACCGACCAATTCTCGTGCGCCGACCAGTGAGGCTTGAATGCGTGACATTCCCTCCTGAACGTGACGCTGAATGTTTTCGACGACAACAATGGCATCATCGACCACCAGACCAACAGCCAGCACAATGGCCAGAATCGTCAAGAGATTCAATGAGAATCCGAAAAGTGACATCAAGATGGTGGCCCCAATCAACGAGACCGGCATGGCAATCAGAGGCACGATAGCCGTTCGAATGGACCCCATAAACAGAAAAACTACGCAGCCCACGATCAGCACAGTTTCGGTCAACGTTTGCGAAATCTCCCGCAAAGCGTCGCGCATAAACTTCGTTGCGTCGAAAGCCAAGTCCATTTTTATATGGGAGGGCAGATTCGGACGGATTCGCTCGAGTTCGGCAATAAGACCATTGGCGACTTCGATCTCGTTGCTGCCCGGCAAGGGCCAGACAGAAACGTAGACGGCTTCACGGCCTTCGTACATGGCTGTGGCTATGGCTTCTTCCGCGCCCAATTCCACTTCCGCAACGTCTTCCAATCGCGTAACTGCTCCATCTCGTTGTGCGACGATAAGTTGTTTGAACTCCTCTTCCGTTTTGAGGTCCGTATCGGTCAGTAGGTCGATTTGCACGCGATCGTTCTGGATACGTCCGATGGCCGCAAGATAATTGTTGCGTCGCAACGCACTGAAGATATCTCCGGGCGTTAAGTTCAACTCACTCAGGCGATTGGGCGAGATCCAAATTCGCATGGCAGGCTCCCGGCCCGCTTCGATGCCGACGCGTTGCACGCCCGCCAGTGTGGAAAGCTGCGGTTGAATGTTGCGATTCAGCCAATCGGTAAGCCCCGAGATCCCCATCCGATCCGACGTAAAGCTGATATAGAAAGATGCGTAGGGTCGGTCAGCCCGTTGCAGTTCAATCACCGGTGGTTCCGCTTCCACCGGCAGGGCGCGACGTACCTGTTGCAAGCGCGCATTCACTTCTGCCAAGGCTTGCGTGCTATCGTGATTCAGCTTCAATCGCAGAGTGATGGTACTCACGCCGGCAATGGAACTGGATTCGATAAAGTCCAGGCCGGCGATGGATGATACCGCCTTCTCGATAGGCGTAGTCAGAAAGCCTCGTACCGTCTCCGCGCTGGCACCCACATAGTAGGTCGTGATGACCACCGAAGTGCTTTCAATCGATGGATACTGTTGGATTGGCAAGCTAGTGGCGGCTCGAATTCCAATCAGCACCAAGGCAACGTTGACCACGATGGCCAGCACCGGGTGGCGAATAAAGATGTCGGTAATACTTCGCACGTTACCTGTAGCTCCCAAGGGCGCTCAAGAAAGAATTCGAAAGGGCTGCTTGTAAAGTCGTGTTCCGCCGGGGGCCATTTGGGCAGACAGCCGGTCTACTGCGACTGCTCTGGCTGGACCTTACGTCCATCGTCGATCAAGTCACCGTCCCGAAGCTTGAATGCACCGTCTGTAACAACTTGATCACCCACTTCCAAGCCAGAAAAAATCGTCACTTTCTCTCCCGCACTCTGACCTGCAATCACCATCGTTTTGCGGGCTCGCAATCCACCCTGATCGTCTTGCTCAACTACATAAACAAACGTTTCGTCGGGCAACCTGAGCAAGGCTTCGGCGGGTATCAGCAAAACGTCTCGCTCCACCCCGTATTCGAGTCGGACTTCAAGGGATTCTCCTGGCAGTGCCAATTCATCACCGCTGGGCAGTTTGCGGGGAACTTCGATCCGCCCCATCAGGTTGCGACTGGAGCGGTTTGCCTGTGCGTCCAAAGCGATGACCCGACCCGGCACTGCTTCTCCCTGAATCATGAGCTGAACCTCTTGTCCAACCTCGGTTGAGTCGATGGCGGATTGAGGAATCATGAAGTCGACAAAGAGAAAGTCATCCAGGCTTTGCAGCGTGACAATCTCGGTGCCGCTGGGAAGAAATTGACCCACATGAGTATCGGAGAGCCCAACCTGTGCGGCGAAGGGAGCTCGTAATCGCATGCGTGAAATCGTAGCCTCCAGTTCCTTTACCTGCGCGGCCGCTTGAGCAAGTTCCGCGGTTGCCTGATCCAATTCGTCCGGCGTTACCGCACTGACGCGCGATGCGGTCGAAAAGCGACGGTTGGTGGCTTCGGCTTTTTGCAATCGCGCCTTGGCGGATTCCAGTTGTGCCTCCAGCACATCCGTGTCCAATTCCACCAGAATCTGCCCCTCTTCGACCCGTTGGCCAGGCTCAAAATGAATCTGGGCGACGGTTCCGGGCATCTCATTGCTGAGGACAATGGATCTAGGAGCGAGAACATTGCCAATGACGGTTGTCGACGGGCGGAAAGATGCGGTTTCGACGTTGGCTGTCAGAACCGAACTTGCCACTTCTGGAGGCGGAGGCGTATTCATTTGTGCCTGGATCTCGGCATATTTGAACCAAGCCAAGCCCGCAATGACAGCCAATGTCGATAGCAGAATGAAGGCGGAACGAAGCCAGATTGATACGTTTTTCATCGTGTTTACTTGCGAGTAGCAACCGTTCCGTTTTCAAATCCCCTGCTTCTGAGAACTTGAGTGAGACAAAGGCCAGTGGCGATTAGTTCAAGCGACCTGGCAGCAAATCCGGTGAAAAACAGCGATGTCGCTCTCCATGCACTGTTCGAATTCAGCGGGGACCAGCCTCTCAGTAGGTACCGCATGAGCCGCTAAGTGTTTGCTGGCTCCGATGACCCAACAGCGATCACCGGTTGAATGCTAGTCGCTGCCATCTTGGATTCCGGGCGTCTAGCGAGCGTAGCTACCTTCGCCAGACGGTGGGCTGCTGGCTTACGAATCTACATTTCCACGCTCTGGCGAGCGTAGCTACCAAGCACGTAGCTACCTTCGCCAGAAGGTGGACTGGCTTATGTGAATCTACAATTCCACGCTCTGGCGAGCGTAGCTACCAAGCGCGTAGCTACCTTCGCCAGAAGGTGGACTGGCTTACGTGAAGCTACAATTCCACACTCTGGCGAGCGTA
Organism: bacterium; assembly: GCA_024743355.1. GTDB lineage: Bacteria > Planctomycetota > Planctomycetia > Pirellulales > Pirellulaceae > Aureliella. Next base: position 16,962 of record JANSWS010000114.1, read on the forward strand.
GCTACACTCGTCATTGTAGTTGAGTATCGAAAAGTAGCCGAGACTTTCGGTTAGAAAGCCATCGGCAGCCCATCGAGTCGTCTTATACAACAGACAGAATCCAACCAAGTGACTGCAATCCACCCCTACCTGTTGTGGGGAGTGAACTATGGGGTCAGGGGGTCGCTTAAGACGCGATTGTTCTGTTCCTCTTGACCGTGTTGATGCTCGCGGCGATTCGCAACTTTGTCGAACAAGGCCTGCGCCTGCTCATCTCGCCCGGCCAGATGCAGGGCCGTCGCCCACGCCTCTTCCTCGCTCGAGCTGGCTGTGGCATCGAATAACTCGATCGCTTGCTCCAGCTGTCCTTCCTCAAACGCGAGCAAGCCCCGTTCACGTTTCGCGGATTCATCGTCTAAGCCGCTCAGTACTTCCCGAGCTTGTCCGTATCTGCCCATGCGTCGCAACAGACGGGCGGTAGCTACTTGAGCCTCTGCGAGCTGGTCGCGAAGCCAAAGTTGAGCGTACTGTTGATAAGCCTCCTCGAGACGATCTTCCTCTTCATCCAGCTTGGCCAGGGCGAGGCGTGCCCGTTGATGATAGGGCGAGGCTTCCAAGGTCTCGTTCAATAAGTCGACATACTCTTGCTTGCTGCCGCTGTCGTTGCGACCCATCAGACTGAGTTGCTCGGCCAACATGGCGGACCAATACCGTTGATTCGGGTCGCGGGGAAATTGTTGTGCCCATTGCGACAGGAGCTGCCCAGCAAGTTCAAAGCGTTCCGCAGCTAAGATGCCGGGGAGTACCGCGTCGAAAATTTCCGCCAGGCTGACGTTCGCGTCCCCCAGCATGCTTTCAATCGCTTGAAGATCCTCCACCCGCCCGGCGGCAAGTTGATACAACTTGCGTTCTCGTGTCAGAGCGGCCTCAGCTGCACCGGCAGATTCTGCCGCTTCCATCAACGCCTGCCAATGTGACCAATTCCCGCGACTGCGGGCGATAGATGCTTGCATCAGCAAAGCCTCATCAGAGGCACCACCAAAGCTCTCGGCCCGCTGTGTCCAAAGCTGAGCCTGATAAAAATCACCCCGCAGCCAAGCACTTCGGGCCGCTGATATCAGGCTACCGCTTAACACAGGCCTTGCCATCCACAATGCGATGGAGACGATCACTAAGGCCCCTAACCACCGCAGCCAGGACCGGCCAGTGGCGACGGCTGAGGTTGAGGAGTCCCTGCTGTGAGAGTCGGCTTGCTTGCTAGTTGTTTTGGCCAAGGTTCTACTTTGCAGCCCGTTCCGTAAGCGTCTCGTGGGCATTGAATCCCGACGATGATACAAGTGTCAGGACCAGGGCGTGCGGAAGGTGAACAGGATTTTGGATGGCTTCTCGAGGTCCAGTTGAGTTTCCATCGATCCAACGCGAACATTGCTTTAAGATGGTAGCGGAAGAAAGTTCTTCCTGCCAGCTTTCCACAAGCGTGTTCAGGTGGGAGTTGGCTCTTGCTTCCAACGCTCAGCTCGGGTGCAGCGTGGAAGCGGTGTTGAAGCAATGGCCATTGTGGACGTGAGCGCCTCAGGAGTTTTTGACCCATGAGCGGTTGCCCAGGGCGCAGGCAACGACCGTGTTGGGCGCTGAATACGTGGATCTAGTCCGATTCGTTGCGTTGGTTGAACTTTGCCAGGAGACTAGGTTTCGATGTGGAAGTGGGGTTCGATGTGGAAGTGGAGTATTCCAGGGCTGCTGTTGGCGAGCTTGAGCTTAGCAACCTACCTGTGGTGGCGGCAATCTGCGTCCACACCGGCGGTTCCAGCCTTAGGTGATGTTCAGCCGGTGTCCATGGAATCGGAGCAGCGCGTCCGCGAGTTCTGCGCGGGCTGTCATGCGGCACCCGATCCAGGCCTCTTCCCCCAAGATGC
>JANSWS010000808.1 GCA_024743355.1 bacterium
CCACCGCCCTGAATTCGCTCTTCAGCTGCTGCAATTGCTGCGAGGCTAGAGCAAAGCGCTCACGCACCTGTGTCGAACTCATGCGGGCCGAATTTGGTGAACTCTTAATGCGGGCGATCTCCTGCTCGAGTTCCAAACGCTGGCGTTCAAGCTCGCGCAGACGCACGGCTGGATCTTGGCTGACCCCAGCTACCACATGGCCCAGAATCTCCAGGATGGACCGTAAACGCGATTCCGTACCGACAAAACTAGACTCCCTGGATGCCTTCTCAACGAAGGCCAGGGCCTTCTCGAACTCGGCCGTTAACTGATAGCAGGGCTCGGCGGAATCCTCGTCGATGAATCGCTTGAGCCAGCCGATCGATCCCGAGCACCAGGCCGAAAGATAGGTATCCGCCTTGTCGCGCGAATCAAACTTCTCGTCTCCTACCAGCCTGGACTTGGCCAAGCCGTCTAAATATCCGTCCAGCTCCGCGCACAACTGGGAATGCGGAATCGTGATTTGGCCAGCAGCTTTGAACTGCTGGTGCAGAAAATCAACGATCCAATAAGCATGCGGCGAACGTATCAACCGAACCGCAGGCGAGGAGGCAAAGAATTTCTGAAGGGACTCGATCTGCATTTCGGGAATCGTGTAAGGCGTAAGTGCCGGCTGCTGTGGAATGGCGGGAGGTTGGATTGTTGAGTGCCACCACAACCGAAGGTGGATGCCACGCAAAAAGCGCGTGGGGCAGAACTTCTACCCAATGAACCCTGAACATCATCTTGGGCGGCCCATAAGAAGCGCCTGGCAAGCGATCCTAACCACCGGGGACCCCTCGAATTGACGCATTCGTTGCCCGGAAATCAAGGGAAAGCGGGCTGAAAGTCCGAATTCGTGCGACTCGGGCAGCGCGCAACCGCAGTAATCGCCACGGTTTACCTTGATTCAAGTCCGACGCCGCGTCAAGCGACGCGGCTGAGGACAATCGGTGAGCCGGCAAGCCGAGGTGCATCGTTCGCCTTGCTGGTCGGTATCCTCAAAAGGGTGGTTTTTCTGAGGCCGCTCGAGCATTTGCCTTCGAAAGGCGAGTGGCAGTTAAAAGTTACCGTAGCCACCGTCGCCAGACGGTGGACGACGTCGACCACGCTCTGGCGAG
>JANSWS010000501.1 GCA_024743355.1 bacterium
CCGCCGCAGCTTCCCGTCGATCTGACTGGCTACGACGCGGTCGTAGTGGCTCTGAAGACCCGATCGATCGCCAAGGTTGACGCTGTGAAGCAGTCACTGCAGGCGATTCGAGCCTTAAAGAGTCTCGGTGTTCAAAGGTTTTTGCTGAAATATTGTTCTACCTTTGATTCCACGGCGGATGGCAACATTGGTCCGGTTACGGAAGCCCTGCTGGACCATCTGAATGCTTCGCAAACGGTGCTCTGCCCGGCCTTTCCGGCTAATGGGCGGACGCAGTATCTAGGCTATTTGTTTGTGGATGGCGTTTTGCTGCATGAATCGGGCATGCGCGATCATCCATTGACTCCCATGCGCGACTCCAATTTGCGGCGTGTGTTGGCACAGCAAGCGACCAAGAAGATTGGGCTGGTCGATTATGTGTCGGTTGCCGGCGGCAAGGAGTCAATTCGTGAATGCATCGGGCGGCTGAGCGACGAGCATTGCCAGTTGCTTCTGACCGACGCCCTGCGAGACGAAGATCTGGCGTCGATTTCCAAGGCTTGTGCTGGATTTCGCCTGATCACCGGTGGGGCAGCTATCGGTGGCCATATGGTGAATGCCTGGCGCGAGCTTGGGTTGCTGGGACAAGAGCGATTTGAGCCGGAGTTTCCCGTGCGGCAGGGACCCACGATCTTGTTTTCAGGCAGTTGTTCACAAGCCACTCAGCGTCAGGTACGCCATTATGCTGAGTCGCATCCGGCTCTGTTTGTGGATTTATTGGCCGATGATAAAACCCATAGGTCGGCTGAGCAGTGGGCCCTGGAACACCGCGATGAGGCTCCCTTGATTTACACCACGGTCGACGTGGGGCGGTTGAGCGAGATCCAGAGTCAACTGGGTACGCAGGAGGCTGCCAGGCGTGCTGAAAACATTCTGGCTGAATTAGCCGACAGACTGGTGCGGCAGGGCTTCGGTCAAATGATCGTTGCAGGCGGCGAAACTGCAGGTGCCATCGTGCGAAAGCTAAATATCCAGGCTATCTCTATTGGGCCCGAAATCTGTCCGGGAGTCCCTTGGACTCAGGCCATTTCGCCACCAGGGCTGTCGCTGGCACTCAAAAGCGGTAATTTCGGAGGCGTGGATTTTTTTGAGCAGGCTCAAACGCGGTTGCGAAATGCTTCTGTCGCAACCTAAACGCGGAAGTTCAGCGCTGTTTGCTCAAAATACCGGCTCGGATCTCGTCAGAGATAAAGCGGCGTCCCCTTGGCAAACTGCTTTTTTTCATGATAGTCTTGGGAAATTTTACTCTGAGGCGATCTGCATTGAAGGCAGAGTTGCCAAGTGTTGGGTGGGTCCGTAGATCCAGTATTTTTCGAGCGTTCCTGCAGCAATTGGTGAGCTAGCTCCCCGCCGCAGCGATGGATCCGAGGGGTGGTGCGATGTCGCGTTCCTATCCCAGCCTTGCCATCCGTTCGAAACGACAGTTCCCGCCCCTTAGTAAGATCCATGATGTCAATGATCACTCGTTCGGAGATGAAACTGCGTGCCTCGGCGAACTGATATCCAAAAGATCTTGCTCATTGGTTCTGGGCCAATCGTCATTGGACAGGCTTGTGAATTCGACTATTCCGGAACGCAGGCTTGCAAAGCGTTGCGTGAGGAGGGTTATGAGGTCGTGCTGGTTAACAGCAATCCGGCCACCATCATGACCGACCCTGGGACTGCGGACCGAACCTACATTGAGCCGCTCACGTGGGAAGTCGTGGCCAAGATTATCGAGCGCGAGAAGCCCGATGCATTGCTGCCGACTCTGGGCGGACAAACGGGCTTGAACGTAGCCATGGACCTGGACCGAAATGGGGTGTTGGAGAAGCACTCGGTCGAGATGATCGGGGCCATCCCTTCCGTGATTGCTAAGGCCGAAGAACGCGACCAATTTAAAATGGCCATGGAGAAGATTGGCCTGGAGGTTTGTCGTGGCGAAGTCGTGCACACGATCGACGAGGCCAAACGGGCACTCGAGAATATTGGTCTGCCTTGCGTCGTGCGTCCCAGTTTTACGTTGGGGGGAAGTGGTTCTGCGATCGCATACAATCGCGATGACTTTGAGTCGCTGGTGCGGAACGGGTTGGTTCAGTCACCTGTGACTGAGGTGTTGATCGAGGAGTCGATCATCGGCTGGAAAGAGTATGAGATGGAGGTCATGCGCGACTTGGACGACAATGTCGTGATTATTTGCTCCATCGAAAATTTTGACCCGATGGGAGTGCACACGGGGGATTCGATCACGGTGGCCCCGGCACAAACCTTGACGGACAAAGAGTACCAACGGATGCGCGATGCTTCGTTGGCGGTTATCCGCGAGATCGGAGTGGAAACCGGCGGATCTAACATCCAGTTTGCGATTCATCCGGAAACGGGCCGAATGATCGTGATTGAGATGAATCCTCGAGTCAGCCGCTCCAGCGCACTGGCCAGCAAGGCCACCGGATTTCCGATCGCGAAGATCGCCGCCAAATTGGCGGTGGGTTATCGTCTTTGGGAGCTTCCCAACGACATCACCAAGAAGACGAAGGCATGCTTCGAGCCTACGATCGACTATGTCGTGACCAAGATCCCACGCTTCGCCTTTGAAAAGTTTCCAGAAGCGGATAGCACTCTCACGACGCAGATGAAGAGCGTTGGTGAGACGATGGCCATAGGGCGGACTTTCAAGGAGTCTTTTCAAAAGGCTCTGCGAGGCTTGGAAGTCGGGGCCTTTGGGTTCGGCTGCGACGGCAAAGACCTGTGGGGCACCGATCTACAACCGGATGAAGACGAGATTCGCAGCCGTCTGGCCCGCCCCAATCCGGACCGCGTATGGTATCTGCGCTACGCAATCAAGCATGGGATGTCGATCGAGCAGATCTACGAATTGACCAAGATCGACCGCTGGTTCTTGGATCAGCTTTCGCAGATTGTCGAAATGGAGGAAGAGCTGGCCTCCATCGGATCCTTGGACAAGATCGATGACAAGACGCTAAGACTGGCAAAGCAATATGGTTTTTCTGACCGTCAACTGGCGCGTTTGCTGTCCAGCGATGAGTTGGAAGTGCGTGCCAACCGAAAGGGCCGAGGTATTCAGGCAACGTTCAAGGCAGTCGATACATGCGCTGCGGAATTTGAAGCTTACACACCTTACTATTACAGCACTTACGAAGACGAGGATGAAACCCCTGCCAAGCAACAGACCAAGCGGGTCATGATTCTTGGCGGCGGACCAAATCGAATCGGACAAGGAATTGAATTCGATTACTGCTGCTGCCATGCCAGTTTTGCTCTCCGCGAACTGGGAATTGAATCGGTGATGGTCAACAGTAATCCTGAAACCGTCAGCACGGACTACGATACCAGCGACCTGTTGTTCTTCGAGCCATTGACGACCGAAGACGTATTGAACATTTGCGATCGCATTCAGCCGGATGGAGTCATCGTGCAGTTCGGGGGACAAACACCTTTGAACTTGGCTCGCGGCTTGGCCTCCGCGGGCGTTCCGATCATTGGCACTACTGTGGATACGATTGAGGCTGCAGAAGATCGAGAAAAGTTTCAGAAGTTATTGCACGACCTTGGGCTGAAGCAGCCTGCCAACGCGATCGCCCGCAATATGGCGCAAGCTCGCACCGAGTCTAAAAAGGTCGGCTTTCCAGCTTTAGTGCGGCCCAGTTTTGTGCTGGGCGGCAGGGCCATGGAAATTTGCTACGACACTGCCCAGTTCGAGCGATTTGTGGCGGAGGCGTTTATCGTTGCCGAAGGGCAACCCGTGCTAATCGACAGCTTTTTGGAAGATGCCACGGAAGTGGATGTAGACGCCTTGTGCGACGGTAGCAACGTGGTTGTCATGGGGATCATGGAGCATATCGAAGAAGCAGGCGTGCACTCCGGAGACTCTGCCTGCGTGATTCCTCCTCATAGCCTGCCTGAATCGGTAGTTCAGGAAATACGTGATGCCACCCACGCGATGGCAAAACGACTGCGCGTCGTTGGCTTGATGAACGTTCAGTATGCCGTCAAATGGATCGATAACGAACCGCAGGTGTACGTCATCGAGGTGAATCCGCGCGCCAGTCGTACGGTGCCTTTCGTGGCCAAGGCAACGGGAGTTCCAGTTGCGAAACTGGCAGCCAAAGTAATGACAGGCCTGAGCTTGCCTGAGTTGGGTGTCGATTCGGAGCCAGTGCCAAAACGCGTTTCGATCAAAGAGAGTGTTTTTCCATTTCGCAAGTTTGCTGGTGTGGACATTGTGCTGGGACCCGAAATGCGGAGCACGGGCGAAGTCATGGGTATCAGTGAACGATTTTCCATGGCCTTTGCCAAAAGCCAGCTAGCGGCGGGAGTACTTTTGCCAGAGAAGGGGAATATTTTTGTGAGCGTCAATTCACGCCACAAGAATGATATCCCGGAGCTTGCCCAAAAACTGCATGACTTGGGCTATCCGCTACTAGCGACCCCCGGCACGGCAGCGTGTTTGGAGAAGGCGGGGATCCCGGTGACGACGGTCAAAAAGATCGCCGAAGGTTCGCCGAATCTGATTGACTATCTCAAGAACGAAGATGTGTCGCTGATTATAAACACTCCCAATGGTAAAGGGGCGCGAACGGATGAGGGACGCATTCGCGCGGCAGCCGTCGAAAATGGCGTGCCGTGCATCACTACGCTCGCCGCAGCCCGAGAAGCGGTAGCAGCCATGCAGGCGCTGCGGACTGAAGATTATGACGTAGAGCCGCTTCAAGATCGCTTTGGAAACCAACATTGACTTGGCAATGAGTGTCTTGGCGGATCGCTGCCGAAACAAAACTTACTGTTGCAGACAGCTCAAATCTCCCGCAATGGGAACGCCCGGCTAGATGCAGGCGGGGATTCCGTAGGTAGAGCAGTCGTTGGGGTAGCCACAGTTCGCAATGGAACCCGAACTCTGCGGGAAATCCAAAGCTCCGACGAGTCGGAGCACTCTCAAAGAGCGGCAGAGTAGGTTAGGCGGCCTTAGCTCTCAAGGGGTTCTGGATTGACTTCTGCGACGACGAGCGAGCGGCCGTTGAGGCATCTTCGAAAATCGGCGGC
>JANSWS010000071.1 GCA_024743355.1 bacterium
AAAACCCGACATGGTCAGAAAGTCAGCACTCTCTACGTTGTTTGGTATTTAGCCCATCTCGGGACCAGACAACGTGGAACAACCAAACACTTTTTACAACATCGGTTGTCACGTCCTGTCGTCGCTTCGCGACTAAAACCGCAGAAGCAGCCGGGCCTCCCAGCGCAATTTTGGGGCGCACGAGCCCTGCCGAGCCCAATTGGAAACCAACGGCCGTCTGGGCAACGCTGTTCAGCATTTCTGCATGGACTTACTAGCACGAAGCGCCAGTAAGTGTGTACTTGAAGGCGACCGGAACTCAGTCGAAAGCTGGCGGGTTCGGAAACCGCTTTTCGAGTACTGCTGTATTCGGCGGCGTTGCTCAAAGCACTGCTGATAGAGACGCCGATTTTACCAGATTCCCCCGGCAACAAAGCACGATCAGGAGCCCATGATGAGAGCCTCACTTCTGGCCTTACTCGCCTTAGCTGTTTCTTGCCCCTCGGCCAATGCCCAAGAACTTACCGAACAGCAGATGGGGCCGTGGAAGGCCCTTCAGGAGCAGACGGCATTAGGTGCCAGTAAGGATTGGGCCGCCATGAAGCGGTACTTACATCCCAAGGCACGTTTCTGGGGCTCGCAGCTACCGTCCCCTGTCACGATGGATGCCTACGAGTATTTCACAAAACTCTTCAATGACGAGAACGAGTATGTCGCTGGTCACCTGGTGCCAGTATCGGTGGTGGTGGTGGACGACGTAGCCATCATCAACTGCTACTATCACATACTCACCAAGAACGAGGATGGCAGCGTGGAAGAAACTGTGGAACGTTTGCACAACACTTGGAAGAAAGAAGGAAGCCAGTGGCAGTTGCTCGCTACCTACAACACCACGGCCAGCTCGCCGGAAGTCGATGACGACTGAAAAGCAATTCCAGCTCGGCGATGAACGGAACGCCCGTTGCGGTCTTGATTCTCAACCTCGATCGAAAGGCTGTCTATTATTCCGAGCACCTTAGCTGGACAGCGCCACGTTCGATTAGCCGTATGGGCCTTAGCCCCGGTTTTCGAAGGGCTTGAGAACCACTTAGCCGGAAGTCGTGCTATCACGGTTAACCATGGAATTGCCAGGAGCTTTATCGAAAGTGGCGCACGGATTTCCAACGTAGTGTCGGAAAACGTGCAAAAGACTCGACAATCGTCCATTTACGATTTGTCTCCGCGATTATGCATTTGAGTTGGCATTCCATTGCATTTATTTATGTAACGCATTCTCCCTCCAGGTGCGCATCGAGAGGCATCTCGTATTCATACCAACACTGCAACGCAGATTCCGCGATTTGGGCTCCGCGTCGTCATTTTTTCGCTTGGCTGCGAGATCCTTCTCCGTCAGTTCCCGTTGTTGTAGATAGTCTGCACGGAGTTTGACACCCAGCTGCTTTAATTCGAACGCCGCACAGGGCCAGTCGACGCTTTAGTGAGTGCAGTAGCCACGTACTAGCAGGGTTTGAATCCGTCGGCTACTCGATTCTAATTCCTGGCGGCGATGCTCATGGATGGCCGACGACTGACAACATGGTGTGGTGGTGCAATGGTTGGATCAATTGCGCGTGGCGGTGCTGAACCAGCCAACAGGTATTTGTTCGCAGGTTCATCCCCCAGGTGAACTGAGTGCTTCCGCGACAATTGCAGCTGTAAGTCCTATTATCGATGGCAACATACAAATGAGCCACATCCAACAGCGACGAATATGAAACAACGTATACAGAAAAGCTACTGGTGGAATAAAACAAAGACCTGCCCAAATGAGATTGTCAGAAAAGTTGGAAAGGATTTCAAAGCAAGTTCCGATCCATCCAGCTACTAGAAACGGCAGGCCAACGACCAGCAGCAGTATTCCGATAAAATAAAGGTCGAAGTTTTGCATAACATCGCCTGCAAGCGATTCTGGCTGCGACTATTCGAGTGTCTGCTCGTCAGTACTGCGCCTTAGTCGTTGATTCTTGGACCGTCCCTTGGGTCACGGCCGTAACTTGTAGAGTACGTTCAGCTCAACTTAAAGTGTGCATCGGAAATTTCCCGCTTGCTACGGAAACGCTCTCGAATTATTGACCGCCCCACACCAGTCGGCTAGTATTTCTGAGTTCCTCAAGCCGCAGGAAACTCATGAGTCTACGAAGCTCTATCACGACCTCGACGCACGCTAGCACCTTGCTTGCGGTGTTGATGTTCTTCGGCTTCTTCTTTTTCTTGGTAACATGCTGTTATCTTGGATATCTGCTTGGAAAAGGCAACAACGCCCGTTCCCAACAACGGCGCTCGAGCAACGCAACTCTGCAAGAATCTGACGGACTTGCTGGCATTCCTAGACGACTACAGCGATAACCGACCAACGAAAACCTGTGCAGTCCTTAGCCCGTTGATGCTAGACACTACGTGCCATCCAGCTTCGCCCTGGTGTAGTGGAGTCAACTCTATTTCAGAAAAACAAAACTCCAATGAGCACGTAAACAATTGGCAAGAGAATCACTGCGACTAATGCTCTAAGGCGCCTAGGCCTGCGATAAGACTTGATCGCAAGAATCGGCCATGCGACCAGAAGCACGAGAAATCCAAACAACCACCAGCCTGATCCTTTGGGCGATTCACCTGATGCAACGAATGCGAAAACCATAAGTGGCCAAATATTGAAAATCAACAATATCCAAACAAGCGATTCCAACAGGAGCACCGCAAGAACGATTGGCTCGATACAACCCAGCAACTCATCCCGCTCCTCCTCGTGCTCAGCATTCACGATCTGAACTCCCAGAAATCCTTGCACCGATAACCGCTAAGTGGTCGAAATCCAGGTGCTTCTCATTCCGATCCTACATGCTGAAATCACCACAAACTCCTTCACCTATGGGGGCCTGCGGCTAATCGGAATCTTAGTATGGAGGTCTTAAACTCCGAGCAGCTACAAAAAAACTCCCGAGCTTTCGATTGGGCCCAGGAGGTTGATACGAGACGCTGCGGAAGGGGAGTAGGTTGTTATTTACGAGCATTCAGTTCAAGGCCAGTCATCTCACCGCCGCCGTACAACTTCATACTCCAATCGGTTTGGTAAGAATTCTCGGAAGTCTTCTTGATCACGATGGTTCCAGCAGCCTTGCCTGCGGGGCCAGAAGCGGTAATCGTACCTTCGAGCTTCTTGTCATCGACATCACGAAATTCAATCGACCACGACCAACCGTCCGACCCGTTTCCGTATTCAGTTAAGATCTCAGCATTCCCGTCCCATCGCATGTAACTCGACGAAAAAGTTCCGTTTTGGTGCTTTCCTTCGGTGTACCCTGCCATGCCGCCAGCTGAGATTGTTGCTGTCCATTCAAGCTCGTCCTTCTCAACAGTCTCCTCGCCATCTCGAATGGTAGTATAGGTGGACTCTCGTTCCCAATTGCCTTCAAAGTACTTGATCCAACTTTTGGCGAGATCCTGAGCCTGTAGCGTCGAACAGAACGCCAGAACAGCCGCACCCAAAATCATTGACTTGCAATTCATCCGGTTTTCTCCTAGGGGATTACAAAAGCTCTTACTATTTCCTCGCAGAACGAACCAGATTCCCGCCATTGGTCCCGATCCGAGTTTCTTGAAGCGTAGAAGCTGCAACTGATGTTGCTCTCGTAATCCTGGGGCTCACCAGATCCCCGGGATAAATGCGGATATTGTGGTACTGGGATGGGCGACTTGTGTTTCTTTCGGATCACAAGCTGCATGAGTTGCAAGGCATCATTGATGCCGCTGCCAAGTGAGATCGAACTGGATTACATGGAGGGCAGGTTCATATAGCGAACGGACTTCGAAAAACCGAGTGCCTCGGGGAGATCAAAGTGTACCGCAAACTCTTCAATTCACATCGAGCAACCCGCGAAACGGATCTGATGGACGAGGTCGGTTTGCGCAAGGCCTGCATGTACATTGGCCGTGCGCCGGAGATCGCGATGAAGCACTACTCACGGCTTAAGAACCCTGAGTACGAAGACCAGGGCGAATACAGAGGCGCTGCAAAAATCGCTGCAGCAGGGGCGAGAAACGAGCTGCAGGGAGTGACACAAAAAAACGCAGATGTCGGAAATCCCAACACCTGCGTTCAATTCGTAAACAAAAGCGACCCAGAAGGGGCTCGAACCCTCAACCTTCGGATCGACAGTCTTGCTGGTTTAAGGCCAAAAAACGTCTTTTTGCTTGGGAAAACCGTAAGAAATGGCGATTCTTGCCGTCTAGCCCCCGCCGCATAAATACTCAAAAAACGCTGTATTTCCGAAGGGTTGCCCAATTGTTTTGGGCAACTTTCTGGGCAACCGTTGCCCAGATAATTGTGGATTACTCGTCGATAACTATCGTCAGGTCACGACTGGGGGTCGGCGGCTCTCGGTAGAGGATCATATCCTTGCCGTTCTCGTGCCGCTTGGCCCGAAACCCAGGCCAGCCAAGGAAGGCGATCGCGTCTTCGCAATGCTCTCGCGTCACTTCCAGAAAGCCGATCGGATCGTACCTCTGCCCATGCAAGATGGCGATCTGGCCCGCACCGAAGAAATCACGATTGTCCGGCTCCGCGTCTAGATTGCAGCGGTGCTCGAATAACTGAAGCACGAACCAATTGCCTGACTTCCGGTCGTAGCAGTCCTCGCCAACCCAGCAACCTTGGTAAACAAAGTTCTCTTCTGGAGACTGCATGGCCGGGAGATTCCCCGAAAAACGGTGCCGATCTTCCGGCACCCATTCGATCAAACTCATCGCCGCCCACCTAAAAAGAATAGCTCCACCTGCTATTGGTGGCATGATTCCTAGCAATATAGGGCGCACATATCGCCCCCCCGCAATAGTAGAGTCGAGATTCGTTAGATGGCAATAATCCCTTTCGCTCAGCGGACTGATTTCGTCCCGAACACTTGCCGTTTTGGCGAGCCTATACCCTCACAGGGGTTCAGTTTTCGCATTCACTCCCAACCGTCTGCGCGCACTGAGCCCTAGCCCCCCGAATTTATAACGCGGCCTCCATCGCTACCTTTCAGCCCCTTCCGCGTGCCATCCCCGCATAAAAAGAGGGGAATGACAGATTTCGGTGCAACCCAAGCTGCAACCGTCATTAGCTCCAGTTCACGGCCCCCGCCGACAACCGGCTCTGTACTTTTTAGATTGTGACCAGTCTTCGCGCCCCACTCATCGCCTGGGGTCTGAGCGCCCGCCAGTCAGATTGTTTAACGACGCCCTCCAGCAGAAACCCACGTCGATCTACGGGGTATGACGATAGGTGTCACGACGTGTGACTCAAGAGCGCAAAAAAAACCCCGGACAGCGATGAGATTGTCCGGGGCCGTTCGAGCGTGGGCGCGAGTACGCTGAACTTCGGTTGGGGCGATTATAGCACTTCACTTGGATGAACCAAGCAGAGCCTTCAGCCTATTTCAGGGTATTTCACGCACTTTCATCGGGGTTAGCTTCGTTCCACTGAAACCAGTACGCGCAGGTCCATGCCGGCCCGAGCTGGTTGTAGCTGAGGTACGCGATGGGTGAATCTTCGGCCACCTGCTCCCAGTCGTCTGGGTGGATATTGAAGCCGAACCAGCAGCCTATCAGCGGTCGCTTGCGGTCGGGATGGTCGAATGGCAACTGGTGCAAGCAGCGAAGTGCGGGATTCATGCAGGGTAGGAGCCTTGTCGTCGAGCATAGGCGTGCCGAACTTCGGCTGGGGGCGGTTCGGCGGTTGGTAGGTTGCCGATCGAATGAGCCCGCAGGAATTTCGGGCTCCAGAACTGTTGGTCGAAAACGAACTTCATCCAGAGCATGTTGGCAAGCGACGGCGACGGCAGATCGTCCACCAGCAAGGTCTGTCCGTGCTCACGTCGGTGGCAGACCGGACAGAGCAGCACGACGACCCGCCTATCTTCGACTCGCGGCTTGTTGACAACGTGGCTGCGTTCAATGACCCAAGGGGCGAACCAACCTTGCGGCTGATCTTGAGCCGTGCGACCGCAGAACCAGCAGTGCGGGTAGTCGGTCTGCACGAGCATGAACTTGTATTCATCCACTTGGGGCACTCCAGATCCATTGGATGCAAATCACGGTAAAGACGATGGAGGCGGCCCAGGCGAAAACCAGCGGCCAAGCCTCGCGGTGCGAGATCCTGAGAACCAGCACCAAGGTAAGACCGCCTAACATCCATGCCTGTGTCACCCCTCGTCCTCGTCGGACACAGGCCAGAGTCGGCGGCGATGCTTTTCCTCAAACAGGATCTTGTTGGCTCGCTCGGGATCGACCGTGGTCCACGTCTCGCGGTAGAGCTTGCTGGTCACGACGTGCCAAAACTCTCGGTCCTCATCCCACCAGCGGCACTGGTAGCGGCCATCGGGGAGTTTTCTCACTGCTCGCTCGGGTGCGTTGTCAACGAGGCACCACGCGACGACGTGGAAGCGGCAGTATTCGGGCGACCATTCCCAGAAGATGAGCTGATCGAAGCTCGTCTGGCCGTCCTCGGTGAGGTAATGGTTCAGCTCTAGCTTGTCAGCTCGATGCTGGACGATCTTCGCGCCGTGGATCGGGCTTCCGAGCCCCAGCAGAAGTAGCAGTGCGATCATCGGCAGCGTCCTCCTTTACCGCTGACCTGAGTCTGTCCCGGAGCTGAAACACTTTCCAGACTTCGTTCTGATCGAGGGCGTGTAGGTACTCGCGAACCAGAGTCTTGATGCCGTCCACTACAGCCCCGCGATCATCTTTTCGTAGAAGTAGCCGACCCTCAGTTCGAGCTGCTCTTCGGTGTCGTTGTTGTTGATGACCACGTTTGCGAGATCGGGGCTGATATTGAAGCTGGATTTATCCTCGGGCGGCTTTCGTTTCGAAGCGTCCACCCAGATGATCCAGTCGAAAATGCCCTGCTCTTTGCACGCTATGATCTCTTCCAGATCCCGCATTCCGACGTAGATGTCAGCTTCTCGCAGGAGTTCCTTTGCCAATCGGGCTCGATCGAGCTGGTTGTACTCGCGAATCGCTTCGTACCATTCAGCTCGCCGATTGACGCGGTCGAGGTAGGCTTCGTTGATCGACTTGTAGCTGTACTTCGGCGCGAGCTGCGCGAACAGGAATTTTCGCAGAGCGAATCGCGAAGAGTCTTGGGTCTTGAGCCCGTAGCGTTCCAGTAGGTGCGCCACGGTATCTTTGCCGTGCCGTGCGTGTCCTATGATGCAGAGTTTCATGGCTGCCAGTCCTCCCCGTTGACTTTGATCGTTAGCGGCAGACCGAGCTTGCCTTGCAGGCTGTGGATGCGAACACCGCCAGCGGTAAGGATCTCTTCGCCTAGGATTACGTCTTCCCGCCATCGCTCGGGAGTCATGTCCATGCGTTCTTGGTGAACGACCAGATTTGAAACGCCCGACTCGACGATGCAGCGAGCGCACATCGAGCAGGCCGCCCATGGGCAGACCAGTGTCATGCCTAGTGCGGTGATTCCGAGCACGGCGCCCATCTCCGCGTGGACGATCAGGTTGTATTTGCGCGGCCGCTGGTGGTCCCGCTCGGTTTCCTTCCAGCCGTAGGGGAAGCGGTTGCAGCTTGTCTTGACGATCCGCGAGTTGCCTCGATCGACCAGCACCGCGCCGTTCTGGTTGGACGTGTCCGGGCTGCGTGCCGCGCACCAGTAGGCTTCTTTTAGGTGGGATTCCATTTCCTCTCGCGTCATGCTTGATTCCTTAGCTGATGAGCTTTCCTAGACTGGACAGGTACGACTTGCCGTCGATGATCGGCACGTTGATATGCAAGAAGTCCTCGCTGGGCTGGACGATCTGGAAGCCGTACCCTTGGGTCCAGTCGGTCGGGTCGCCGTGCCGCCATAGCGGCTGTTGGCGTGAGATGTGCCCGACGCTCCAGGCACCCATCTCTCCGTCTCGGACGTTGCGATCACCGAAGCTGAGCAGCTTGTGGACGTGTCCGAAAACGACGTTGGCTCCGAAGCGGTTGAGCATTTGGGCCGCCGCGTTCTTGCCGTGCCGCGTTCCATGCGTAGCGAAGACGTGACCGAGCTTGATCGTGCCTTGGACACGGCAGCCGGCGTAGGTTTCGCTTTTGTTGTAGAACGGGATACCCCGACTCTCTAGGTTTAAGACCGCCGCCGGACCCCACAGTCGCATCAGGAAGGCCGCGTCCCGTCCGTGCCTGAGCGTTTGCGTGATGATGAACTTTTCGATGCGCTCTTCGTGGTTGCCGATCAGGTAGTGCATCTCAGCGTTCGGGCAGAGCGACTGGACCGAATCCAGAAACTGATTGGCCGCGTTCACGTCGTCTTCGAAGGAGGCTTCCGTCTCGGCCACGAATCCGAGCGTCTGGTGCTGTGCCAGAAAGCCCCCGCAGTCCAGGTGGTCGCCCATGAACACGACCTGCCTGGGCTTGAGGTATTCGATGTCGGCCAGCATGGCTTTGAGTGCGGCTTCATCGACGTGTGCCCCGTGGGAGTCGGGCACGAAGAACCGTATGAACGCGCCCTTGCTGGTTCGCGTCTTGCCTTGCGTGGGCAGTTTGATGCGAGAGGATCGAGCCTTGGCCAGCGACTCTTCGAGATCCTGATTGGCTTGATCCAGGATCTCAATCTTTCGCTTGAGGGCGTCGATCTCCCGCTGTTGCTTGCGGATCTGCTGATTGTCCGCTTGCTTGAGAGCTTTACTTTTTAGGCTCATATCGGAAGCGTCCGTTCGCAATCTTGCTAATCAGATCGACAACCCCGGATTCGGCAACGCCTGTCGCCTCGATTTCTGGAACAGTGACTAGGAACGCCGCGAGGGCGTGCTGAGATGGAAACCTGGCTCTCAGTTCTTCGTCATGCTTAGTGAAGTCCAGCATGATCCCGTAGATTTCCGCGGCGATCGCCGGATTTTCTTTTTCGATCCGATGCAGCCACGTTCGTTTTTTTTCCGCCACGGGCAGCGACAGCGCCAGATCCCGCAGTGAGGACGCTTTCTTTCTAGCCATTTGCTTTTTGCCGATCACCTAAGTGCAACAGAGTGAAGTTGGCCGGTGCGAGTGATTCGATCGTAGCCTCCACCACTCGCATACCGTACTTTTGGAACGCTTCGTCGATTTGGATCGTCAGCTCGCGGTTGAACGTATTCCGCTTGCGGCTGAGGTCTTTGGAGTCCCACTGGTTGATGAGACAGCAGATGTGGTGGGTCGCCTGGGCGGTGAGCAAATCGTTCACGTCCGCGTGCCGCACGATGGCGGTGATGAGTTCTTCGTCCTCGTCGATGTAGTTGAACTCGACCGTGCCATCGACCTCGATGGTGATTCCGTCGGCTGAGACGGTTTGCTGTTTTGGCAGTTTGAGAGCCTGGGGGGTGATGGTGACTTGCTCCCAGTGGGATACAAGCGGCCAGTAGATCCAGACGCCTTCACGCCGGACGATGAGCTTCTTCATGCGACGGAAGAGAATCGCCCGCTGATCCGGTGGTACTTTCTTGATGACCGGGAACAGGTCAACGAAGATTTTCAGCACGGACGCCAGAGCGCTTAGGAGTTCCCATCCCATTGGACCTCTCCGTCGCTGAGTTCCAGTTGCTCGCGTAAGATGCCGGACTCGTCGATGGCGTCGATAACGCGGTCGATGACTTCCTGGCGTGCTGCTAGCTGGTCGTGGAGCCTGCGGACTTCGACCATTGTGGCAAGATGGATTTCTTTGAGGTCGTTGTATTCTTTGGTTAGGTCAAAGACTTTCGCCCGTTCCTGATTGCGTTGCTCCAGGACTTTCCGGTACTCCTTCAGGTCTTTGGACAGGGACTCGGCCCATTCCAGGTCCATTTCCCATTCACGGAGTGCGTGCCACGCGATGCCAATCGCGATGGCTGCAATTATCAGCAGAAGGACGACCCCGACTATCATGTCTGCACTCCGGTAAGACCCGCGACTTCCAGGTCGATTACAGGTGCACGCTCATGCAAGGGGAAGATTGCGGTCGGAATTTCACCGTTTCTTCGCAGCGTTGGGAACGTACTGCGTGAACTCCGAGAGAGCCCCTTGCTCGACTTGCTCGGCATTTTCCACAACCTGCAAGAGCTTGCTTTTCAGTTTGAGCTGGTAGACCTGGCCGTGCGTCTGGGAACACTGCTCGACGCCTATGGGGTCGTTTGCCAGAGCCCCATATCCACGCAGCGGCACTCCGCATTCGTGGCAATGCTTTCGGACCTGATGAGCGAACTCGGCCATGGGACGGTCCCACCATCCCGGCTCAACCCTCGATCCGGTGTCGGGATAGTCCGTCTCCTGCTGGTGCAGCATGGCCTGGGAGCCCGCAATCTCGCAGAACCAGCCCCGCAGCTCTCCGCGAAACAGCCCGATCATGGCGGACCATCGCTGGTTGATGTCGCATCCGGCGATCAGCTCCCAGCGCTTTTCCTCGTCGTCGATGACATCTTTCATGGCCACGAAAACGGGCGAGTGCCGACTGTCGCTGGTCAGCCCGAACGGTTGGCATTCCGGCCAGTCCCGCTTGAACTCGTCGTAGGCTTCTTGGCTTTGGTGGACGTTCAAGTTGCTGACACGCGGATTGAAAGTTTCTCGCATCAGCTTTCCGTGTCCGAATGGCCGATTGCACCACAGCCCGCGCCGCTGGTAGGGAACGTGCTCGCGTAGGATCTCGCAGTATTCGGGGAACTCTTTGGTGATGGCGGGATTGCCTCCGAATAGGCCCACGACGCCGAAGTAATCCTTGAGGCTCACGACAGCCTTCTCGAACAGGGCGACGGGCATGACTTCGGTAGCCCCCCGCAGGTTGCTGCCTTGAGTACAGTTGGTGCAAGCTCGGTCGCAGCGCCGCGTCACCCATATCTGCATCGTGCCTCCGAACCAGTCCAGCGGACGGATCTTGGATGGCGGCACCATTCGGTCGAGGGCGTCATCTTCTGTCATGGAATCCTCGCATCGACGGGCCGGTAGTTGTCGTGTTCCTCAGCTTTGCGGCACATCAGTTTGAATCGCTCGTGGGGTGGACAGTTGGCTAAATGCACAAACCATGCGGTGTGACATCGCTCTTCAAAGTCCGGCCAGTACCACTGGGTGTTGAACTCGGAAGGTAGTTTGTAGCTCGGATAACGTGATGCTTGTCGCTCGATCCAGAACTGTTCATCGCAGTGGTGGCCGGGGAAGGGCCGCCGCATGGGCTGGTAGATGTCCGCGTGCATTCGGTCCAACACGACGACTCCGGTGTTCAGTAGTGTCTCCGGGTTCCATAGCGGAACTTGCTGGCTCTGATGCAGGTGATCCCGCACGAGCTTCATCCAGTCGTCGTTTCCGGCAATGGCTACCGAATGCGGATAGTCGTCATGGATGCCGATCATTCCCTCGGGAACCAGCCGAAACAGGTCTGGCGAACCTTCCCGCACGAGCACGTCTACGTCGAGGAACAGCGTTCTTCGGTAGCGGGCCACGAACTGGCCGACTCGGAACTTCTCCAGTCCCCACCAATCCTGAGTGACTCCAGTGAGGGCGATGAAATCCGCCCCGATGCGCCGGGCGTACCGTTCCATATAGTAACCGGACAGACCCAACAGTCTTTCGTGTTCGTCACCCGTGGCCACGGTAATGAGCAGCTTGTCACTTGGGGCGGCTGGGATTTTGTGAAGCTCATCGACGTAGCGATAACTGGCTGAGACATAATGCTCTTCCTTCGGTACGTTGGGTTTGGGTGGCTCCAGCTCGCATAGCAGGGGCTGAGCGATTTGCAGCAGTTCTTCCGTGCTGCAAACCTTGGGGATTTTGATTCGCCCCTCCATCTCGGCCTGCCGCGCGATACGAATGACCTCGGTGATGTGCATCAGCTCGCGCCTTGATCCTCTTCGGTGTCCCCTGGACGCGAGCCCACATAGATGTTGTCGATCTGAATCAAGCTCCCGAAGTCCAGTCCGACGTAGGGGCTGGCCTCGTAGCGGACTTTGATCTTGCACAGGTCCGCATTGTTGGCTCCCGCGTCCGGCACTTCGAGCTGCTCGACTCGGATGTAGGCCGTGGCTTCCACGGTGCGATACGACACCAACTGCGACAGCTTGGGATTTTCGTAGCCGCCCGAGATGTCGATGCCGGTGATGGCTGGCGAGATCGTCTCGCGAATCACCCGCTTGCTGCTCGTGATGTTGGTCGGCAAGACAAAGCTGAGCGACCACGTTCCGTGACCGATGTCGGTGCTTTCCACGTCTAGGTGGATAAACACTTCGGTGCGCGGGAAGATACTGCCATCCACTAAGCCTTTCAGGATGACCCGCACCGTCACCACGTACAGCCCGCCTTGCCGGATCGTCAGTACGGGGTTATTAGGGTTGCTGATGTCGCGCCCGTAGAGGCGTCCGTAATAGGTCCCGCCTTCGATCGGCCCGATAGGGATGAACCCGTTGACATCCATCGCCGCGATTGGCGACAGCGGTGCCTGGATGGCGATGTTGCTGTTGGGATCTTCGGACATGTCGATGACCCAGGCGACCACGTCATCCTTGTTGGTCGTCTTACCATTGGGATCGAGATCATAGGCCAGCGCTTTGACTACCCGACGATCGTAGGGCGGCCTACCCGCGTATCCGGTGCGTCCATTGACATTACGGGATCGCCAGATGTCGCCTCCGTTCCAGTCGGAACTGAAGCGATAGACGGTGAGCGTATCGGTTGACAGATCGGGCCACATGGGCCAGTCGAGCGATGAGTTGTATCCGACTTCGGTAATGATCGCCTTGGCTGGATAGTCGATGGTGCATAATCCGTAGCGATTCCGTGCCTCGGGTGCGCTGAGCGTGCCGGGGATCTTGGTCGGCCCGTTGAGCGCCATGTGGAGAACGGGCAGATACGGGAACGTGTAGTTGTCGTACTCGGGAAGATTGAGCTTCTTCGCTTCTTCCTTGCCCTTCCAGGTATACATGGGCAGGACTTTGAAGATATGATCGCGAAACTTTTCGCCATCGGGCGGCCCTGATGCGACGATGGTCATGGGTGCGTAGGGCTCGATGTCGTAGATGCCGTCGTTGCGGCACTTGAGCCATCGAGAGGACTCGCGGTAGTTGGTCGGGATCTTGCCGTCGGGCTGCATTACTTGGGATCTTTCTTGCGATCTTGCTGGCTGAACTGCCGAGTCAGTTTCTTCTGAGTTGCCAGCCGTGCAACCTCTCGGCGTCGTTCGTCATAGTCGACGATGTTGAGCAGTCCTTCGATGTCGCGATAGATCGAGGTCGAGATGAATCCCTCGGAGTCGATCGACCAGACGACTTGCGCCAGGCGTCCGTCGGGCGAAGCCGGGATGACCTGCGGGTAGGTTCCGCTGCCTGGGTTCTTGAGCTGGTACTGATAGGCCGCGAAGTTCGCATAGTAGGCCAGTTGCTGCCGGACTT
Source organism: bacterium (assembly GCA_024743355.1). GTDB lineage: Bacteria > Planctomycetota > Planctomycetia > Pirellulales > Pirellulaceae > Aureliella. Next base: position 13,368 of record JANSWS010000071.1, read on the forward strand.
CGGGCAGATTGTGCTCACCGCCTTCGGCTGTCAGCGTGTAGCGCGGCTGGATGTCCTCGCGGGTTTCGTAGTTGATGGTCCGCAGGTCGTTGGCTCCCGGCACGGCCTTGGTCATGACGGCTCGGTAGAGCGCCTGGGTGGTGGGCGAGCGGAGATTGACTGCGACCCTTAGCCGGATGTCGGGGATCATGATCGTGGGCTGTTCCTTGCCTCGATCAGCCTGCGTGACGGGGTTCTCCATGTAGACCGGATCACCGAACTTGACCAGTCCGCGATCGGAATCCAGGTCGAACGCCTTGGGGTAGAGCAGGGTGGCATTGCGGGACTGATCGTTCCCCGCTGGGAACTCGCTTTCCTTGAACGTGCCGTCGATGTTGTTGTCTCCGTTGTCGGAGAACTTGCCGAACACTTCGGGCCGCCTGCGGACGCGACCCGTCATATCAAACCAGCCATTCTTTCGGGCTACCCGCTGCTCGATCTCCAGGTGCTCGAAGTCGAGCTGGTGATCCAGGAACACCAGTTGCCGCGTGGAGTGTAGCGGGATGTTGGTCATGGGCATGACCTCGATGTCCGGCTTGACGATTTTGAACCACTTCCAGACGGACTTTTCGGCGTACTTCCGCACCCGCTCGGGAACTCCCTGCATCACGTCGGGATGCGAGAACAGCCAGCCGGTGAGTTTTTGCTTGGCGATCTGCTTGGGCTTGGGCGCGTAGCTCAGCTTGTAGATGTCTTTGATCGTTCCGTCCACGTCTTGTCCGACGGGCAAGAGCTTGAAGTCCATTTGCCATTCAAAGGGGGCGGACAGCACGCCGACCTTGCCGGGGACCACGCCGAAATTGAATCCCTTGCTGGCTGAGCTGCTGGGGATGTTGGGCAGGTCGAATCCGATCCCGTCCTGATAGATGGCCGGCACGTCATCGACGCGCAGGGCGACGTGAGCCCCGACCATTTGGCAGAGTTGATCCAAGGCCGCATCGGGCCGCTCCACGTCCCAGTCCACGAACGGATAGGTGTCGTTGGGCATTCGGGAAACGTCGAACCGTTTTTCTCCCATGGCTTCAAAGCAGAGGGCTGCCAGTTGCCTGGGCGAGCGCATGGTGGAAGTGATGATCGAATCACCACGGCGGATATTGTAGGTTCCGCTGATCTGCCCGAACTTCCACCGCCAGCGTCGATCGAGGATCGAGACGGTCCAGGTTTCGAATCCGCTTTGGTCCACGCTGGGAGAGACATCGGAGATGATGCAATCGCGGAAGGCGACGGTCCGGAATCCGTCGCTGAAGATCATCGGCTGCGGTGCTCGATCGAGTCCGCTGATGGGCGGGATGGTGACGGAGCAGACCGATGGCGAGACGCCCCGGCTAAGCGGGAAGTTGGCAGAGATCACGCCTCGGATTCTGCCGAAGTTAAAAGCCGGTGTCAGTGCCATGCGGCAACTCCTAGACTACGCCGCTCTTGCTGTAGCTGGCTCCCAGCCGCTGGGCCGCGATGGCGTTTTCGCGTCGGTAGATTTGGCTCAGGCCGAACTCGTCGTCCATGCTGCTCGGATCGCCGTGCCATCGCAGGTTCTGGATGGTGACTTGCGGGTCGAGTAGCTGGGCGGATTCCGACTGGAGCACCACGGGCGCGGGTATGATCCGCGTCTCACTGGCCTCGGAGAAGTCGAGAATGCCCTGCTCTCCGACGATGACCGTGTTGATGAGCCCCCACCGAAGCGTGCTGGGCTGGTAGTAGTCGGCGACGCCCGTGGGATCGGACGCGCCGTAAGGAATCGCGGGAGCTGTCCCAACCAGGGCGAAAGCATTGGCGTCGATCACGTCGATCGTGTAGTAGCCATCGGGGACGCTCAGGTGCGAGAAGCCGGCGACAAACACGCGGTCCCCGCCTGAGAGCCCATGAGCGGTCGAGTTGAGCCGCAGCCTGCCCGTGTCGAGGGTGATGCCGGTAATCACGCCTTGGCGGCCAAGCTGTCCGCCTGCGAGGTAGCGGCACGTCGCGTTGCGGACGATGAGCTGATTGATGGTTCCGTTGCCGTCCACGGTAGCCGTACCCGAGGCGACCGTGAGAGCTGTCGGTACGCTGCCGGCCCGGAGGGTTCCGGCGATGACTTCCGCGTAGGTCACGGTAGCGTCGGAGCCCCATTCGACGATTGCCCCTTCGGCGTCAGCATCCGGGGCCAACCGCAGGGCGTCCACGGTAGCCGTGAGGCCGTTATTGAGTGCCACGGCCACGGTGGCGTTGCCGATCAGCAGATTCGCGATGTCACCGGCGACACCGATCGTGTAGGCTTGCTCGGCGTTGGGTGCTTGCGAGAAGGGGATCTTGCAGTCGACTTCTTGGGTGTCGAAGTTCATGCGGACCAGCGACGGCCCTTCGCCGTCGTCCCCGAGTCCGATGCGGACGGTGATCTTGGAACCCTTGTCGCTGAACCGCAGGTGGGTGGGCAGCGTTTCCGGCCTACCCGTGTCGCGGTATTCGTTCAGGCCGATCTGTCCGGTGTAGGTGCGGTAGACATCGACCGCACCCACGACTGGGATACCGTCGATTCCGTACACGCACGGGATCGAGCCTTGATCGAAGATGGCCGTATCGTTGGTTCCGGGTACTGCGCCTCCGCTCCAGTTGCCCGCGTTGGTCCACCAGTTCGGTCCCGTTGGGATTTGCGTGTCGGATTCATCCAGTGATGATTCGCTGGCGATAGTGAGCCCGGAGCCGTTGCCGCTGAGCTTAGTCACGTCGGTTCCGGCCAGTGCCCCGGTAAACTCGACGATCCATGGACCGCCGTCGGAGCCGCTAACGCTGAGGTTGTTTCCGATGATCAGAAACATTTCCAATGCGGCCTCCACGGACGCAGCGGACGCAAGGTAGGAGAGTGGGCTAGTCGTATAGGCCCCGTAGGACAGCGTGAACGTGCCGCCATCGGGATCGTTATGCAGAGCGATCTGCTGGATCTCGTTGAGAGCCGATCTCGCTTCCTGCGTCTTTCGGATATTGAAGGCGTAGGTTCCGTAAGCTCCTGATGTATTCCCCAGGACAATTCCTTCCACATACTCGTCGTCCGCTGTCAGCTCGACGATGATGTTGCCGCCCGTGTTCTTGGTCACGGAAGTGCAAGAGTAGGGAGCCCCGATCGTGCCCAATGCGGAGTTGACGGCTGCCACGTCCAGCGTGCTGATCGTGGCTGGTTGCTCCACCCCCCCCCACCGGAAGCGAACTTGTCCTGTGCCGATCATATTGGGCTTATTGATGAACGTCAGCCGAACCGTCTGCACGGCTGCCGTGGTCCCACCGTCCGTCTTGAGGATCGCGGGAGCGCCGCTGCCATCGGGCGACGATACCGTCAATTCGGCGGTCGTCAGCCCTTCGAGCCCCGCCGCTCCGATGGTGAACGTACCGTCGTCGTTGGCCACGACTTCGACTTTGCCGCTGAGCGACTCCAGGCTATTGAGGGCGGACAGGATTTCCGCTGCTCCCGCAGCCCCGGTGAACAGGTGGCTGGTTTCGTCCTCGTTGTAGGTGAACTGAAGGAACGTCTCGGAGTTGCCGTCCAGAGTACCCATGAGCCAAGACGTTTCCTGGTTGCCGCCTGCTTCCGTGACTTCATAGATCACGTCGCCCACGCCAACCGCGTCGGGCGACCACGCATACAGCAGCTCCACGTCTGTGGCTGCCAAGGCTCCGATGAACTCGATGGTGTAGCCCGCCGTGTAGCTTCCCGAGACAGTGACGTTACCAACCCCGATGCCATCCAGAGCTTCCAGGGCGGTTTCCAGGGTGGCCGCCGAGACGTTGTAGGCAAGGGCTCCGGTTTGATCTTCCTTGTAGCCCACGTACCAATTGCTGCCCGCGCTAGGCGTCTTGGGCCACTTGAGGGTCTGGATGCAGTTGCGAGCTGCTCGACCTTCCTGCAAGACGGAGACTTTGACCGATCCCTCGTTGGCTTCACTGACTTCCATCTCGACATCCAGGGGCGATCCGTCCTCAGCGCCGGTGATCTCGACGGCCCACTGCCCGTTGACCAGCTTGGAAGTGACGCTACCGATTGTGCTTTCGCTCCCGCCGCCGAGCTGGCTGGTGCCGATGGCGGCCACAATGCCGTCGGTGACGGCGCGAGCCTTCTGCGCGAAGGTAGAGAGGCGATCCACGACCGCCTTGTCGGACGTGTACTCGTAGGAATCCGGGCCGATGCGTAGCTTCCATACGCTTCCAGGCGATACCGCCGTGGGTGTGAACACCTTCTTTGCGATTACCGGCTTAGCGATTCCGAGCCATCTGCGACTTGCCAAGATACTGACTCCTTGAAATTCGACCTGACAAACAATGTCCAGAGGTTGCAGCAGGACATCGACAACTTCCAGATTTAGAATCGCAAGTAGTGCGGAGTTCCGAACAATCGCAGCGGGAACTCATAGTTGTATGTCCACGAGACGCCACCATTGATGAGACTTGCATTGGCCACGTCCGCCGCGATCGTTTCGGGTGAATCGACATCGAAGTCCGGGAACTCGTCCACGAGCGCGAAGGGCCAGATGGGCTTGGGTGGATCGGGCCAGCCGACGAACAGGGTGGCCGACCCGGACTGGGTGGCAGTGCATTTGGTGTGCGTTCGGATCATTTGGCGAACACCGGGACCGCGATTGACTTCGACGACTCCCCAGCGGCGACCGCCCCCGCGAATCGAGATCCTCTCGGAGAACTCGATGAACAGGCTTTGCCCCCGGAAGATCGGGAACATGGCTTCGATCGCGAGCGAATAGGACCGATAGTTGACTAACTCACCCTTCTTTCCGTCTGGGAACTCGGGCGGCTGGACCACCCGCACGCCGCCGAGTGAGTTGGCATTGAGCAACTGATGATGGCTTGGCGTGCCGTCCTCGAACTCCAGAGCCGCATCCCGGCCAGACTGCGAGTAGGCGTTTTCGAACGCCTGGATGACCGGCCCCATGTTGCGGGCGTTGCCTGTTGGATTGAATAGTTTGCCTGTGACCGTCCACCGCTCGCGGTAGCCGAACGTGCCACCAGAGGCGTTTTCCAGTGGCGTCCGCCTGATCTGCACATTCGCTTCAGCCACTCTGTGGCGGTAGGTTCCGTATCGCAGCAGCACGGTTTTTTGCCTTGTCCGTGGAAAACTTGTTTAGAATGCGCCTACGATTGGAGAAATGACCGCCTTCAATCTCAAGGTTTCACGATACGGAGAAGTCGTCAATGAGATGGTTATGCGCAGCTTTGCTGCTTCTGTGTGTGTCCGGCTGTGATGACAAGTCGGCTCTGGTTGAGATCGAAAAGGCAAGGGCAGCCCTTGCGGTAGCCGAATCCGAGCTGAAGGAAGAACAGGCCGCTCTGGATGATCTGTTCGAATCGGTGCGTCGGATGCCCACCAAGCCCCCCGATGCTGATTACATGCTGACCACTCGCCGCCAGTGGGTCGAGGAAGCCGAGCAAAACGTGAAGGACGCCCGTGCTCGGCTGAAAGAACTGTCTGGCAACTAGGATGGCCGCGAATTGCGTTCTTGGGACCGTCTTTGCTTTTCGGCTTGCAGGAAGTCGCCCTGCTGCTTTTGGTACTCTTCGGCAACCTTACGTCCGAGTAAATCCGTTCTGCCGGCGAGCTGCTGGGCGATCCGCTGGGCGATCATCTTGGCCAGCCGGTTCTCGTCTTGCTCGATCTGGACGTTCACCTGCTGGCGATTGTTGATCTCGATCTGGGCTTGCAGCTTCTGCTGCTGAGCCCGATTGACCTGGGCCTGAGACTGGGCGATCTGCCCTTGCTCGGCTCCCCCGAACACCTGGAAGAATCCAGCCTGTCGAGCTGATGCGATGCGAGCTTGCCGCACCGCACTGGTGGCATTCTGCGTACCGATGCTGGCCAGCAAGTCCTGATTTTCTTTGGACAGGCTTCCGGCCTGACCGGCTTGGGCCTTCCGCTGGGCGTCGATGACGCGCCGCTGATCCTTTTGCGACAAGGCAGCGAAGCGTTCGGCACCGGAGAGCAGTCGGTCTTGTGCGGCCTTGCCCACGTCCCGCGTCTTTTGGATCTCTTGATCGAGAGCTTGCAGCCGCTGCTGTGCGCCGCGGATCGCTTCGTCGTTGGCTGCACGGCGTTCTTGGGCTTCTTGGCGAACCGCCGCGATCTGCCTTTGCTGAGCGCCGACCACTTCCTGCTGGAGAGCCCGAGCCCGTTCCAGGGCGTCCAAGTAGGTCTTTTCATCCGATGCCCGACCGGCTTCGTAATCCGCGATAGCCTTCATGGATCGTTCCAGTTCGCGAGCCGCCGCAACCTGATCTTGGATAGCCGCCTGTCGTCCCGTGAGAGCCCCTGTATCGACCGCGAGCCCACGCAGGGTAGACGCATTGGATCGAGCTTCATCACGCACTTGGCGAGCCCCCTGCTCCTTCATGAGGGCCAAGGTGGCCTGTACCGATGCTTGATATTCCTTCTCTTTGGCTGCGGTTAGCCGCTCCGATGCTCTTGTGACGGCGTCGATCGAGTCGGCCAGTCGGGCATTTGCGGTATCGAGTCCGAGGAACTGATCGGCGCGGCCGGATATCCCGCGAGTCATCGAGAACAGGTTTCCGAATCCTTCTCCCTTGCCCCGGAAGCCGTCGACGATGGTCTTACCGAGTGAGCCTATACCGGCCACGAGGGCCGCGATGGACGCAGCGCTCAGTGCCACCGTCCCGCCTGCTGCCAGACCGCCTTTGCCGATCCCGCCACTTAACAGTGAGTCGAGCCCGAGCTGTCCAAGCTGTCCTGTCAGCCCCCCGCCTGTTGCTGAGAAGATGGCTTCGCTTCCAAGGCTGGCGGCCACGCCTCCGACCAGACCGCGACCGCGCTTGGGTGCTCGCGGTGCTCCCGCTCCAATACGGCCACCCAGGCTGCGAGCTTGATCGGCCTTTGTCCGGGCTCTTGCCAGATCCTCTTCGGCCTTGGCCGCCTTTCGGGCTTCATTGGCCGCGTTTCTGAGCTGAGCCGCATGGACTTTATTGCCGCCCGTGACTTCCGTGAGTGCGATCCCCTCGCGGTCGAGCCACTCGACGTAGTTAGCGACCGCTTGGCGAGCCAACTTGGCTTGTTCGGTCTGGAGCTGCTGTTGCCGCGTGAGGTTTTCCCCGCGTTCCCTGAGCAGGGAGAACACCTGGATGGCTCCCGAGAACGTCTTGAATGACCCCAGGACCACGTCGGCGGTTCCTTTGATCTTCAGGAGCGTGTCGACCAGTTCTTTGGCGTCTTCCGAGTCAGCCCACAGGAATGCGATACCGGAAGCGAGTTGTCCGACGGCGGACGCGGACTCTTCGGCCTTGGACGCGATGTCGCGGAAGCCAGAGGACAGCCCACGGCTTAGCGTGTCAGCCTCGCCCTGGATCTTCTGCAAGGCAGAGGCTTGCTTTTCGAGAGTCGCGATCAGTTGCGCTGTAGAGTCCTTGGCTTTCTTTTGCTGCTCAGGGAGTCCGCCCCCGGTTGGCTTGCCTAGCTGCTCCCCGAGTCCTTTGATCCGCTCCAGCCCTTCTTCGTACTCCTTGAGCGAGTCGGTGGGGATCTGCTTACCGACTTTGGTAGCCGTATCGCCCACGGTGGCCACGGAGCCCTCGACCTTTTTGAGTGCACCCGTGACCTCATTGGACAATTGGCGTAGGGCGGCTGCGTTTTTCGGGTCGCTGACGAGCTGTAGGCGAAAGAGAACATCGCGATCGACGGTCATGGGCTACTCCTTTGCGAGTACCCTACTTTGCCAACCGCGCATGAAAAAGGCGGGCCGAAACCCGCCTACCTTGCCTTGCCTTGCTTGGATTACCCCTCTTGCTCTATTCGCTTTTGACCCCGAGCACTGGCCAGATAGGCTCTGAGCTTGATCTGTGCATCGACCAGCCAAGTCAGGTACTGGATCGGGACTTCCGCGATCGTTTGTCCGGCGTGCTTGCCGAACTTCATGACTTCCAGTTCGAAGATTTCGGCTTGGTGGTCATTCATGACCGGGGCCGAAGCGCCCGGTATTTTCTCGCTGGCAACGCGCTTGCATTCCCGCAGGAAGCCTTCTTGCCACGCTTCTGATTCGCCGGACAAATACTCGGCGATGACTTCCGCCGCGACCGCTCGGCCTTGAATCCGGTCGTTGATCTGGGTGCTGTTGCTCACAAAAGTTCTCCCGTTTCGACACAACATGCGATGCACTTTTCGGTGAGGATCTTCCGTCCACAGTTCGGGCACCGACGTTTCTCGTCGGCCACATCGACCCATGGAATCCCCATCTTGATAAGCGACCCGATATGGGCCGGATGTGTGTCGGGGTAGAGCTGAGAAATCTGCTCTAGCGTCCATCCCCTTTGATGCAGTCTGAGCATGTGCCGCTGCTCGCGGAGGGGGATGGTTTTGGAATGCAGCCAAGTCTTGCTGCACTTGGCCGCGAGAATGGACGGCTTGTACTTATTGACGTGCTTACCCATGCGCTAATGGCGAAGCTCGATCGACCATAGTTCCGTCGTCTATGCGAACCTTGCCTTCGGCCACTGCGGTGAGCCACTCGGACGCCGGGGTGTTGCGGACAACGTCCCGCCCCTCGTCGTCTTTCGTTCCTGTTTTTTCGAGCACTCCGCTGTAGCTAATCAGGAACGACTTGCCCCAGTTCGCGTAGGTGATATGGAAGCGGTCGAGATGATCGACTCGATCGAGCGTGAGCCTGCCTCCTGCTTTCTGATTGAGGACGTTGAATGCTTCCGTGGGTTTCATCAGCTCTTTCCTCCGAGCTTGCCGAACAATCCGAAGAGCAGTCCCATTCCCAGGTCGAGTTGCTCATCGAATTTCTTCGAGTGTGCCGCGTGTCCCTTGCGGAGCTTCGGCCTGTGATGCTGCCTGCTTTTCTTGCGGGCGTGCCTTAGAGCGACCGCTTGCTTCCTGTCTCGCCAGTTCATCCGATCCTCCTTCGACGGTGTTCAAAAGTGCGTCTTGCGTGATTCCGGCAGGACGGACGCGGTCGCCCTGTATGTACCCATTAGGCTCAATCTGCTTGCCCCAGATTTGAAGAATTACCGGCTTACCCATCACGCTTAAAGCGTCTCTCGGCTACTCTCGATCGCCACCACAGCGACCTGCGTCCGCATTTGCATCAGAGCCTTCGGACATTTCACCGCCAGATCAAAAGGGGTGGCAGTGAGCCGTGGCTAACTCACTACCACCAACCCGGAAAGTGACCCCAAATCCTTTTGGGCGGGCGTCGTGCCCCCGCTCCCTCGGTTGTGTTTCATCCTTGGCCTCAGTGCCATCGCTCCCCCTTGAGCGATCGTGACTCCCCGCCACACTTTTTATGACGGGGGGTCTGCCACGGCGTGACACCTTTTAGGCGGACATCTCTAAAGCGAGATCCAGTGCCCGCTCAGAAACCCGCTTGCCTTCTCCGAACCAAGCCGAGTCCAAGCGGTTGTCCTTCTTGCTTCCCTTGCTCCAGGAAACCCACTCGGTGACAGCGTTGTAGGCGTGCCACCAGTTCTTACCTGAGTTGCCCCGACCTTCCATCGCGGCGCCGACGATCGTGCCGATCTTGTCTTTCTGGCCCGTGGTCCATTCTTTGTCGTCCTTATCCGCCTCGATGATGATCCGGGCGTACTCGCGGAGATCCGCTCGGCTGACACCGCGAGAGGCCAGCAAGCGATACTGGTCGGCAGCGAGAGCGAACATCTCTTCCGCTTCGACCATGCTGTCTCGCAGAACCTCCAGGTTTTCTTCCAGGTTCTTTGTATGCAGGCACTTCACCAGATGCGACCTGTGATCCTCGCAGGCGAAGGACAAGGTGTTGTTACAGACAACGCGCACGGGCGTGTACCCGAACCGCATGGCGAAGCCACCGTCGTGCCCGTGGGCAGCGAGCAGGTAGCTGGCGACCGAGTCGCCCTTTTCGATCTCCATGTCCTCGCGAGTGAACTTGGCGAGCATCCAGACTCGACGCTTGCCGAACAGGGAGCCGCAGGTTTCGATGGTCACGCGACCGTCTTGGATCAGCGGATTGAAGAGTTCCGCCATTTGGTGGTTCTGGTAGGGCTCGTAGCTGGGTCCGACGATTCCCAGGACTTCCTTGAATCCCGGCTCGTCCGAGTCGAGCACGATGGCCGCGTACTGGCCGTCATTGCTGCGACTGACCGCACCGTCGATGACGGCTCGCTGGCCCGTGCCGAGAAACAGCGGTTCGCGACTGACAGTCCAGTCGAGCCCCGCAATGCGAAGGGCTTCTTCGCCGGTAGCGGGTGGAGTAGGAAGCGTAACACCGAGTCCGTGCCAGGGCTTTTCGCCAACGGCCAACATGCTGTCGTTAGTTCTTAATTGATGGGCCATCGTAGGGCCTCCTTTCGTAACGGGGGATGATTTCTTCCACCCTTAACGACCGGAGAACTCCATAATTGTGTCGACGACCCCGGCCTTTTTGCGGGCCTTGGGTCGAATCCTATCGACGACCTTGAGGATCTTGTCGGAGGAATGCTCGCCGATCTGGTTAAACTTGAGAAGATCCTCGCGGCTGAGCGGGATCAATGAGCCCAGATTCCGGTAGCCTTCGCGCATGAGCGTTTCGGCGACTGGCACCGCGAACACCGTGCTGACCAGCGTCTCGTAACTCAGACGTTCACGCTCGATGCGGAAGTCGTAGAGCTTCATGCGATCGACGGCTCGGTCCCGCCGCCCGTTGAGTAGATCGACCATGCACTGAGCCATGACCCGATCAAATCGCTCGAAGTCGAAGTCTTTCACTCGCCGTACCGTCTCGCTGGTGACGTTGTACTTCTTGGCGATGATCTCGATACCTTCTTCCGTCTCGACCTTGGCCGCGTCGGCCTGGATCTGATGCCACCTACTCGACCCCGTCGCTGCCTTCATCCTTGTCGCCTTTCATTGCTTCGGACTGCGCCCTCGCTTCTCCTGATCGGATCGCCAGCGCGACGAGACGCATGTTCTCCGCGAACAGCTCGTCTTGCCGGATGATGGGCGGTAACTCATAGACTCCC
>JANSWS010000431.1 GCA_024743355.1 bacterium
CATGCCGTGGGAGCATTTGAGGACTGGATCTACATGTTGTTTCAGGAAGAGAATGCGCTCAAGCAACGTTACAATTCGCGGCTGTTCATGCTGCTATGCCGCATTCGCGGTCGTTTTGCCCAGAATTTGAGGGCCGTACTGGCCAAGGGATTTGGCTTTGATCCGCAGATCGACGGTCATCTTGCTCACGAGCAATTTCTCTTCAGCGGTTGTTACTTTGCTGCCGCAGGAAAGGATTCCTCGCGACAGGCTTTTGTCAAAAGCGTGTTCATGAAAAGTATTCAGCAGGAAGGCGAGTTGGAATGGGCTCCGGCTGCTCGGCACCGCGACACACAATTGAACGCAGTGGCAAATATGTTCGCGCTGCTAGGAACGGCCGCTTTTGTGGCCATCGTTGTCATGCTGGCCCTGAAGTACGGCCCGAGCTTCTGGGAAGCATAGCTGGACAGCGCCACGTTCGATTAGCCCCGGTTTTCGAAGGGCTTAGGCACCACTTAGCCGGAAAGCGTGTTATCACGGTTAACCAAGGAATTGCCAGGAGCTTTTTCGAAAGTGGCGCTGTCCAGTTAGGTGCGTTTCGGATAGCAGCGTCGATCGGCTAGTGCTTTGTTCCAGTTCAATTTGAGGGTAGTGGACGAGGCGACGAGTCCAAGAAGAGCCTTGATAATTGCGGGGACTCGGGCTGACTCAGCCAGATGATGTTTTCGCCGGCTTGACCTCAAAACAATGCGACTCTTTTTTGGCAATAGCACGCAACCGATTGCCATTTGGGCCGATAACGGATTGTCAGTCCGACAGCGCCACATTCGATTAGCCGTATGGGCGTTAGCCCCGGTTTTCGAAGGGCTTAGGCACCACTTAGCTGGAAATCGTGTTATCACGGTTAACCAAGGAATTGCCAGGAGCTTTATCGAAAGTGGCGCTGTCCAGCTAAGGGTGGGGCTGTCCGATTTGGCTACGAGCTTGGCCTGACTTTGCCAGAGGAACTGGTTTATCAGACTAGCCCAGGCCTCACCGGCCGAGCCTTAGCTTCCTTTGCTGTCTGTCTCTTTGTTGGATTCACAGAACGCGTTAGGGCCGGATTATGTCTCAGGAGCAACGCCTCATTGCCGTGGAAGGTCTTACGGAAGACCTTCGTTTGATCTCCTTTTCCGGCCGTGAGGAGATGTCGCGGCTCTTTTCCTACAGCTTGCGGATGGGATCCGGCCGAGAGTCCATCGATGCCAAGAAGATCATTGGTAAGCAAGCCGCCATTCGTATACTCATGCCCGACGGGCAGGAGCAGCGATACATCAGCGGCATCATCAGCCGCTTTTCCGCCGACTTTGCCGAAGAGGGCGGAACGGTCTATCGAGCTGAACTCGTGCCCTCGCTATGGCTGCTGACACAAACCAGCGATTGCCGCATCTTTCAAGATATGACAGTCAAACAGATCATTGAGAAAGTGCTAGGCGACCAAGGCATCAGCAATTTCGAGACCAAGGATCTGCGGGGCAATTACCCCAAGTTGGAATACTGTGTCCAATTCCGGGAAACAGACTTCAACTTTCTATCGCGACTCATGGAACAGTTTGGAATCTTCTACTATTTCCGCCATGAACAGCAGTGCGACCGATTGATCATCGCGGATAACGTGGGTGCCTATTTTGATTTGAGCGAAAGTAAGGTTAACTTTGCGCCCACCCGACAAGAGTCCGAGTTCGTCCATGACCATGTCTTTGACTGGCGGCATGATTACGAATTCGTCGCTGGGAAATGGTCTCAGACTGACTATGACTTCAAGAAGCCTGGCAGCAACTTGATGACGGACGAGAAGACCGTGTTGCAGGCAGATGCGATGAAACCATTGGAAAAGTACGACTTTCCAGGTGAATACTCGGAAGTCAGCGATGGCAAGTCGTTGGCCAAGGTGCGGATGGAGGAAGAAGAGCTAGCCTTTGACCAGGCTACCGGAGCGAGTAGCTGTCGGTCCTTTGCCGTAGGTGGGAAGTTTCAATTTGACAAGCAGGTTCCACCTGATGAAAAGGGAAATATCTACGTCATTGTGGGAATCTCGCACCGAGGCCATGTGAGTGGGGCCTATGCCAGCGGGGCCGAAGTGGGCGGCGTCGAATATTCCAACACGTTCCGCGGTATCAAAGCCGAAACACCGTTTCGACCAGCTCGCGTGACGCCCAAACCCGTAGCCGCCATGCAGTCCGCGGTTGTTACGGGGCCAGAAAACGAAGAAATCTATTGCGATAAGTATGGCCGCGTAAAGGTTCAATTCCATTGGGACCGTGAAGTCCAAAATAAGAAGACGCAAAGCAACCCGTTCAGCAAGCGTTCACTGGAAACAAGCTCGTGTTGGATTCGTACCTCCCATAGCATTGCCGGGAAGAAGTGGGGCTTCGTGGCGATTCCCAGAATTGGCCAGGAAGTGGTGGTCGATTTTCTCGACGGCGATCCGGACCGGCCGCTGATTACCGGTTCGGTCTACAACGAAGAGCAGCCGCCACACTACAAACTGCCCCTCGAAAAGACAAAGACCTATATCAAAACCAACAGCACGAAAGGCGGCGACGGGCACAATGAATTGATGTTCGATGACCAGGACGGTCAAGAGCAGCTCTACTTGCATGCTGAAAGAAACATGGACGTGCGAGTCAAAAAAGATTCCAAGACGATCATTCACGGAGATCGCCATCAGATCATCGGGCAAGAACAGGATGGGCAGAAAAGTGGTGATCAACGCGAACTCGTTTACCAGGACAAGCACCTCAATATCAAACGCAATCACGTGGAGCATATCGAAGGCAATATGCAGCTGATGGTCGGTAAAGGAGATGCACAGTCCGGCGGCCACCTGCACTTGGTTGTGGAGAATAATCGGCTAGAGTCTGTCGGCGGCAACCACAACTTGACGGTGGACGGTCAGCACAATGAGAAAATCAAGGGCAATTTGTCAACACAAGTCGGCGGTGACTGGCAGACCAAAGTCGATGGGAAAATTGCCCATCAGGCTGGCCCGGCGGGAGAAGTACATATTGCCGCCGGCGCCAAGGTGATTATCGAAGCTGGCATACAGCTGTCATTGGTCGGCCCCGGTGGGTTTATCGACATCGGACCGGCTGGCATCGCCATTCAGGGTGTGATGGTCAATATTAACAGCGGCGGTTCCGCTGGTTCCGGCTCAGGCTGTTCACCCGACGCAGCTGAACTGCCAGAAGAAGCCGCACCCGTGGAACCCACTCCAGCTCTTAGTTCCGACTCCGGGATGAAGTCCTGCGATTGAAGGGTGGTGGGCCCCAGGTTCTGATAGCTGTGAGGAACTAATTGAACCTTGGATTGCTAAACCTAGCTTTAGAATGAATCCCACTGAGGTACTTTCGTGGGCCGTACACAAGAGACGATATGGGCTCTTCCTCCCGCCAGTTGGCGGAGCCGGCATTCAGCGAATCGTCCAAATACTGCTCCATAGCGTGGTCCCAAAGCAGAAATTGGTCCGTACCGTACAGTTCGTCTGCATGCATCAAGGGCAGGTCAACCATGGCGTCCGTGCCTTGCGAGGACCGAAATTCGTCGGCCCAGACTTCAGACTTAAGTGGCAAGGGAAAGTTCGGGGACATTATTTCGGAAGGATCCGCAGTCGCCGGATCCAATGATGAGCGAACCGACGGCCCTTCCCCTTCCCCTTCGGCGTCGGCGGCAGAGTCGTTCAAAAAGTTGATGATGTTCAGCACGTCGATGGCCGTGGCATACGAGTCGCCGTTGACATCAAAGTAGGCTAGCTCGCTTTCGGCTGACCGCCATGGTGGCAACCGCAACGTGGGGGTCAACAATGAGTAAGGCATATTGAGCAGATTTACAATCACCAAAACATCGATTGGTGAGACATATCCGTCGCTGTTGCTGTCGAGATGGTTAACCCGGTTTTGCCATGGAAAAGGATTGGGCAGGACGTTGATAACAACAGTCTGAGACAGCACTGGTTTGCCGGAATTATACGCTGTCACCTCGATCGATACGGACGCCTCTTGCTGACCGTCCAGGGCAACATCAGGCTTCAGCTTAAGGGCATTCCCCTGAACTTCGAACCGCTCATCATTGACTATGAAGCCGTCCGCCAAAATGCCCGGTCCGCTGACGGATAAATTTCCTATCGTCAGTCCCGATAAGTTCTCAGGTGCTGTTGATGGCGACAACGAGATCGTGGGTGGAGTGGTCGGTACGATGGTGATCGTGAACGGGTACGACTGTTGCATGCTGGGAACGTCTTGATCTTGAACCCAGACCGTAAGGAAATAAATGCCAGGCCCTTCATCACCACTCGGGTCCCAGCTAAACAACCCTGTTCGCTTGTCCACGGAAGCTGCGGTGGGAGCGTTCATTTCCAAGCTAAATAGAAGCTGCCGGCTTTGCCCTTCCAACGTACGGCTTAGCGCCACGGAGAAGCGTGCTCCTTCTTCGAGAGTCACGTCCGGAAGCGGATTGAGCAGCGCCTGAGCTGTTCCGAACTCGAAGGCGTAAGGCTGTAGGGGCGAGCCGTTTCGTACCGTCACCTCGCGAGATGCGAGACCGTCACCGGTTGGCACGCGGCCATGCTCAGGTGCGAGGCGAACATCGTACGTGCCATCAGGCACATTCGTGAACGCAAAAGAGCCGTCAGCGCGAGTGATAGTCTGAGGTTCCGCCGCGTCCAAGACCTGGTTGCGGTTCAGGTCTAGGTAAACCAGTGAGTTTGACAGCCCCGGATCGCTAGCCGTCCGAAGGCCATTGCCGTCGCCGTCGTCGTAGACTACCCCAAGAATACTAGTCACCTGTCCACTGATGAAGATGTTGTCGTCCGATCCAACGTCAGCGCCCAACGGTACGGTGATCCGTCGGTCGCTGGTCGTCTGGTTCAGGAAGATATAAGCGTTTGAAGAACCCGAGGTGGTTGTCCCCAGCAATACAACATCGGTTAAGCCGTCATCATTCAGATCAGTAAACAATTGGTCGATTAGGTTGACGTTGTTGGGACCAAAGAGTTCGGCATCATTGAAATAAACGGTCCCCAATCCATTGTTGGTCAGCACGTGCAGCAACTGAGCATGCACTCCGTTATCGTCCAATGGCAGCACCGCCAAATCCGGCCGCAGGTCGCCATCCAGATCCGTCACCCCAACCCGCAGCGTTGGAACGGGAGATCCCAGAAAAACAGCAAACCCCGTGTTGGGAATTACGCTGCCGTCCAGGAATAGTCCTTCGATGTTGTACTGGCCATAGACCTGGCCTGGGTAAACAATGTCCGGTACTCCATCGCTATTTATGTCGGCGATGGCAAGCGGACCGTCGGCTTGGAGGTCATTAAGGGTAGCGTCCGAAGGGAAAACGTCGGAGTTCGGAAACCTCCCATTCCCGTCCCCATATAGAAAGTTGATGTGCTCGTTGCCGCTGTTCACCGCGACGTCCAGATAACGATCACTATTCAAATATCCCACGGCCAAGCTTCCTGGTATGCTATAAGTGGTTGCTTTGGCGAACGAGCCGGGCAGCAAAGCGAAGCCGTCGGATGCGGACGACGTCAAGCTGTTGTACTGCACAATCAGATCTTCACGACCATCCTCGTCAAAGTCACCGATCATCGCACTCACAGGCGCCACCGACGAGGGGAGAGACCAATTGGAAATAGTGGAGATCTGAAACAGATTTGATCGCTCCGCCCCTGCAGCCTTTTGGTTTGCAAGAAGTATCGTCGTTCCGGACTTGTCCAGGACCGCTAGATCCTGAAGTCCGTTACCGCGAATATTAGCAGCCACGATTTTCACCGAATTGGCCAGAGGTAATGGATAACTCGTGTAGGAGTTTGAAACTCCCGGCTGCCAGTAGACTCGCACCATAGCCTGATCTGGATAAACGAATGCCAGATCAACGGTGCCATCCTGATCAAAATCTCCCGATGCCATGGATATCGCTGTTGGTGAATTAAGCTGGAGCGTTGTGCCGGCTGATAGTTGAAAGTTGGGTACCAAGGGTGCAGTCTGTTGCCAGCCCGCTTGCTCGGACTGTTCGATCGTATATGTCCCCGTGGGCACACCAGGAAAAAAAAAGCTGCCATCAGCCTGGGATTGCGTGGTTGCGACGACGCGATTGTTGCTGTCTCGCAAGGTCAGCATTCGGTTCGCTAGTGGCTCAGCGTTCGGATCTAGAGTACCGTTGCTCTGTAGGAAGTTGCCACGAGTTGCTCCTCGGATCGCTTGAAACTCGTCCACTCCGAAATCCAAGTCCTCAACAACGGAGTATGGGCCGTTGACGTTTGCCGAATGCGAGCCGCCATCGGGAGTTGAGCCCAACTGGTAGAAGGGTGTCATCGATCCGTTTGCCAGGGCGAAGACTTGAAGAGAGGTGAGCGCCGCCGCCCAAACGTTGACATCGTCCAGGTAGCCAGCAAAGGCAACGCTGTGCAGCATTTTTTCTGAGGGAAAGTTGGGGTTTTCACATTTATGGAGATATGAAAAAAGGCCAGATTCCTCACCCACCCAACTGAAACACTCAGTCAGAAAGGAATCTGGCCATGGCTTGCAGGAAGCA
>JANSWS010000073.1 GCA_024743355.1 bacterium
AGACTCAAAGTACGAATCTGGATCATCAATAAGCAAGGTTTTTTCTTTCGTATCTAGATTCCAAAGAAAGCACTTGTTCAGACCGCCTGATGCTAACCATTTTCCGTCAGGAGATTCCGAAACCGACCATGCGTTTTCGTGGCCCTCAAACACGTCAGTGCAGATCCTGGAATCTAAATCCCACTTACGCACGTTACCATCCAGGCTTGACGAATAAAGCGAAGCATCATCGTTGGAAAAAGCAAGTCCAGTCACAACGCCTTTGTGTGCACCTTTACCGGCATCTTCTCCCAAAAGCGTACTCGAGCCGTCTTCGTAATTCCAAAGCCGTATCGTGTTTCCGTCCTCTGGCATTGCAACCATGCTCATGGCATCGGAAATATCAAAGGAGCAGAAGTAGTGAGGCAGACAAGAGACTGTTTTTTCAGTCAAATTTGACAAGTTCCAGAGTTTTACAAATCCGTCCTCGTCACCACTAACCAGGGATTTCCCGTCGGGCGAAAAGTCCGTCGCGGAAACTCTTGTTGGATGAAGGCAACGAGCTATCTCGAGATACGTCTGACTGTCTACAATCGTAACCGCACCGTCATCACCACCTGCTAATGCAATCATATTATCCATGGCCGAGCTAGTAGTGATTCTTTGCCAGCGAATGCGCGAAGGTCGTAACTCTGTTAGGGTCGCATCAAGTGTGTATATTCGCGTTCCACTGCAGTCACCAAATACGATACTATTTTCGTCGGCAAAGCTGATTGCTTGGGGCTGCGTCTCGGTTCGGGCTTTCGCCACAAGCTTTCCTGAATTGGCGTCCCAGATCTTGATCGATGGCTGAGCGTCACTCCAATGCGAACATGTTGCGATCAAGTCTTCCCTCGGCGAATAGACTGGATGCCAGCCTTTCAGGGTGAACAATGGCTTGAAAGGGTCTAGCTGGAATACACCCGTTGTGCCATCACGATTGCCAATCGCGACGCACGCGTTACCAACTTCAATAGTTTCGAGTGTGCAATCCAACCTCTTCTGGCCTAGAATCGTCGCCAACTCTAACCTTTCCGGCTGAATACGCCAGAATTGCACGAATGATACCTGCCCACTACTGCATCCGAGAACCACTGTCCTTCCGTCTGGAGTGAAGTCTGCTGACAGAACGTAAGTGACTTGATCTCCCCCAACATGCAACGGGAACTCGACAAGTGTATTCAAGTCCTTGATGAAGATCTCTCCGTTTTCAAATCCTAGGAGCAGCAAATTGTGGACGGGTGAGAATTTGGCCACCGTCACGCCTGACTCAAATTGCTTGGTGAACTGACCGCTACCGCCGGGACGGGAATCCTCTCGAAATCTTTCAAGGAGTCGCCATTCAAACCCCCGCAGGTCTGGCTCATTTTCCAAAGGTCGCCATCCGTCGAGCAGACCCGTCAGGCGGTTTAGACTTTTGGAATTCCAAGCATTAAAGGCAGTCTCTACCGTTAGCTCGTAATTTGCCATGCGGGCTGACTTTCTCTCTTCTTCCGCAAGCTTTCGTTGCCGGATAGCGATAGATTTCTGGTCTTCCGCGTCGGACTTCGATTTCGCAGCCTTTCTTTCACTCTCTTGTGCTTTGTTCCGGGCGATACTTTCTGCACGCCACATCCAAAGTGTTCCAGCCAGGCCAACGAGTAAGACTAAGAATAAAGCAGAAGCAGCGATCATCGCTTGCCGATACTTTGCTAAAAGTTTCTTTAAGCCATAGAGAGTAGAGGGCGGGCAGGCTGCAACTGGTTCATTAGCCAGATAGCGTTCAACATCTAGCGCGAAGCCCTTTGCGGTGTCGTAGCGACGCTCACGATCCTTATCCAGGGCTTTCATTACAATCCAGTCGAGTTCGCCGTGAATCGACGCTGAAAGTGACTTCGGATCCGAACCTCGAGCAACTGCAATAATGGCTGATTGCTCCCCCAGTGAGCTGAGACGCCGTGAGGGTCTAACGACCTCATCCTCACGAATCAACTTCTGCAGGTCGGCGTAAGCGGTCTGCCTCAATATTTTGGGATCAAGCGGTGTCGTTCCGGTAAGCAACTCGTAAAGTAAGATTCCTAGCGAATAGATGTCGCTGCGAGTGTCGATGTCCAGGCCGCTCATCTCGGCCTGCTCAGGACTCATGTACTGCGGCGTCCCAATCATCTGCCCGTATTGTGTGAAAAGAGTCTTGCACGTCAGCTGCTGAGCTATGGCTTTAGCTACTCCAAAGTCGATGACTTTGGGGATCGGCTTCCCGTCGTGCAACGTAACCAGCACGTTAGATGGCTTTATGTCGCGGTGTATAACGCCTTTCTGATGGGCGTGCTGGATTGCTTTACAAACTTCGACAAATAGTTCGAGACGTTTGTCCGTCGAAAGTCGATTTGCGTCACAGAAATCTGTCAGCGGAATCCCTTTCACAAGCTCCATTACGAAGAAAGGTCTTCCCGCATCCGTAGTCCCAGCGTCTAGAACCTTAGCGATACTAGGATGATCCATCATTGCCAGAGCTTGACGCTCAGCTTCGAAACGAGCGATGACTTCTTTCGTATCCATGCCCGGCTTAATGACCTTGAGTGCGACCTTTCGCTGTACGGGGCGCACCTGCTCAGCCATGTAGACAATTCCGAAACCGCCCTCTCCAATTTGCTGTAACAGCTTGTAGTTGCCAATCTGTTCGCCGACCGTGGTGCCGGTCTTAGCATTCGTAAGAGTTGTTTCGCCTCCCGCTTGATGACCGCCCAAGAAATTCCCCGCAAGCTCGTGCCCCTTCAGCAGAAGCTCAACTTCACTACGCAACTCCAGATTACCTTCGCACTCTACATCCAGGAGTGCGCTAAGTTCCGCGGGCGAATCGCATTCCAAGGCCTTCAGGAAGATTTCTCTGGCCCGCTGTGACTGGTCCATATATAGATTCCTTAGAAAATCGCACTAAGTTTTCAGTCTAATGCCCCAATCGCGCTGGATTTGCGCCGGGCTTTTGAGAATATTTTCTCGAATCTCTGAAATCTACTCGGAGAGCCTGGAAGCCAGCCAGGCACGAGCATAGGCCCAGTAGCGATCCGCTGTGCGTCGAGGGATTCCAAGTGCTCGGGCTGCTTCCCCATGACTGAGCCCGGCAAAGAATCTGAGCTCGACCAACTTGGCGGATTCGGCATCCACTTGGCCCAATTCCTCAAGAGCCTCATGCAGTGCCACCAGCTCGGCATCGGGGGTGTCGAGGGCGAGCTGAATCTTATCCAGATCGATTCTGTCTTGGCCTCCACCACGCTTGAGCCTTCCCTTATCGCGAGCCCGATTGATTAGAATCCGCCGCATTGCTTCCGCCGCTGCAGCGAAGAAATGGCCGCGGGAATCCCATCTCGCACCTTCTGCGCCAGCCAGCTTTATCCAAGCTTCATGTACCAACGCGGTTGCCTGTAGCGTCTGCCCTGGGCGCTCTTGCGAAAGTCTTCTGGTGGCAAGTTGTCGCAGCTCAGCATAGACAAGTGGTAGCAACTCGTCACCGGCCTTGGGATCCCCGTCCTCGATTGCCTGAAGGATTCGAGTTACGTCGGTCATGTCGACTCCCTACGTCTTTCCAGAAATTTAGATCCCTCAATCGAAGCTCGCATCATCTCAAATTATCAATATGCTCCTCTATCCGGCGTATGCGATCTTTCAATTCATCAATCTGCTCCCAGGCTTGATTCAGGGATCGGATCGGCAATCTACCTGTGGCCTTGCCGGAAAAAAGTGCTGTCATTTCTTCGCGGAAAGTTCTGTCCTGATACAACTGCTTCGCTCGATCCGTGATGCCGCCGCGACTGCGGAGTGCAGGTTCCAGTACATCCAAACCGACGAGTTCGGCGGCTTCTAGAGCGTCTTGCCTCCCGAACTTCGGGTGTTCCCACCACTGGACTTCCGTGACAAAATCCGGATTCAGGCTGACAGCAGAAACGCCGGTTGTCACGCTGCTGTCTCGTCGAACAAGGTGCGGCTCGACCCTGCCACGCAATTTGCTTCCAAGGCCGACATAGGCGACATATCGCAACCTTCCGGACCCACCAAACATGGCGTACACGGCTGGCGCGTTGGGCAGATCAGAAATGTTGGTGAGTTCAATCATTGCCGCGTTCTGCCTCCACCTTTCTGACCAGGGCGTTTACCCATCGCTCACTTCGTCCGGGACGAAAATCGGTTGTAATCCAAGTCCGCACGATCTCGAATGAAGGTTGTCGCCTCAGCCTGTCACGCAAGCTATTCTCGGTGAAATCTACGAAAAGACGGTCGCCGTCCATTCGCTCTCCGACTCCCTCTTTGAAAGACAGGTAGCAGATGCCGCCAGGATGAAGGGCATTAGCGAATCTCGAAAGCACGTCGTCGAGTTCGGCCAAAGGGACATGTAGCAGCGACGCACATGCCCAAATACCATCAAGCTCATCATTTGAATGAAGCTCTTGAAATCGCAGTCTTTGGGCCGGCTGGCCGGTTCGACGCGATGTCGCTTCGACCATCATTGCCGAAGCATCGATGGCCCTAACGCGGTTGCCCCGATCAAGGAACGCCTTGGCGTCACGTCCTGATCCACAACCGGCATCCAGAATTGTGCCGCCCTCGGGCACAAATTCCAGGAAAGGCCGATACAGCGCTTCCATGTCTATGCCCGCAGTGGCACTGACGTATTCCTGGGCGTGGTCGTCGTAATACCGGATTGTCGATGCTTCAGAACGCTGGCTCATGCTCATCCTCCGGCTCCCATTTGCGGATCAGCAATTCCTTAGACGCATGGTATGTCGCCTGCAGGAATCTCCGTCGAACCAGTTCGTTCCTTCCAGTCTGTTGGATTAGCGTCTCATTAATGGCTCGCATGTCCTCCGGTAAGGCCAAGCATGGCTTTTCGTAGACGATGGCTTTCGTTGCACTTCGCCCTGCTTGTTGGCAAAAGACTCTCCGATGATTCCATCTTGCCGATCATCCAGATGGTTTTCGACTAACCACTCCATGCACTGGTTTTCGTGATCGTTAAGGTAGTCCGCCAACTTTCGTCGCCGCCGCTTGTGGGCAGGCAGCTTTTCATAGTCATTGAAAATGCGGGGAACCGTGAGGAAGTATTTTGCCCGAGTTTGGATCGTCGAAATGCCGGAAAAAAGTGAGTCAGAGAACGAATCACGAATGACTCCGATTCCCAGTTCATCGCTCACACCGGGAGTGGAGAGCAAGTCGATGACCGACTTGACTTTCTCACGATACTCTGACGAAAAATCGACCCAACCGAGAGCGGACACTGCAACCTCACACTTCTTAGACGACGGATCACTGCTGACGTAGATTACGTGGCTTGTGAGCGCTCGCGATAATAGCGAATTTCCTTCAAGATCGCCTGATATATGTCTCTATGCTCCTCTACATCTTGTCGAAACCCGTCACTTAAGGTCTCTTCAGCATATGGTGCAAGTTGTTGGAATAAGTGATCAAGATCTACAAACTTCTCAAGGTCAGGAAGCGAAAACGCCCAATATGCATGCGTATTTGTCCCATCAGAGAACACGCTGTGACGTGCGAACGCAACCATAAACTGGAATGCGTTTCGCGGCGTTGCATCAATATAGTTTCGCGCCCATTCACGCGGCTCTTGCTCACCTGCCCACCGCTGCCAACGCATCAAGTAAAAACTCAAGCGCAAACCAGTAAGTGAATTTGATTTGGCTAGCGTGCGGATCTTTTCCAATCCCCATGCTATTGCAATCTGCATAGTACGTTCGTCAAACAAACATCTATGCTCGTCTAAAAGTTGTCCCTCATCAGGTTGCTCTATAGATATCAACCTTAGGGGCATCCAGTGTCCAGTCGTCTGTTCTAAGCATTTCAGCAAACGCTCACCTCGTTTCTTGGCGACGCTCTCCTGGAATAGCAATTCGCGAATCAAGCCCCGTGCATAGATGTCGGCAGGTATGTCAAAACTCCCTGGATACTCATGTTGAAACTTTTCGCCGATGTCAAAAATAGCTGTGATGAAAGACATCGAATCGTCCAGACTAATCTGTGATCCATAAACCTCCAGACGATTGAGTAGCGCCGCTACATCGCGGGGCGAATTGATTGAGTCAAATATGCCCTTGATTCGATTTTTCTCGCTTGTCGATGATAGAACTTCTTCGATCAACGCTTGGGAAACATCGCCTTCCGGGATCGTCATCGTAAAATAGCGATCAAAAATCTGTGAATGGCAGATGCGCAAATCACGAAGCCAGTCGGGCTTTTCACTGTTCTCAGCTACGCGATCTCTCAATGCAGAGTCAATCTGGGGGAATATTTCACGCAAGACGCCGCCTGCAGCCTCTCGTGTATCTGTACTCGCCTTGGTTAACCAATTCTCAATAAGATTTCTGTGGCCTTCAATATCATTTGATTTTCCATTTGCGAGACTCTTGGATCGATCCAACCCGAATACGATCTGAGGATTCTTCGAAAGCGTCGCGTAAAGATCAGGTTCGAACACTCGCAGGGCCTCTACGGCAATTAGATCAATTGGATCGACTTCCAGGGATTTTTGATTCCAAAACAGTCCAAGGTAGAAAGAGAAGCCAGACAAAAACCTCCGAACCCTGCGCAGCGAATCAAAATAAGACTTAAGCCCGGAGGAATAGACTAAATGCCATCGCAGATCGTCTAGCTTTATAGCCCCTGAATATCTGCCAAAGATTCCATTAAGCCCTTCCGATAATAGCCGATCGAGATCAATCTGCTGAACTTCAGGAATGTGGAAACCTACCTGTACAATCTTTTCCATATACTCCCGCCCGGAATGAGATTGATCGTCGAGGGCATTTTCTACCACCTTGCGGTCGAATAGCATCAAGAAGACCAGATTGGGGAAGTCCGAGTTAGCTTTTATCAAACGAAAGAGTAGCCTGATTTCTGAGTCGGTGAGTCGGTCGATGTCATCCAACACGAGCAGGATTGGTCGACTAAGCTTGGCTAGCTCATCTGCCAGACTTTGCTTTAGGTCTTCTAAGTTTTCTCTACCGGATGCCTCGTGGGCGTCCGCTGCCTTTTCACTCAAACTCCCTGCTTTTCGCAAAGCGTCAGAAATTCCACCGAGGATCATTGGTGCCCAGGGCACAGCGGCGAACTCCGCAGCAGATTTCAAGTGTTCGAGTGCAGTACCTCCGAGAGTTAGTCGGGCTGCGTATTTCTTCCAGGTCTGAGCCAATTCTTCAGGGGCATCTTGCACTAACGAAATAGACTTCCCGATCTCTTCAAAAAACGCTGTTTGAAGTCGGTCCTCACCTGACCAGGTCCACGGATTGAAATGAATGATTGATGAAACATCGCGACTTCGATCGAGATTTGAAATCACTAGGTTCTTGACAGATGTTTTGCCCGTGCCCCACGCCCCATACAACCCAATCACCAAACTTTCAGAACCACTCCAGTTACGTATCGAATTGGCCAGAGCCTCGCAGAAACTCCCCCGGCTCAGTAGATCTTCTGATGCTGACGTGATTGGACGATCTGCGTTAAGCTCGGCAGCAATCGCTCTATTTTCCATTCTTCTTCACCGCTCTAATTGGAATTTTGGATTACGCAACGCTTAGTTTCTTCAATAGTCTGCTTTACTCCCGCCCTGTCATCGAACCTCGACATGAAAACTTCAGCGGCGATGTCGGGAGAAAGGCATTCAGAGAATTTCAATTTCTCCATGGCGTCGATATTGGGTATGGGCCGGATGGAATCGGGCTCGATTCCGTTGATGTATTCGGTAACGGCTTCCAGCGAGGAGGCTGTGGGGAAGTTCAAGCTCAAGTTATCGCCTTTTACGTCGCATTGTGGCTTCAGTGTGTCGGCCAGCAGTGCGTTGGCGATGCCCCCGGCAAAGGTCCACCAATGGATGTGGCCGTTCGGCATTTGTACGAGGCTTGTAGCACCCTCCGAAACCCATGGGTGTTCGTCACGGATCTCTTCTAATCGCTGAACAGCACGTTGGGACCAGGCTGGATCATTGTCGTCCGAGCTAAGGATACGGCGGATGCTCTGACAGACGGCGTGACTGAGCATTTGGCCTTCACCGAGCCATCGGGACCGACCTTTCTCGTCAGTCGGTTCAACGTGGGCGATTCGCCGCCTCCAATCCAAGTGTTTTGTCTTCCAGCTTCGACCGGCCAGTACCAAGATGGCTGGGCCTTCGTCTCTTTTGTAGAAGGTGGATTCGTGGACGTTGCCGAGTTCTTTCTGCCCCGACATCACCGTGAACAGCGGTGGGGAAGTAAACACCGAGAGAATGTCCATGAAATTGCGGCGACCAAACGTGTTTTCTCCTTCGGGAGCAAAAGCCAGCACACCGTCGTCGCTCCACAAGATCCCCTTGGCGACCATATACTCGACGAGTTCGGCCACACGCTCCGGTGATATTTGGGAGAAACCAGATACCTTCTCGACCCATGAGAACCACTGTGATCTGCCGATGCCTCGTTCTTGCAGGATCAATGCCATTAATTGCTGAGCGAGGATGTGATACGGGCATGGCGGTGCCTGAACGGGTTCGACATAGCCTCGCTGCCAGAGTTCAATCAAAGCAGCGGCTCGCAGCAAACCCTCCTCCCCTGTCGCTAAGAACAGGCAGTTGCGGTTCGTGTCGGCTCGACGCCCCGTTCGTCCCATCCGTTGCAGGAACGACGATACTGTTCCCGGAGCGTCAATCTGGATCACTCGGTCAAGGTCGCCCACATCCAATCCCAGTTCCAGAGAACTGGTCGCCACGATCACGCAATTCTGGCGCTGGGCAAAGGCTTCTTCGGCCTGCCTTCGTTCGTCGAGTCCCAATGAACTGTGAGAAACAAACGTGTCCACGCCGTATGCTCGGAGCGACACGGCCAATTGTTCAACTCGAGATCGGCTGTCACAGAAGACCAGCCGCTTTTCTCCCTGATGCAGCAAGCTGATTACTTTGGCTGCGTTGGACAACGAGCCCACGAAATCGAGTTGCACGTCGGGAGTTTTCGAGTCGATGCTCTTTGGCCAGACAACTTGTTGAGGGCGTTCTGAGCCAGATGACAGCCAACAAAGCATCTCGTCGGGATTGCCAACGGTGGCCGACAGGCCGATTCGTTGCAGGTCACGGCCAGCGATTCGTGCAATCCGGGAAAATACCGACAGCAGGTGCCAGCCTCGATCATCGCTGGCAAAAGCGTGTAACTCGTCGATCACCACAACTCGCACATTTTGGAAGAATCGGTGGTGATCCACCTTCTGGGATACCAGTAACACTTCCAGTGATTCGGGGGTCGTCAGCAAACAGTCGGGCTGTTCGGCAATGATTCGCTTTCGTTCACCCTGTGGTGTGTCACCATGCCAAAGTGCAGCCTGCCGCCCAACCAGCCGCAGGTACTTGTCGAGTCGTTGCTCCTGATTGTTCAGCAGCGCCTTAATGGGGCTGACATATAGGACTGAGATGCCCGACCACGATTCGTCGAGCATTTGGGAGATTACCGGAAAGAACGCCGATTCGGTCTTTCCGCCAGCGGTCGGTGCAAGGATGACGAGGTTAGCCCCAGTGAGATACGCCTCAATCGACAACGACTGCACTTCTCGCAATTCTCGCCACCCGAGCGAGTTCACGATGTGATGTTGGAGGGCAGGATGTAGTCGTTCAAAGGCGGTCATCTCTTCCTTCACCATCAGAGTCAGGGAAATTCACCTCTGGGACACCAGTGATAATCACCTGAGAGCATTCTTCCAGCCATTGATAGCCTCGCATGCGCTCCGGTGACGTTAGCGAGACATTGCATTCGCCCGTGCAAGCGAACATGCTTTCAAACAACGGGATCAATCCGTCGAATCCAACAAAGAGGGCATCAATCACACTCTCTCTTTCGTGAGAGACGGCATTCATTACAACTTGCGGCCAGAGTCTTTTCGAGAAATGGTCTACCTCAATAATCCAGATCGCATCTTCATCTGAGATCAGTAATTCCGAGTCCGTGAGGCTCGCATCCGATAGCAGATGCTTGGCATGTCCCAATGACTGCAACAACAATGCGGCGACCGCAGGGTCAATCTCTAATTCCGTGATCCACTCGCTCCAGTTTGGAACTGATGCCCACTCGCTACCCTCGATAGACGCACAAAAATCGAGAGCCAACCAACACAGGGCTGCGATTCGAAGATTAACGAATGTCAGATCTATTGGCTTTTCTACCTTGGTCAGCCCGGCGGCGCAAAGATGTCGCCATGCTTGCTCGTACCACTCATTCCAATCACTACTAGTACCGAGGCATGGCTTGTCGAGCCTCTCTAAGTGCCCCCTTGCCTGTTCCCAAGGAACATTCATTATGTGTTCCTTACAAATCTAGCTCGATGTCATCAACATTCTGGGCCTGAGCTTCTCGCTCCACGTTCGTCATCTCGTTGCTGTTGATCGTCAATTGGTAATGCTGGCGAGGATCAAAGTCATCGAACTGATCTATACGATCCAGCACCTCGCCGACCAGCTTCTTGAGAAACAGTCGGGGCGTAATTCCAACCTTGCCGCCCAGCTTCCCCGTCAACGAACGAGCAAGTGTGTCGATGTACTCGCCATTGGCAAGCGAACGAACTCGTTCGGGGACAGTGCAATCGGCAGCGAACAGATCCCGCACCTTGGTTCCAACTTCGACCAATCGATCATGATTGAAAGTCGAAAGTCTCAGTTGCACTGCACGAGGATTGTCAAAGCGAGCATCCGTTTGAAAATCAACATGTAGCCGTTGAGCAAGTGGTTCAAGCCGATGAATCCCCTGTGGCCCATCGTAAAAGGCTGGCGTGCCCGTAATGACCAAGTACAAGCCGGGAAAGCGTCCACCGTCGATATCATCAATCAATTGACGCAGCGCATTCAGCCCCTTTTCCCGAACGTCCGACCGGACTCGTTGAATCGTTTCGATCTCGTCCAGCACCAGCACGAGCCCTGAATAACCAGAGTCTTTCAGGATCAGCAATAAGCCACGCAGGAAGCTCAACGCAGCAAAGTGATCGACATCGCCCTTGATTCCCGCCTCTCGCTTGATTGAAGAAGCAATGTGCGGCTGACCAGCGAGCCAACCGGCCAGTCCTTCCGCCGTGGCGTGATTACCGGCTCTTTGGGCTGTGCGATAGGCACGAAGGGCGGCGGCGAACTGTGGGGTGGCCCGAGTGATTTCCACCAGCCGTTGTTCCAGCAGTTCATCGGCCCGTGCTGCCCACGCCTGTTCATCGTCCTCATCGATAGTGCCTTCAGCGAGCACATCTTCTTCGAGGCCGTAAAACCAGCCGTCGAGGATGGACCGAAAAGCCCCTAGAAAACAATCGGGTGTCGATAACTGCTCCATCGCACGACGGTAGACCGTTTCCAAACGATGCAGCGGTGTTTCAGCCTCGGAGATCTGCACCTCGGCGGTGGCAAACCCTTGTTTCTTGGCGTACTCCTGTATCCAACGAGCAAAAAACGTCTTTCCACAGCCGTACTCACCCCGAACCGCCTTGAAGATTGCTCCACCCTGAGCCACGTCACCGAGTTCATCGGCAATGGTTTCTTCAAAACGCTGGAGTCCCACGGCAAGGAAATCCAGTCCACGCTGTGGCACCGTGCCTTTTCGCAAGGCACCGATGATCTCTCGGCGTCGTTCGGGGCTGATTTCCATGGTGCTTAATCCAGATCGAACTGGCGTTTCAGTTTTCCAACATTCAATTCCACGCGATTCTCCGTGCGATCCATCGTGATGATTTCATAGCCGTCTACATTCAGCACTCGCTGAATCTTCACGACCAAGCCGTCGAGTCGAGCAAGCGGAATCTCAGCAGCTTTGGCAAAGGCCGCAGGCGTCATGATTCCGCCGCTGGCATTCAATGCCGACAGGCAGGATTGCATAACCTGATCCTCGGGTGGGTGACGACGGATCATGGCTCGTTGACTCTTGTAGGCTTCGGAAGCCAACAAAGCCGCTATCCAATCCGTTGATTCAGCAACCACCTTGCTTGGCTGAGCCTCTTCTTTCGACTTCGATTCCGGTTTCTCTTCCAGTTCCATGTCGAATAGCGTCGGTGGGCCAACCTTTGGCGGAACCGTGATGGTGACTTGAGGCTCTTCGATGTCGGGTGAAGCAACCGGAGCCGCTGACCACCAATCCGGCTTGGGATACTCACACCGAGCCAATCCCGAGTAAGCGCTCGTTTTGTCCGTCAACAGGATCAATGGGCAAACCATTTCCTGCGGTGTTGCCCCGCCGTGATAGCCGTTCTGCTGACGACCGTAGTAGACCTTCTCCGAGCATGAAACGATGACGGAGTTTTCCCCCGTCATCACTCGACTTCCCTCTAAAGCAATCTCATCTTCAGACGGTTTGCCATCGCTGCTACGCCATCGGCTGCCTTCCTCGCTAGGTCGGTACTGAGCGTCAGGCCGATGCCACACATGGCCATGATCGCTGGCAAGTATCACAACTCGGCCTGAGTCTCGTGCCAACCGCAGCAATGCCCGCAACGGGTTGATTCGGCTGAGCGACCAGTGATCAACAACTTGTTGAGCGTTGCTTAGTCGATCATCGATGGCATTGATGACGACTCCGACAACCTTGTAAACCTGCGACAGCACTTTCTTCGAAAGTTCCTCCGATAGTGCCCCTCGATTTCCTTCGGTCACGCCGCTCTTGTGGAACAGAACCGGTGGATAGCGTTTATCGCAAACGTCAACCAACGACTTGTTGGCTTCGAAGTTCTTCTGCTCGACGTTCTGCGCACCTTTGGTCAACTCGCCCGACAACAAACTCGCTCTGGAGAAATTGGTCACGCTGGGAATCGTGGCAATTGCAGGCTTTGGTGGTCTGCCTGATTCGTCGAGAGTCGCCTCAAACCAGTGATCCTGTCGGATGTCCTCCAGTAGCTCGTGGCAAACCGCCCAACTCATCCCGTCAAGCACAACCATCAGCACTTTGTTGCCAGACTCGACAACTGGGGCGACTACCTTGCTCAGTACATCCTCGACACCCAGCAACCCGGCTTCCTTTGAACCGACAGCCGTCCAATCCGCCAATGCCTTAGCGAACGCACCACTCGTCTCTTCACGACGTTTGAGCACGGTTTGATCGAGAAGCTGATAGGCTGCCGACAGAGTGGCAACGTCTTCACCACGGCACAGCGGTTCCCGAGCCCAATCCACAAACGCCATCTCTCGGACGTGATGGTTAGCGTGCTCAGCAAACGAAGCACATTTCGTCGGAGGCTGGCTCAGCCATCGCACCAGTCGAACGGCCATTTCTGCTTTGGAGACCTGATCCTTGTTCCGTCCCAACTTGGCCAATCGATGTTCAGCAATCTCATCCAGCCGTACTTCGCAGGCACCAATGGTTTCCTCATTGGTGTTTCCGACTGCCGTATTGATCGCATCCCCGAGTCGTTCGAGTCGCTGCTCGAAGGCCATTCGAGACAGCGCGTTGCGGGAAGCGTACTCTTGGCAATGGAACTGTTCGATCAGTTGATCGGCCCGACGCAAATGCTCTTGTGCAATCCTTGGATCATCGTGCCGGTCGAGGTCGGCAATTGCATCAACAGCGATCCGACCAAGGGTCTGACCAACATGCTTTGAAATTGGGTTGTTACCGTGATACTGCTCCATCCGTGCAGCGGCAGCATCCAGTGTGGAGTCATCACCGCTGCCGAACACCACCTGACACACGACAGCCAAACTCAGTGCATCCCCACCGGCTTTACTTTCGATGAATCGCAAGATCGAATCGGCGGCGTCACCAAGGTTGTGAATCAGTCGGCGACGAAGGCTTTCACAGATTTCGTTACCCGCCTTTTCGTATCGCTTGGGGCCTTTTTCTGAAGATGCCCACAACAACAAGGAAACCAAGTCAGGTTCCCGCTCACCCATATCGAAGACATGGCGGCAAATCGCTCTCCAGACCGTTCCACTGTCCAACACACCGGCTGAAACCGGGGGATAGCCATCGGGAGGTGCATACTCCATCAATGCCTGAGCGATGGCAGGTTCACAGATTGACCGGTCGAGTTCCTTTGCCTTGAACATCGAGCACAAACTGGCCCAATGGTCCACCGGGAACAGGCGGCTGCGAGCCAACCGTCCTACCACATCATGGCCAAGGTCGTTCTGCTGGAGACCCGTCAGCAGCACGATGCGATTTTTCTCCTTTTCGGCAGAGAGCAACGCCTCACGGATTTCGAATACGGTATCAGCCCGCACAACTTTGGCTTTACCAAAATCGAAATCAATCTCACCCGGGCCCTTCATCGACGGTGCGACGTGAAGGCCCACGGCCAAAGCGTCCAAGTCTCGTTGCCACTTGTCCTCGACCAGTGACCGAACCTGCTGCGAACTCAACATGCCCACGCTCATTCAGACTCCTCCTCCAACGTCCAATGAATCGTGAGCCGCAGTTTGTCGTTGGCTTCCAGCTTGTCGATCAGCGCCTTGGTTACTTCGATGGAGTCGTGATGACTTAACCGAGTCTTGTTGTCAGCCCCGACTTGCTTGAATCCCTTCGTTGGGGGCAGTTGCGGAGGATCAGCCGGAGGAGGAGGCACATCGGGCTTTCTCGGCGGCGTCAGCAGCTTG
The DNA here is from genome assembly GCA_024743355.1 of bacterium. Taxonomy (GTDB): domain Bacteria; phylum Planctomycetota; class Planctomycetia; order Pirellulales; family Pirellulaceae; genus Aureliella. The sequence continues at coordinate 14,573 of JANSWS010000073.1, forward strand.
ATGGCTCGGCTTTCCAATTCGGACAGTTTCGAATTCAAACCACCGGCCAGCGCCAGTTCGTCGGTACACAGTGCGGATTTCACATCCTGAAGCAACAAGTCCGCCTGCGTCTTCCGCTCGTCACTCAGATGCGAAACGCCTTCAAACAAATCCCATTTGGTGTTCCGCAAACAATCCAGAATCGAACTGGCCGACTTGAAACTGCGGCCCATGGCCGTCCCGGAGGTCTCCATGTTGGCAGCAGCAATCGTCGTTACCAAAGAAGTCGCTTCTTTGCCTTCGCAGTCGGACAACAATTTACGAACCGCTTTGGCCGTGCGAACACGATCAGCCTGCTCAATGTCACCTTCCGGCACACGCAAGTTCTTCAGCACCAATTGCAAGCGATCTGGCAGACTGTCGCAGTCAGCCTTCAGACCTGAAACCACCTCGCTGAACTTCGATGCCAAGCTGGTCAGGTTTCCGGCGTTCAACAGGCGGGAGATCGCCAGCCCGAAGACTTCTGAAACTCGACCGACAGTGGTTTCCCAGTCCTTCACATCGGGTAGCTGCTGCTCGACAAGCTCCAAATCATTGGGCATGTCATCGAGTGTCGGGGCATAGTTGCCGCCGTAACGGACGAACGACCGGTTGGTCTGGTCGGCATAAACCAAGATCAACAAGTTCTGGATCTCTTTTGGCAATCCTCGTTCCTCTGGCTGATCCATCCATCGACGGAGATCGGCCACAGTTGGATGGGGCTGGCCCGACTTCGCAAGCTCTCGATTGAAGTGGTTTTTCCAGTTGTTGCTCAGAACAAACGGCGTCTCGTGCATCTGCCCAAGATCCAGCGGATTGCAGATGTTCCGCAGTTTGGGACGCACCGATTTGTCGTCGATGATGATGCGACCATCCTGAGTTCGAGCCGCTTCTTGGCAGGACGCCAGTACTTGCTTCAGGTCTTTGCCGAGTTTGATCTCCTGACCAAACTTCGGGTGTTTGGGGTACTGGTGGGCCAATGCTTGATCGAGCAAATGCTCCAACGCTTCACCCAGTGTGGCCCCGACCGGTCGTTGTAGCACGAGTGACGGGTACAACGACTGGAAGTGTGACTCCGACATGTCATAGGCGCTGTCCAGCGATCCCGGTGTGGGTTCACTACGGATCGCATACGCCGATTCGACAACCTGCAAGATTCGAGATTGAAGAGCACTTTGTTGGTTCTTCAGCAGCAAGCGTGCTGTTTCTCGATCCTGCATCGACAGATGCTTTGCGTACTGGTCGAGGTTACTACCTCGCAGCAAATGATCGATGATCACCAGTTTGCCGAGTTCTGCTTGGGTGCGGGTCGAGAAGAAAGACGGCAACCAGACAATGGTCCGCTGGGCCTCATTCTTGTCACGGAACTTGTCCAGTCGATCCAAGTCCTCGATGGGCGTGTGGCCTTCGGAATCAAAGGGGAAGTCGAGAATCAACCTCCATTCGTCTTGAGACCGCAATGATTCATCAGGCAACGCCCGCACATTCGTAAACAGCACGTCACCGGATCGACGGCTTCCCCGCCACAAGAAGTTGTGGCTGATGAACATCTCATCCTGATCGGGAATGCCAAGAGATTGGAACAGCATTCCACGAATGCGTGATTGGCGGTTGCCGGGATTGTCAAATACCCGAGCCGCTTCGATCAGGCCCTCGGTATCAACACCCTCCAATTCCAGTGAGACAGTGGGGTTGGCCGGATCGCCTTCCACTCGCAATTCACCGCAGATACCCGCCCACGTTCGAAGTTTCTGGGCGACCACCTGATGTTCACGTCCCGGAATACGGGAACGGATCGTGCCGTGGTTGAGTGCCGCCAACCGGGTGCAGGTCATGTTCTTCAGCGTGTCCACACCCTGAACCAGTGAAGACAGCAACATGCTCTTTACCAAACGGTCGTCGTTTTCAAATCGAGCTAATCGGGCAGCGATCTCTTCATCGTCCTTGGCCCGTTTGCAATCGACCTCGAAATCGATTTCGTGCTGCTGCTCCAACATTGGTCGCAGCTTGTTCTGGTACAGCTTTTTGGCGTTTTCGAAACGCACTCGCATCACGTCGGTAAACGCTTCGTCGCCGTGAGCCACCACATCCCACAGGTCGCCCAGCGGAATCACGTCGCCCAATCGCAGGGTATCACGCCGGTTGACCAGCAGTTGCAGCATGATCTTCAGTGCCGTTCGTTCCCGCTGAAGGGCGCTCGACACGGCTACCAATGCTTGGATCAGTGCAGGACTGAATGGGTACACCTGCTTGAACATTGCTCGGTCGGCTTCCCGAGTCAGCAGGACTTCCATGATCTCTTGCCGAACCTTGGCGGTTTGCTCAAATGCCTGTTCCAGTTCGGCACGGCAGGCATCATCCTTCGGCTTCAACACACGCTTTTGAGCGATCACCGGCAGGTTGCGGTCTTCCAACGTGATAGTGTGGAAGCGACCTTCCCAGTGGGACAGCACGTCGGAGAAGTTCAGACTTTCCACACCCGTCACGTTGTCACCGATCAAATCACGCAAATCTCGCTGACGAGCGACAAAGCTGATGATCGGCACAGGACGATCCGCTTTGCGAGATTCGACCAGCTTGGCCAGCTTGTTCCCTTCGGTTTGCACGAAGTTCAAATCGGCTGAGTGGGTCGCCAACCAGAGGATCAATTCGTCGAGAAACAGAATCAGACCGTCGTAGCCGAGATCCTTGGAGTGCTCGCTGATGATCGCCAGCCCTTCATCCAGATCGACGTAGGCTTCGTCTTTACCTTGAGCGATGCCACGGAACGCCGGAAAGATGTTCTCGACCAGCTTGCCGACCAACTGGCTGCGTTCTTTGCTTTTGGGTGGCGCTTCGATGGCGGCATCAAAACGGTCGGCATTCCAACCTTCGAGCTTGCCCCAGCCGCCACCACCACCTCCACCGCTGCCTTTGTTGAGGTCTTCGAAGAACTTCTCGTCACCGAGGCGTTCTCGCAGTTGCTTAGCGTTTTCGAAGATCTCATCGGCGAGATAAACGCCGGGAAGTGGAGCGTCGGGATGGTGCTCTTGGATGTAATCGACGTACCCGCCAAGGATCGCCGATTCCATACTGCGAGACCCAATCATGTGATAGGGAACCAGCAGGAATTTCTTATCTTCTACCCAGCGGTTGTTGTCACAGACCTTGGCTAGTTCAGGAATGGACCGCACGGCAGAGTTGTGCTGAAGCAACAGGTGCAGCACGGCCATGAAGTGCGATTTACCTGAACCGAAACTTCCGTGCAGGTAACACGCCTTACTGTTGCTCGCATCAACCGCCGAGCGAATGAATCCGAGTGCATCATCGAAACTGGCCACGAGTTGGGGCGTGACCACATACTGAGCCAGCGTCTTCTCTGGCTCGTTGACTCCTTTGGACAGGTTAAGGACAAAATCGCCCTTGCGCACCTTGTCGGGCAGTTCGAGGATGTCGCTGATGAGTTTGTCCATTACTTCTTCGTCCTCTTGCGACGGGTCGTTGTCTTCTTAGGCGGTTCCCACGCTCGGATCTCGTCGAGCGTCAGGCCGAGTTCATGCGCATCGGCTTCCAGCATGGTCTGGAAAGACTGACCCGCCGTTTCACCGAACTCGGGATCGACTTCGGGATGCCACTGGTGAATCCATGGCAGCAATTGATCGAGACCAGCGAGGAGCGGGGTTAGACGTTTTGCGTCCCAGCCTTCTCGCTTGCGGGCGTCGTAGTAGCCGATAAGGGCGGTGGCCTGTTGCAAATGGTTCCAACCTGCCCAGCCGACAACGAGAGATTGATCGCTCTCGGTTTCACAGTGCGGGTAGCTAATCCAACGCTCCTTAGGAACATCCAGCTTACCACGCAACCGCCAGTAGCCGCCTTTCTGGAAATCCGCCGACTTGTATTTGGGAGGAGCCTTGATTTCGCCGACATTCGCTCCTGCATCTTCCTTTCGTTGGAGTTCCCATGTCTTTTCCCAGACTTCTCTCTTGCGAAGTCCCGATGGCTTGTACCGAAGGCTGGGCAAGAACGGCACAGACTCAGACTCGACGAGTTCCGCAACGAGTGATGCTATGTCGAAATCCTCTCGGCCTCGGTAGATAGCAGCGACTTGTAGGAACTCTTGATCGCCACTTACTTTGTCTGACAACTCGGATACTGACTGAATCTTCGGATCATGCGTGACCGGCCAGTAAACTGCGTCTTCAAGTCTATCGAGAAGCCATAAACGAAGAGCGGCGGCCTCCTGCGAACCCCAACTGTCACCTGCCCACCGCCGCTTATAGACTCCATTTTCTATTAGTCGAATGAACTTATTCGATGCTATTGCTTCGATACGTCGCTCAACAAGCAATCGGTATTCTTCCGGCCACGAACTAGGGACTTCAGTGATTGGAACAACACCGTGCCGCTCAAACCACTTCGTGTCACTATCACCCGATTTCAACTGCCGAGCTAACACGATTTCAAAAGCCCGACTACCCGGATGAGAAGCTGGCAACACATCACCCTGAAAGCACAGATCATCCTCGATAAGCCCGTAACTTCGGTATGCTCGCCAATCCAACTCTTCTTGCAGCGAAATCATTTTTGCACGAATCGACGATGCAGTATTTCGTGCGGATTCCAACACACTTTCACTCGGAGTTGCATCTGTTATCAAATGATGGGGTAGGAGTCTCTGATATTCCGTCGCCAACTCATCGAGTTGGTGTGCTATGTCATGCGGACTCTCCGACGCCATCGGCAGATTCTGCAACCCAGTGCCCGTGAACTCGTAGGTATTGAACTCTGGCACGCCCGTCGTGCGGGCACCGTACTGGTCCGTCGAGTCTCCCTTGTTATGAAATACTTGCTTCATCCAGAAACAAGCAACAGAACTGTTTAAAAGGCCCAGAACATGGAAGTGGTCGTCTATGGTCGCTGGATCGTTCAAAGTGATGATAGGTGCTGATTGCTTGAAGACCTTTCGACCTCTATCAAGTACATAATGATTGTGCGTAGAAACGAAAGCGAACGCAATTGACAGACTCGCACTCGCCCGATGGCGAATGAATTGCATGTACTCGTACCATTTGAGTCCGTGTTCGCTTGGAGTCTTCCCGAACATGCTTCGACTCCGCAGCGAGACTCGAACTGGCCAGAAATACTGTTCAACTGGCTTTGCGGCGTTGCCGGTTAGTGCTGGAAGCCTGTTGTCGCTTTCTTCATAAGGAAAAACGATACACCCTTCTGGCTCGATGCCCCAATCTCGCACACCTTCACCGAGGCAAAACGGGCGGTATGGTACGCCGTTGCGTTTAAGTATGTGCTGCTGGGCAGCAAAACAATCATCCTCTCCTGAAATCGCCATGAAACCGATGTCGCTTACTCGGTCTTTCAATCGTTCGGCAAAAGAATTGTCGAGAAATTCCTTTAGGTCCGATGCTCCACCTCCCCCAAGGCTCCATGGATGCGCATTGAACGTAGAACGAGGAGCATCGTCCGACGAAATGAATTGATCCTCAGTTCCCTTACTATCAATTTGCGACAGTATTGAAGTCCAGACTTTCCCTGATGATGGGTCAGTCGGGGTACCGGGTTCGCCGTTGATCCCCAATAGCGCTCTAACGGACTGGCCGCTAGGCGAACGACTTCGGCCAAACAGGATTACTGTGGGAGTGCCGTGTCCCGGAATGTAGGCTCCCGACGTGTCGATTACATGAGTGAGGTCGATTCTTGGAAAAAACGCTTCGATCAACTTCTTGCCAAACTCACGTTTCATAAATGAGTTCGCAGTGATCTGACCAACAAATCCGACTCGATCATTTTGGCCGTGGACGGCAAGATCAAAGAATCTCTCAGCAAAGGGCACGGACAGAGAATACTTTTGATGGCATGTCGAATAACGCTGGCGATATGCTTGGTTTAGTTTCTTGTCCTTGACGATGATGTAGGGTGGGTTTCCAACCACAGCATGGTACTGCTGACCCAGCACCTCGGAGATTGCTTCTTTATCCTCGCAGGCATAAATCTCCGGTGCCCAACTTTCTTCGTCGGTTTCAAAAAACTGCTGCTCTCCCTTCTTCTTGCCCTCTTGATCCCAACGGCCTCCAAAGAGCAGGCTGTCGCCGGTTGCTAAATGGATATTCCACGCTGGAGCATTCTTCAGTCGCTTGATCCCGCAGACTCGCAGGGCAGCAACGATCAATCGAAACCGAGCAATCGCCACAGCAAACGGATTGATGTCGCAGCCCCAGACTCCATCAAGAGCTTTCTGTGCTGCAACCACTTCGTTGGCTTCACGCTTGATCCACAGGTCGAATAAGCGAGCGAATCCACCTAACAAGAAGTGACCGGAGCCACATGTTGGATCAATCATCCGCACTTCATCGAGTCCGAACTCATCGATGGCTGGATCGAGCGTGCGATCCAAAATGAACTCTTCCACGAAGACTGGCGTTTGTAACAGAGCGTATTTCTTCCGGGCTCGCTCCGACAGATCTTGGTACAAATCCCCCAAGAAACGAGTGTCCCCGTCTTCAACCTCGAATGACCGTGCGAGACGCCCAGTCTCTGCGTCGATCTCTCGCCAGAAGGCAAGCAGTCTAATTGCCATGTCACCGCTTGGCCCTACGGCCCACAGCGGCGTCTTACCTTCAGCGAACAGGTCACGACAGGCTGGGATCTTGCCGACCTCATGGAAAACAAACTCGAAGTATTCCCGGTCGGACTCGTGTGGATGCTCCCGGAAGTAAAGCTCGTGTGTGTCTTCGGCCAACTTTCGTCGGTCGCCGTCACCAGCCAGCCAGCACTCGTCAATTAAGTGGTTGTCCTCCATGAATCGCACGAATACGCAGCCCAGCACCCATGCCACGGCGACCTGATCGAGATAGTCTTCTCGCCAGACTTCAAACGCATCTGCCGTGCGGCCCCCCTTTTCAATCTGGGTGTACGCCTCCCGGAGCCCTTGATCAACGTCGAGTAACGATGATCGGGTTAGCAAATCCTCCGATAGTTCGACGACTAATCGTTTCAATTCGGGCAAGTACATCAGTGTTCAGTTTTCAGTGTTCAGTTTATTGTGCGGGAGTGAGCGGCGAAGACCGTTGAGCATCCTGGAGATCTCTTTCAGCTCGTTCAACAAAGGCGTGAACTGATCGTGGGACAAAACGCCTATCTTCTTGGCGATGTAGGCTTGGGTTCGCAATTCAGCCGACGATCCTTGAGCGATTCGCAGAAACCTCTCAAAGTCCTTTCCGCCACGTTCCGAGCCCTCAGCAATATTGGACGGAATGGACACTGCCGCCCGCTGCATCTGGTCACGCAACGAAAACTCTTTCGACGTTTTCAGCATTCCATAAACATCTACAGCTAGCTGGCAGGAGCGTTTCCAGACCTCTAAGTCTTCAAACGATTTGTACATACTTCGCATCGCTCCTTAGTTTTGAGTTTCAAGTGTTCAGTATTCAGTTAAGGCCTATTTGAGCAGTGACAACTTCCACGTTCTCACTGAAAACTGAACACTGAAAACTGCCAACTCCCTCACGCTTCCGCCTCCTTTGGCGCTCGACCCCTGTGGAGATTATCAATCCAAGCCTCTGACACCTTGGCTCGTTGTCCCGATGAGATGAGTGGGATCGCCTTGTTATCCAGCAGTGGCATCTCACTCTGCTCGTCGGTCGCTACCAGCATCCAAATGCCCGGACATGCGGCATCGCTCCCAACTCGATCTCGTAGTGTGTCAACCAATTCCATCATGTCGTAACGAGCGATCAGACCCGGATGCACCAGCAGTAGATGCTCATCTCGATTGAGCAAGTTCTCTTCGATCTTGGGCTGAGCCATGCTCACCAGATGCAGCAGGTTCTTCCAATCCTGACTGTTGGGCTCACTGCCATCAGCCCGTTCGACCACACTCCAGTCCACGTCTAGTTCACGGGCCTCTGCTTCCAAGAACTCGAACAGCAGGTCATCGAAGGAGACCCGTTGAAGCGAACGGCCATTTTCGTTGAATCGTCGAAGAAGGTTTTCCTCGCAGGATCGCATCCGACTGGGCCGCACGGTGAGCACAAGGAACCCGCCCTCATCGTGAGCGTGCTGAAGCCGTTCCTCGAACTGTCGGGCATCCGCCATGTCAGGCGTAACTTCAACCTGACGAGTGCTGGTCGCCGTGGTTCGTCGGCGAGGCATCGATGATCCTGATGTGAACAGGATCGATGATTCCCGGCGATGGTACTTGGAGGTCTCAGCATTCCAGGAAACATCCAGACCCACACGTTCCAGCAAAGCATCCAACTCTGGTCGGTCTGGCAATCGTTCTGCTTCGGGATAACGACTCTCGACTCGGGACCGAATCTGATCGATGGTGAAACCACCTTCATTGTCACCCAGTCCCAAGCCAGTCAGGGCACCGATTCCCAAACGCAAAGCACGTTCGGCAGGCATTCCCTTGGGGTAAAGCTCTTGTTTGGCCGATACCGCTGCCGATGTGCTCATTGCAGCGGCCAACCGGAGTAACCGCTCGTTATTGAATGGCTGGCAACCTTCCGGCATCGATGGCTGGCTGATGTCGAACAACTCTTGGAATACTCGCAGCGGTGGGAGCAGAGGATCAGACGTGGCCAATTCGTCTGCCACTTGCCCGAGTTTTTCTGCATAGACAGCCAGATCGCGAGTACAGGCAACCAGGGTCTTGCCATTAATTCGTCTGAGTTGGAAGCGAGGGTCGACCATCGACGATTCAGTCTCGACGAGGGCCCGGGCTACCGCATTCGCCATTTGCTGTTGCTTAGCCGAGTCCAAGGTATCGGTGGCTGGTCGTCGCAGCAGCACAAATTCGCTGACTTCCGGGACGCTCATGACACCACCCAGCCGGAATATCTCCTCATGCAACTCGGAGCGAAGACTGTTCAGATAAGGATCTTTAGCCCATCTTTTTCGATCTGCGGATACAACTTGATTCACTCGAACGGGCGTCGTCGACAACGCGGCTGCGACATCCGTCTGGCTGGGCCAGAGATAGTTTTCTGTTTTCAGTTTTCGGTTTTCAGTGTCTTCGCTGAACACAGAAGACTGAGCACTTGCAACTCCGAGGATAGCTTGCCGGATCTGCCACTCGTTTGCTTGCTTGGGATTGCGGGCTCCAAGAATCCGTTGCTTCAGCAGCTCTAATGAAGGCTGCTCTTCTAAATCGGGTTCGACTTCGCGAATCGAAACCCTGCCTTCTTCGCCGAAGTCTGGAAAACGCTCTCGAAGCTCGGCCACAAACTGAATGATCTCGCGCCGCGTCTGGTTACCGACTCCGCGCATCATATGGAGATCTACGATAGGGAAATTCAGCAGATCACGTACCGACAGGATATCGGCCCTTTCAAGAGCATTTCGAGCCCGAGTGCTCAGCCCCGACGCAGCTATCGGGGTCTTCAGATCGATCTGGTCGAGTGTAACACTGAGATCGACTTCCTCTCCACTGTGGGTGCGAACTTTTCGCTGCTCAGCTTCTTTGAAGACCTGTTGCCACGCCCAGCGCATCTCCTCGGCGTTGTCAAAGCGATTCTTTGGATCTCGGTGGAGCGCCGTATGGAAGAACTCAACCAGACTCTCACGTACGCTCGGTTCAAAATTCTCAACC
>JANSWS010000631.1 GCA_024743355.1 bacterium
CGCTCGCCAGAGCGTGGGAGGCGGCGGCAGATGAATTGCTCGTAGCCACGCTCGCCAGAGCGTGGGAGACGTCGTCCACCGTCTGGCGACGGTGGCTACACTTCTCCTCTGCCGCTCGCCTCAGATGCTAGCATCGCTTGGCCTTGATCTGACTTGAGCCGCCCACCTGCAATATGTATCCTTCCAGCACGCATTTTAGGTTGTGGAATGGGTAGAAAAGCGGGCACCCCATCCCTCGGCCAGCAGCATATTTTCGCTCTCTTGGCGGCTTGCGGCGAAAGCGCAGTGACACAAGTTAATCGCCTTCCATCCGGACCATGATGCGCAAGCTTCTTACCAGCCTGGTCATAATGTGCATGGTGGGACAGTCCCTGGTTCCCGTACCGACACATTCGCAGGAAAGAGCGTGGAGCGATGGGAGCTTTCCCGAGATACCTGCCGCTCTGTTTCAGGACGCCCAAACAGATCCTGCAGATGTTAACTTCGCATCCGCTCTAGTTCCTGTGGAAGGTCACCCGCTCGACAATCAAATCTTCGGTCGTCAGAGAACGGATTACAAACCGGTAGTTCCGGTAGGCGACACCGAGGATCCAAGTAGCCTGCGAGTTGGCGGCTTTCGCATTCGTCCTTACGGCTCGCTGTGGACCAGTGCCGTGGTAGCCAGCAATCGAACCAACCCCGGTCCCTTTACGTTGTGGGTGCTGCCGGTTGGGCAAAGCGCGGAAACAGCTTTTGAGCTGGACGCTCGCCGTACACGCGCCGGTCTAGACATCGAGGGACCGGAGCTGAATTTGCTGGGAAGCAGCTTCGACACCTCGGCCATCATCGAGGTCGATTTTTTTGGCGAGTTCCTGACCGAGAATAGCACCGGTGTACGACTCCGCGAAGCATATTGGCAAGCGGAATCCGATGGCTGGACTCTACTGGCGGGACAAACCTGGGACATTATCAATCCGCTGCGTCCGCGGACAGTCAATTTTTCCGTGGGGTGGGCGGGGGGAAATATCGGATTCCGCCGCACTCAGTTGCGACTTGAACGCGCAATTCCACTTCGTGTCGGTGAATTACAGTGGCAAGGCTCGATCAACCAGGACATCATTCCGGACTTTCGCACGGTGGAAGGAATCAACCGCGAGTCGGCCGCCTATCCAGTGATTATGACCCGCGTCGGATATCGGATTCCCTCAGGCATTGGACGCGGTTTCCAGATTGGAGCTTCAGGACATATCGGTGAAACAGGCTTCGATTTCACATTGCCTGGACCTCCTCCGTTGAATATTCCTCCAGAAGATGATGCCAGATTCAAGACATGGTCCGTTAATCTTGATCTTGAGATCCCCCTCAGTTCTACACTGATGCTGCGGGGAGAGGGCTTTCACGGAAGTAACCTCAGCCCTTTCCTGGGTGGTATTGGACAGGGCGTCTGTCCCTGTAACCGCGGCACCATACACTCATCTGGCGGCTGGGGAGAAGTGGCGAAACAGTGGAACGATCATTTCGACAGCCACCTTGGAGGTGGCATCGACGATCCCGCCAATGGAGATTTTCTCATTGGACGCAGCCTGAACCAGTTTATCTTTGTCAATACCTTCTGGCGTTGCAACGAACAACTGTCGACAGGCCTTGAGCTAACGTGGTGGCGGACGGCGTATACTGAAACTCGTGGTGGTTTGATTCCGCCAGAGGAATTGCTGCCTGCAGGTTTCAACACCTCCTATGTTACGGAATGGACCATTCGCTACGATTTCTAGTGTCTTCGGCCCAAGCAGGGCGTTCAAATCGGCTTTAGGCTGCAGGTTGTAAATTTTTGCCATGCCGAGCTTCGAATCGGATCGACAGAAGGTGGCCTGTAATGATCCATAGACTGATTGCTTTTTGCTTGCTAGTTGCGGCACTGTTATCGCTGGTTTTAATTAGCAAGTGGCGTCCGGAATCCAACTTGGTTTCTGGCATGATAGAAGCCGACGAAATTCGACTTGGCTCACGCGTTGGCGGCAGAGTATCTCGAGTCTTAGTCATTGAAGGGCAAAACGTCGAGAAAGGCCAACTGTTACTGGAGTTGGAGCCCTATGATCTGGTGGAGCGACACCAGGAACAAGTCGAATTGCTGGCAGCATTGGAGGCTGCCTATCAACGAGCTTTAGCTGGATTTCGCACTGAGGAAATTGCTCAGGCGAAAGCCAAGCTGGATCAGTTACAGGCTCGATTGGATCTGCTGCGTGCTGGTCCCCGACCGGAAGAAATCGATGCGGCTCAAGCCAGGCTGGAGCAAGCCTTGGCCGAGCAGCGGCGCCGCAAGCAAGATTTCGATCGCGAAAGCAAGCTGGCGATTTCTAATGCAACCTCACAGCAACAGTTGGACGCAGTGCGTCAAGCTCTGGAGGTTGCGGAGGCCACGATTACCGTACGTGAAAAAGAACTCGAGGTGTTGAAATTGGGGACGCGTGAAGAGGAGCTACGACAAGCAGCTGCCCAGGTTGAAGAGGCCTACCAGGCTTGGCAGCTATTGCTCCGCGGCAGCCGACCGGAGGATATCGAAAACGCCAAGGCCTCACGCGACGCAGCCATGGCCAAGCTAAAAGCCATTGAGAAGCAAATCGATGAATTGCAAATTGTGAGTCCTGTTGCGGGCACGATCGAAGCTCTCGATCTGCAACCGGGTGACATCATCGCGGCTGGCGCCCCGGTCATGTCACTGCTTGATCGGGAAAACCTGTGGGTGCGAACTTACATTCCACAGACGGTCGCAGGCTTAGAATTGGGGCGGCAAATGACGATTACTCCCGATAGCTACCCGGATGAAAAGCTTCAGGCCTCCATATCTTTCATAGCCAGACAAGCTGAATTCACGCCCAGCAACGTACAGACACCGGAAGAAAGGTCGAAGCTGGTGTATC
>JANSWS010000023.1 GCA_024743355.1 bacterium
CTCACGAGGCTCACTTGTTGGACCAAGACTTACTCCGTCGAGACGAGTATTGGATGGTGGAGAAAGACAAGACGAGCCAGAGCAGGCTGACTCCGTTAACCGACTTTAATGTTCGCAAGGACTTGAATTTGCGAAAGGGATATTTACAGGGACGCTTCGACGCATTGCCAATTATTGGCGACATTTCATCGCTCGCCACTTGGCTGGGCTGCACACCTGACGGAGCGAAAGATGCCCAGAAAGAGCCGTCCGCTTGATCGAACCAGTGGAGCGCTACGAGATACCAGCATTGTTGTGATCGCATGCGAGGATACGCACGCGGTCAAGCAATATTTTACAAAGTTTCGGACCCGGCGTGTCCAGTACAAAATCTTGCCGACCGTCGACGGAGATTCGTCTCCCCGGGCCGTCATGGAACGACTCGACTTCTATCGGAGTGAATTCGCGACTGAGGAGCATGACGAACTCTGGATTTGTATTGACGCCGACCACTGGATTAGAGGCCAACATCAACGCGAGTTTTCACAGGTGCTTCAGGAGTGTCGGAGCAAGGGCTATGGGGTTGCAATTAGTAACCCTTGCTTCGAGGTTTGGCTGCTTATGCATTTCGCTGAGGTTGATGACAGATTGCTTCTCGAGCTGCTCGGAGAAGATCTATCCGGCGTAGTGTCGGAAGAACAACGATCGTCACTTCATTGCGGTAGCTTTGAAGCGAGGCTTCGGCAAGCCGCTGGCGGCTACAACAAATCAAATGTGGCACGACTGCAGCTAACCGCAGACCAAGTCCTGCAAGCCACAGAGCGAGCGAGGATCGCGGATGGACCGAGTGATGTACCGAACTGCCCGGGAACGCGTGTCTACAAACTGATCGACACACTTATGCGGCGCGACTCGATTGACCTGGATCCGCATGACAGTACGGGCTGAACCTACTACTTTTTTCATGCATTCCACAACCGACAAGCGACAGTTCAAACCGAACACAAGATGCGACAGATCCAGTTTTCGCAAATCAGCGGATCATGCGCATTGATATAGTTCATGACTCGATCGCACTTTAGCTTAGTTCTTCGGCATCACCCCGAAGTGATTGGTGCGAAGTTTGACCCTGAAGGCTGGCTCTGCATCGACGAGTTGATTGCCCAAGCCAACGCTCATGGAAAGGCTCTCACGCTGGAGCTGCTGCACGAAGTGGTCGCCACGAACGACAAGAAGCGTTTCGCATTGAGTGAGGATGGTCTGCGTATTCGGGCCAGCCAGGGGCATTCGATATCCGGCGTCGAACTCAACCTCGAACAGAAGACACCTCCCGAGATTCTCTATCACGGAACGGTCGCCGACTTTCTCGACAGTATTCGAGCCACCGGTCTGCAAAAGCGATCACGTCACCATGTCCATCTTTCACCCGATGAAGAAACCGCGACCAAAGTCGGCTCGCGACGAGGCAAGCCCATCATCCTGCGAGTCGCGGCCGACACCATGCATCGTGCCGGGCACCAGTTCTATCTCTCTGCCAACCGCGTCTGGCTCGTCGACGCCGTCCCACCAACCTACCTGACTTTTCCGGGATGAATGGCCAATGAGGACTCCTGATCTTTCTGAATTCAATTTCTCCATCACTGTCGAAGATGTTGCCACCGCGATTAACAAGGTGAATGCATATTCGACCGAACAAAGAATCCGTCGCTTTGATGATGTTGCGGCCAAGCAAGGCAATGTGATGGGGGCTGCGGTCCAGCTTGGCTCCCTGAAAGTGCCAATGGAATTGGTCGAGGAGAGTCTCTACGTATTATTGGTTCTTTTTGAGCTATTTGAAGCTGTCGCCCCAAGTATGCCACCAGTAAGCCAGGAGACTGTGCAGTCTTCATTTGATAGGTATGCAGCGATGATTCGATTTTATGACCTGGAGTCTCCTCGCGAGATCCAGCGTTTGTCGCAAGCCCAATGGAAGAACTTCCAGGAGCATGCGGTACTCGCCTTCGTCGTCAACCACTTGCGCGAAAAGCTGATCGGCATCAATCGCGAAACCGAGCTGGTCCGCCAGTGCTGTATGGTCATGATGGAAGCATTTGTTGCAACATACCTTGAGTCAAAGAACACATGAGAATCCATCCCGATCAATTATCCACGATGTGCATAGCAGCTCGCTGGTAGGTTAAAACGCGGAGTGGCGGAGGTGCGGAGCATCGCGGAGAATGGGCGGTGCGAATGGTATCAATTCGGTGGGGTATCGACAAATGACGGAAAACGAACTGACCGATGCAATTATCGGTGCTGCGATTGAGGTGCATCGCAGGCTCGGTCCGGGTTTATTGGAGTCGGTCTATCGTCGATGCCTTGCGCATGAGCTTCGTAAGCGTGGGTTCTCAGTTGTCGAAGAGAAGCCGGTTGCTCTCGATTACGACGATTTGCATGACCCGTGTGCATTTCGCGCTGATTTGCTCGTTGAAGAATTGATCGTCGTCGAGCTTAAAGCCAAGTCAGCCATCAGTCCGATTGACAAGGCACAAACCCTCTCTCACCTTCGTCTAATGAACCTGAATGTTGGTTTGCTTCTCAATTTCCATGAAGCAAAACTTGTCGATGGTCTCCATCGAATCGTCAACAACTATCTTGGACCGCGAGTCTCCGAATAGTCGCGCCTTCCGCAGAAACTCTTTCTCCGCGATTCTTCGCTCCTCCGCAACTCCGCGTTTAATTCCCCTCCAACAATGCATATCGACCGCGATACGATTGAGAAGAATCTGCGACTGCATGTCGATCAGCTTGCGGGACTGATCGGCCCGCGCACCTTGAGCAAGCCGAAAACG
The DNA here is from genome assembly GCA_024743355.1 of bacterium. Lineage (GTDB taxonomy): Bacteria > Planctomycetota > Planctomycetia > Pirellulales > Pirellulaceae > Aureliella. The sequence continues at coordinate 2,811 of JANSWS010000023.1, forward strand.
ATTCAGGCCACGATCGGGTACATCGAAGGTCATTGGTCCAAGATAGGATTCCGTCATTCACGGGAATGCTACGACGCCATGGGCGACGAGGCGACCAACCTGATCGTCGAGTCTCCCGGAACCAAGCGAGCCGATGAGATCGTTTTGCTCGGCGCCCACTACGACACCGTGTTCAGCACTCCGGGGGCCGATGACAACGCGTCGGCCGTTGCGGTGCTGATCGAAGTCAGCCGTTTGCTGCGTGAGCACATTGGAAAGCGGACGGCAAGATTCGTAGCATTCGCATGCGAGGAGCCACCGTACTTCAACATGGATTCGATGGGAAGCCAGCACCGGTGGATTGCAAATTGCAAAATGAACATTTCCAAAGTTAAATTGTTTAGGGCGTTGCGTTTGTATTTCAAACTGGGGGGTGAACCATGAAGCCAGAAGATTTGTCAGAGCGTTTGCTTGATTTGGCGGTTCGAGTTGGCAAAGTCGTCGATGCGTTGCCGGACACTCGGTTGGGTAGGCATATTGCCGGGCAATTGGTTCGCAGTGGAACAGCACCTGCACCCAACTACGAAGAGGCCTGTGCCGCGGAAAGCCGCCGCGACTTCATCCACAAAATGCGTATCGCACTCAAAGAGTTGCGAGAAACACGCTGCTGGATCAAGCTCATCATGCGATCTGAACTGCTTCCAGAAGCGAGGATGAGCGAACTCGCGAACGAAGCCGACGAGCTCTGCAAAATCCTCGGTCAATCTTTGGTGACTGCTCGCAAAAACGAAGAACGCGCGAAAGTCGAACGCACCAAGCCAACCCCAAAATGAGCGTTGGCAATATCCAATTTGCAATGTTCATTTTGCAATTTGCAATCTTCCTACCATCAAGCCACCGACACGCCAGACACGCTCGACTATCCAAGGATGACCGAAGTCACTCTCGGCGTCGCATCCGCGATGCGCAAACTGCTTGGCTAAACTTCAACGACAAACCCGTTGTTCTTGAGTTTTCCGGCAAGATCGCAACATGAGCAGTTGATGAACTGGGTCGCACCGCGGGTGAAGATTCCGTAGTTGCTGATTCCTTTCTCGTCATGCAGATGCCCGAAGGCGTGAATCCGTGGCTGGATTCTTTCGTCGACATGCCGCCGAAGGGCGGCACAGCCAACTTGAACAATCGCGTGTGACTCGATGTCGTGTGTCAAATCTAAGACTCCTTTCGGCGGCCCATGTGTGATGAGCATGTCGATGTCGTCGGGAATGGACTGCCAAACAAGATCCAGCTTGCCGCGTTTCTTCATGTACGCCCAATCGTGGAACTTTGGCGTATAGGGCGACCCGAAGATCTTCAGTCCATTCCACTCCATCTGCGCATGGATCAGGAAGTGGAGGGCTGGGTAGTCTTCCCTTCGGATCAAACCTTGCTCAATTGCTGTGGAATGATTGCCTGGAACAAAGACTTTGGTAGGAATATCAAGCGTAGTGTACCAATCGAAAAACCGCCTGGATTCCGGTTCATTCATCCAAGCGTTGCCATGCGTCGCTTCATCTCCGCAATGGATCACTAAATCAACGTCCGGAACCTGCAGCCCAAGATGTTCATTGTGCGTATCAGAGATGAACCAAATCTTCATTTGAGTCCTTGACTTCCAAACGCTGTCCAACACTACCCAATTAGCCGGCGTTACGTTTCGATCGCGATCTTGGCTACCCGCATGGCTTTTCCAATTGGCAGACCAGCGAATGGGAATTCGGATTCGATTTTCGAGGCAGAATATGCCTCTTTTATCGCGATTCGATACTCCTTGCCGCCAAGCCCAACCACACGGTCAAATTGGTCAAGCTTTCGATCGACCACTTGCGCCGCGAGAATTTTAGTTTCAATCGGCCCCGTCGCCTTCTTTTTGAACGTGACTTCATACGGCCCAGGAAGCAAATAGTCAGGATCGATGAACCCGTATTTAGCGCTCAAGATGACCCATCGGCTTCCAAATTTTTCGGCATACTGTCGATTGACTTTGAAAGGTGCCCCGATGTAGGCATCTTTGGCAATGGTGGGGCCGATTTCTGGATCGCGATTCCAAACCTTGGCGCTACCGCAGGGAACAATGACCAGAGTCGTGCTGAGCTTTCCTGACATCGGACATGCTCATTCGGGTTGGCGGTGAATTAATTCCCGGAGCGAAACATATTGCTCGCGTCCGTCTGGCGACTTACAAAGGAATCCGTTTGCACCGTCATACCGAATTTTTTCCCCTGAATCCAGGATGAACCACGCACGACCCTTCGGATTATCAGATGCTTGTGACCGCGCCGGTGCAAGTCGAATGGAGTGGCCGGTGCGACTAGCACGCAACCACTCCAGCATCCGCCATTCTGGTTCAGTTTCTAAAGCGAGTTCATTGATGGAACCGGCGCGTTCGAGGCCCAGACGTGTTGTCCATCGCCCTTGCGGCGGCATATAGTCACCGGTGACAAAATCAACCGGACGATCGATCGCACGAACTTGTCCCAAGTGATACAGGATCATTCGTTCGTCACGATTCGCCGTCCAGGGAGTTGCGATCTCTACCCGATCCAAAATCTCATAGTGTTCGACGTTCGCAACATAGCGGACACCCGATGCTTCACCGAAGCCAGCCGGAATGTAGATCGCCACTTGCTTGACTGAGTACTGGCGACGCTGAGTCTTAGCCAATGGGTGATAGTAGCGACGTTCTGCTCGCACCCAGTCCAGGTGCTCGTGTTCTCCTGGTGACCGCAAGGTCCCGACCAATACCGGTTCACTTGCCGCGATCCGCCAGTTCCTCGCGTGTTCGTCGACCAAATTCGCGATCGCTCGATCCGCCATCGACCACCCGCCTTGCCGTAGTGACTTCAACAGCCACTCTTTTAAGAACGCTTGATTGCTCGGCAGAACCGGAATGGCGCCAACTCCCAACCTCTCGAGCGATTCCCAAAGTCGGCTGTTGCGATAGTCATCATGCTCCGATTGGTTCATCGGAAATAGAGCGGCCGCTTGCACGACCGATCGCTTCAACTCAAACGATTCACTACTGTTTCTCTCAATCTCGAGTATTGCATCCCGATACCGGTGCAATACGTTGATTGCGTCCGTAGGAGGACCAAATGACTTGAACTGCTGGCGGTACTGATCGGTCGCGTCAATTCGGTACTTGGCATCGGCGACCAATTGGATGATTGGCCAGCCGTCTTCCTCAAATCGAATGAGGATGTCCGGCTTCTGGGGAATAAGCGTTGTATCTTGGTTGCTGAATTGTGGATTGTATTTGACGCGGATTGTGCGGTGCCGACCTGTCGAGAATGCTACCTGTTGCATCTCGCCCTGTCGAAGTTGCACTGAGAGTCCTGATGATCGAAGACGAAACAACGAATCCAGATTTTGCGGCGGTCCGTGTTCGTCCTGAATGATTCGCACGACAGTCAGGTAAGTCCAATATTCGTAAAGCACCTCCAGATCTTTCAGGGCGAGACGAATCAAGTCGCCTTCTAGCCGCAGGCCCATCTTCAGGAACATCAGCAATCGGTAGGCCTCGCGATAACCGGGTGCCGAAACGAGCTGCAACGATGCGAACCCGGTCGGTGGATCTCCATCGGCTTCTTTAATTGGCTCCAATCCTAGGAGTCTCGATACGCGAGCCTTCAGCCGCGTGATACCGGCGAATGTCCTTTTGCGCCGCGACGATAGTTCCTGCTCCGAATCGTAGATCGAAGCTATCTGGCCGAGCGTTCGCTGAACATCGATCAGTTGGTTGCGCAGCCAGCGATGCTCCATGGTATCCAGCGTTAGTTCGGCAGGTCGCTGAACAATTTGCTCGCGAGCCGTAACACCGGCTAGCTGCACCAGTGCCCCTTTCCCCTGGCCACGACGCACTTGCGAGCGAACCCGTGAGTCGACTCGGCGAATTCGTTCTAGCCGAGTTGATCGCTCTCGCCGCACCAATCCTCGAGTGGGACGCTGAGCGATATGGTTCATCGCAACATCGAGCTCGTCGATGATCTGCTCGATCAGCACCAACCACTCAAGTTTTGAAGGTGACCGATCTCCTGACACTTTCCCCAGCTGATGCGACGATCGAAGATACTCGTAGGCTAGATTCGTCAGTATTGACTGAACATCGGCAACGATGTCTTGATAGTCCGACTCATAGTCAACCTTGGTCGGGAAGACCTCGACCTCGAAGTCCAGGGTCCGCTGTCCGTTGACGTAGATTGAAAATAGGCTACGGCCGATCTGCCCACGGAAATTCACCGCCCCGTGAACAACGCGGCCATCCTCCTGGGAACTAAGTGCTCGGGTGATCACCGGGTCGCGATGTCGAATCTCAACCTGATCATTCTCATTGGCACCGCGAAGATACAGCTGATACTCGGTCTGCTCGTATAACGGCGGGCCACTTGGGTCGTCGAGATCGGAAGCCAGCGAGTTAGGAACCCCACTTCGCATCATCAGATCTCGCCACTCAAGTCCGGCATCATGCGGGACAAGGCGTAGCCGACCCATGACTGGAACAGAATTCCCCAAGATCGCCGGATCCGTGTCACGGACTCGGTGCCAATCGAGCGTGAATCGATTTGTGGAGATCCGAAAGAGATGCTTCATGGCTACAACCAAAACGATGTGTAACCCTCAGAGGTCAAGCGCTCCCACATCAAGCACAATCGAGATGCCGTCCTAGGGAATCTGGCACCCTCGATCGCATCGGGCCTGCCAGATGAAACCCAGCTTTCAACCGCTGCTTCTGCGTCGTCCGACTCGCTGATTGCCTGGCCATGCGCAAAGCCGAGCAATCCAATCATCGAGCGGCGGATCGCGTTGCTTCCGCCGACCAATCGAGGGAGCACCTTCATCATCAAAGCCAAGTCCAGCGGATCAACTTTCTTGCCGTCTCGCGTCACGAATGAATCTTTCAATTCATTTGCGTTCAACAAGAACAAAATCACTTCATCGCGAGTCCGATAGCCAACTTGCAGCTGGCTGTGAACAAGGCTCTGGTTGACGGTCTTCAATGCCTCTGTCGCTCTTTCGGCTGCTGGCCGAAAGGCAGGATCATTCTCGTCGCATTCCGAAATGCGTGTCGCACGACAATGCCAGAACGATGGCGGCCAGTAGACTGGTTGTACTTCATCCGCCACCGGCGCTGACTGGTCCAGATCCAAGTCAACTTCCGAAAGCTCAAGCGTGAAAGCCCGGTCCAGAACCTTCCGGCTAAACCCATGGGAGCTCTCATCCATATTGACCGTGCCAACGATTCCAAAATTCGCCGGCATCGTTTGCTCCTGCCACTCACGATACGTTGCCGGCAGTGTTTGCGTCACAAGCTTTGTCGACTCATAGCCACCCGCCCGATACCTCCGGCGATCTTCAATTGAACTGAGCACCTCGGCGAAGTAGTGCTCAACTCTCGCCAGATTCATTTCGTCCAGCAAGCAAACATAAAACCGTTCGGTGTCGGTAGATGCCAATCTTGCTGCTTTTAGGACAACACCCGGTCGGAAACGATCTTGAAGGTCCACGTAGCCAAGTACGTCGGAGCTGTCCGTCCAGTCCGGCCGAACCGAGATGCGTTCAATTTTTCCCGTCGTTAGCTTGGATATCAAAGCAGGTAGTTTGGACTTCCCGGTTCCAGACACCCCAGCCAGAATGACAAATGGCTTTGTTCGCATCGCCGTAACATAGGTCGCGATCTGCCACGGATGAAAAACAAAGCCAGTCGAAGCGACCGACTCGATCAAGCTTGCAATTGATTCGGCAAGGTTCGTTTCCGGAATCAACTCGACTTCGTCTTCTTCGATTTCCTCTGTCTCGCAATCGATCGCATCCAGCCCAGGTACACCATCGTAGGCCCCCTTCATCTCACAGAGAAACGGGAAGTTGGAGTCCATCGGAGTCAACGTCTGCATCGGAAGCAGCAGTCCTTCGGGCATCGGATACTCTGTGACGCCTTTCCAGTCAACGCTTCGAGACGAGGGGTGAGGACTTTGCTCCTCATCGTATTCGTAGTCTCCAGTGACGATGCCCCAGCCGCACACCTTACTCCGACCACGTTTGGCAAAAACAACGTCACCAGGCTTCATCGTCGCGAAGAACTGCCAGAGCATTCGAGCCGCGGCTTTACTCTCGGCGTACTCTTCCATCGCATCCTGTGATTCGTACTCCGACAGATTGCCCGTTTCTCTCCATCCAATAGTTGCAATGCCCTCGGCTTGCCAGCGATCCCAGAGCTTCGCCTTTTCGCCGGGAGCAATGATCCAATAGTTCGGCATTTCATTCACCACTGCACTTTCCGGCCACCACTTATTCTTGATTGCCTTGAGCACTCTCTTGCTGAGGTCTGCATCCTGCAGCATCTGCCAATAGGCTTCCTGGAGTCGCGCATGCGATACTCGCTCCCGGATTTTGCCGGCGGTCGGAGCCGAGACGTCGATCAATTGGTTCGTATCATGGTGGGCAAGCATCCAAAACAAGTCACTCGCTAAACGCCCGAACCCCTCAGCCAATTGTTGTTCGCCGACTTCCTTGCCGTGCTCTCGCATTCTCTCAATGAACCGTGGTAACAACCAATCGAACTCGATGCGATTGTCGACAAGCTCGCCTTCACGTATTGCCTCAATTACCAAAGTGAGAATGACTGGTTTGTAGAGCGTGACAGTCCCGATTGAATGCACAAGCGGGATGAAATTCTCAGCCCTCAGATCGTCATCGGGAAAGCTAATCGCTGTTCGACGGTCCGCCTTCAATCCAAGGTCCGGCATTTGCAGGTAGCAAACTTGAACTGCGGTGGTGTTATCAAGCTCTTCTCGCTTCGCCTTGCCGCCTTGTTCGCGCAACCAAGCGAGTTTCGATTGAAACGCCGAGGCAGTTACACGAGCTGGGCTCTCTGAGTCGAGACGTTGGACCATACAACCGCGTTCATCGACCTCCGAAATATAGAAGCGTCGATCGCGTTTCGGACTCATGAACACGACGTGTGTGTCGGCGTACTCTTGCATCAGCGTCAGAAAGTCGACGCGTGTCTCGCCCTCAGGCTTATCAGCTTGCGTCTCAACCCAGTTGACGTAGCTCGATAGCAGAGACTTCAGGGATTGCGTCAGCTGATCCGGCGACTGTTCGAGCTCTTCGAGTCCGACGAAACGCTCGAACACCATTCCCTTGTCGTAACGTTTCGCCAATCCACCAGACCCGATTGGAGTCCGATCCGCCGTCCCACGTATGACATCGGCAAAGCCGGCTTCGAAAAGTTCGGTACGCTGCTCGTCGCCAAGCTCGTCCCAAACTTCCGATGCCTTTTCGTCTTCACGCCCTCGATACGCAGTTGCCGCAATACCAAGGCCGATACGAATTCCGACCGTGCCTTCACATGAGAAGTGGATAACTGGGTAGACGCCCTTCTGCGCGCTTGTCGTTTCCCGTCGATCAAAGAATGCCACCCACGGAACAGCAGCCCAGTTGCCTTTGCCGACCGATGCATCGGCAACCCAATGCTCGCTTGCACAGAGTTCCGGAAGTAATTCATCCGCCAGAGTCTTTAACCGCCGCTCAAGTTGTTTCGCCTCAGCATCTCGGTCCATTCCGACTGGGCGATCAGGATAAACGGCTAGTAGTCGGGCGCAACTCTCCCAGAACTCTTTCCAATCAGCGGATTCTGCCTCATCTGGCACTTCAGAATTCATTAGTCAGCGGTCTCTTCAATTTGTCTCACAGCCGCGCAACTCCAAAAGATTTGATACATCGCAACTTCAAGCAGATATACGCCTGCCATCGACACTGAACAGCCCCAATTCTATCAGCCGGACGGATCGTCGAGTATCCGGGCGCTGCAGGGTTTGGTACCCTAAGGGCAAGCCGATTTGGGTGCAGGTTTGCACGCGAGAACAAAAGCATGACCAAACTTTCTGACTACGCATTGACCGCAGAGGCGGCCGAGATACTGGGCGTTTCGCAGAACACGGTTCGAACGTGGGCAAAAGACGGAAAAATCCCAGTTCATCGGAATCCAGCCAACGGTTACCGACTTTTCAGGCGAAGTGACCTTGAAACGTTTTTGAGACAGATTGAACGATCAGCAACGAAGCCTCGGAAGAGTAAGTAGATGTGCCTGTAGGGTGGGACTGCCATTCATGACGACCACCATCGACCAGCTGCAACCAGGACAGATCGCTGGGATTCGCCAACGAACGTATTTGCTTTAGCAAATCGTCAAGCCCAAGCATTTCGCTGACAGTACCTTGGTGCGATTATCATGCGTCGATGATGACAACTAAGGAGCGCCGCTTGAGATCTTGTGTGAGAAAGAACTCAATCCGCAAGTTTTGACGAGTGAGGCGTTGGAGTCGATTGCGGCCTAAGGGTTCGATGAGCCGGAGCTCTTCGCGGCCTACTTGAACACTTTTAAATGGAATTGCGTCACTTCGACCGATCCGAAGCTTTTCCAATCACCATTTCGCGCTGGCATCCGCCTGGACGCTTACCAGCTTGAACCGCTTCGCAAAGCACTCCAGCTTCCACGTGTCAATCCATTCATCGCGGATGATGTCGGCTTACGAAAGCCGATCGAAGCCGGCTTGATCGCGCAAGAAATGTTGCTGCGGAAGAAAGTCAGTAGAATTTATCTATCCTGTTACTCTTCGATGCTGCTGCAGTGGAAGGAAGAACTCGAATCCCGATTCGGATTGACCTTCGAGATCCTCGACAAGGACTATATGAAACAAGTCCGTCGCGAACTGGGATTTGGCGTAAATCCGTGGAGTACACAGACCCGATTTCTTGTCTCGCACCGACTGCTAATCAACGAAGCCTAGGCTGCTCCCAGTGGAAGAAGCAATAGCAACGAAACACCGCCAAAGTTATCCAAACAGATCGTTGTGACTGCCGATTCGAACCCGAGCGCGTCTTTGGGAGAATGGAGCTGCCGTTGCAAATTGTGGATAATTCGAATAGTGGCTGCATTGTTGGAACGAGAGGTTGCAGCCGTGGGCCAAGTGAAACTTCAACGCGGGAAGCTGCAAACGGTCCTTCATCGATTGGTGCCTTTCCTCATTCGCTTCCATCGGCCAAAATTCGGACCGCAATATTCCAAGGGGCCAATGATGATCGTTCCGAAACGAAAGCTCGATTTCCAAACGGCTGACGAAGTGATCGGTGAAATCGAGAGATTGAGAAATGACGGTTACTCGAAGTTGAAGCGATGGAACCTGACTCAGGCGTGCGAGCACCTGACCAAGACGATGGAAGGCGAGATGAACGGTTTAGGTTTTCGCATTCCCTGGATTCTTCGTCGAACCGTCGGGAATTGGATGACTCGCCGCGTCCTGAAATCTCGGTCCATGCCCAGCGTTCCGACGTTGCCGAGCTTGCGCCCGACTGCTGGCGATGTGGCCGAAGATGCAGCGGTTATCGAGCAGTGCATTGCGACAATTAGAAACGCCGTACTCTTTGATGGCAGCTTGGATGACTATCCGTTCGTTGACGGCTTACCCCACGACGAGTGGCGACAATTCATGTGGATCCATGCCGCTCACCATCTTGGCTTTCTTGTCCCTTTTGAAACGAGTAACTAACGCCAGATGACTCGTTCGATTCCGTGTTTGCGGAGGGCGGCTTTTTGGAACTCGGGACGCCGGCGTCGGTAGCCGGGTGGGTCGATGTGTTCGTGCTTGAACGAATCGGACACATCGCAGGCGACGATGTCATACGCGATCGCATTCGTTCGAACTCTGCGTGAATCTGCCCAAGGCTCACAAAGGATAAAAAATGGGTCAGATCTCTTTTTTTGGTGGGTTGCCCTCGTGGGCGGAGTGTGGATTCGAAATTCAGGCGTCTTGCTATCGACTCAAGCCACGTTGATTCACCCAGTTCTAGTTCACGTCTACGCCGGAGCTCGCAAGCCGGAGGGTATCGACGCTCTGAGCGAGTTGGAAAACGTGCCCTACCAATACACTTAGAGAAGCGATAGTGACGCATCGCCTGGAACAGAAACGCCGCACTATGGAAATGGCGGCTTGCGAACTCCAATATCAACCGCCTGTAACTTGCTTGCTTAAACTCCTTTTGTCAGCAGCATCAGAAATCCAAGAGCAGCTTGGCTTAAAGAAAACACGAGTTGCAGACCGACGAAGATGGCAGGTCTCGCAAAAGCCTGACGACTGTGCGAAAGAAGGGCAGGTGAAAGGAGGACAAATAACCAAACCAAAACTATTAGAAGACCAAAAACCCATTCGGGAGCATTGAAGGCTCCCAGGGGAAGAAGCATTAGCAACGTAATACCGCCAAAGTTGAGAATCATGTCGCTAGGCTTGTCGACGATTGGCCAAACTAAGCAGGCTACCGTGGCTAGTGCTGGCCAGGGAATCATTGCTACGCATGAAAAAAGTAGCAGAGACACGGGCGAGCGTGGATGCGGGTCTTCCGTTGAAGAGTTGCTCATCACCACACCCAGTTTCCGTCTCGATCGATGTACCGAGCTCGCTTTTCATACGCCACGCTCGCCAAGCCATCGCGAAAACCACCGTGTACCCAGTGGTACGTGCCTGGGATCACCGTTTCGCCATCACGATTGATAAATCCCCAGAGCCCATCTTCAAACTGCACGCCGGCCAAACCGCTGGCAAAGGCATTTCCTCTCGAGAATTTTGGCGGAATGATAAATTCGCCTTTTTCGTTGATGTAGCCGTATCGCATTTCACGATCGCAAACCACAGCCAGCTCCTCTGAAAACTCTCCGGCGTAAAGAAACTGAGCAGCGATCACCACTTTGCCTGTCGCATCCACGTAGCCAAATAACTCGCCCTCGTTGTACGGAAACAAAGCTCCGGGTTGCTGACTCGCGTAGTATTCCGGCTTAGGTGCAGCGACGGGGTTTCCGTCTAAGTCGATGTAGCTATCGACGCATTCGATTCCAACATCAGCAATGCGTGCGATCATGTGACCGGCTAAGGTAGCCTTGCCAACTTTTGCAATTCCAGCGCGAAAACTCTCCGCGCAATCGAATTGTGGCTTGATTACTACATTCGCTTCCACATCAATGTATCCAAACAGATCGTTGTGACTGCCGATTCGAACCCGAGCGCGTCCTTGGGAAAATGGAGCTGCCTCTGCAAATTGAGGCTCGATGGCGAACGTGCCGGATCTGTCGATGTATCCCCATTTTCCGTCCACCTCGACGGCCGCCAAACCTTCGCTGAAGGGATAGGCTTTGTCATAAACCGGCGGGATCATAATCTTTCCAAACTTATCGATGAAGCCTGACTTTCCGTCGACTTCGATGTCAAACAGCGACGGATGTTTCTCTGTGCGATTATCTGGTTCGGGCTTTTCGACGACGCGGTCTTGAGCCAAAGATCCGCGCTGTGGCCAGAAAACTACAAGATGAATGACAAACAGCATGGCGACCTGGAGTTTGGTAGCGTTGGTAATGCGACATGACCAAGTTGTTTTCCGAAGGACACGGATTTTCAATGTATTCATTAATTTGCTATCCCGCTGTTAAGTTAATTTCGACTTACTTCTTTAACATCGGCCTGGAAGCGGGGAGTATAGGCAGCGGCTGCTGAGTTTCATTTGCACTCGAATTCAACTGTCCTCGAGAGACATTCGCCCAAGGCAGCGCGGGTCTTGCGAGCGGTATCCGAGGAGTCCAGTTCGTGGAATTCTAAGATGGCGACCGCGAGTTGCAGAATTTCTTTTGCCGACGCCCAATCCCCTCCCGCCTGCAGTAGCTCGGCATGCATCAAGATCTGCTCAACAGTTGCCATCGATGTCAATTTAAGATTGGTTTGGAAGAAGTCCACGAAGGCATTTCGGACCGACTCCGCCTCGCCCACTTGCCCCTGTCCCAATTGCGCGGTCGCGAGACAAAACTGTGTGGTCATTATGTGTGGCGAGCCTACTTCGAGCCTTTGCCTCTGCAACTTGGCAGCTTCTGACAATAAAGGTTTGGCTTGGGCATACTGTTCTCTTTCCAAATAGAATTCACCGAGGTTATGAAGCGTCGTGTCCATTGATTTTGCGAGCGTGGTGTTTTTGCGTCGCGACGAGAGAACCTCAGTCAACCTTTGCTCCGCAGTCAATACGTTTCCCAACTTGCTGGCCACAACCGCGAGATACTCCTTAGCCGACAATGCTGCGGGACTTTCGACGCCGTCAACGCGGCGACCCAAATCAAGAAGCTGCTGATAACGCTCGTGAGCTGCATCGTAGTCCCCAATCATCCTGGCTGCCGTAGCTAGATTGTTTAAAGCTTTCTGGGTCTCGGCATGATCGCGTCCCAAGAAATTTTGGGTGTGGCTTAAAAGCCGTTCGAGCAAAGGTCGGGCCCTCCCCCATTTTCCTTGCTGGAGTTCAAGAGTGACGAGAAGCTTGATACCCTCGATCACCTTCGCTTGGTCTGGTTCGGTTCCAGCCGACAGTTGCTCGACAATCGGCCGGAGCAGATCCGAGGCGATATCGTACCGGCCGATGCTACAATACGACTCAATTAACAGGCTCTGTATTTGCCGCTTTTCATTAGGCTGTCCTTCGAAACGCTCGCCCAGTTGTTCTCGAGCTCGCTCGAGCAGCGAAATCAGTTTCAAATCCGGATCGAATTTCACTTCGGTATTTAAGAATGTGGAATTCGCCTCGAGGCCGAGCAAATCGTTTCTTAAGAATCGGCTGATCGCATTCGACCTCGCCGCTTCAGCCAAAGCCCGTCGTTCGGAGGATTCTGCTCGCGCCGTTTGCCGCTCCGCCAACTCTTTTTTCGCGAGAGCATCTACCTCCGCTTTACTTGCGCGAAACGCCTGCCACGTCATCCCAACAAGCCCAACGATCAAAGCAGCAAAGACGAGAGCCGTAGTCGCGAGTGCGAAGCGATTTCGGCGTGCGAACTTCCGCAAGCGATAAGCGAAGGTAGGCGGGCAGGCAGCCACTGGCCCGCCCATCAGATAGCTCTGGATAATTTGAGCACCCGATGTTTACTGGGCATCGTAGAACGAATAGCTGACCGGTTTGTCGTCGACGGTCCCGGAGAACCTCACCGAATTTTCAAGCTTTTCAAACTTGCCTTTTAGCATGCTGGCGTCGCTTGACGCTGCGATCCATTCGCCTTCCATCGCAAGACCATTGGGGGAAAGTCGATAGGTAGCGGTCGAGCCATCTGAAGCAAACGCCCAGGCAGTTGCCGCTTCCGTACTTGGATCTATGCCAAAAATGATGATGTGGTTGTCCAACGCATGGCTGCTGTCGAAACCAGCGGCTGAATACAGGAAAAACTTTCCATCTAAGATCCAACCGCTGAGCGTTGCTCCAACGATTGTTTCGCTTCGGGAATCCTTTCCTATCACCCACTTGGCTCCGGTGAGAAGCTCAGTGCAAGCTAGCGCGGTTGGAATTTCCATGGGTGGTTTTGAATACAGCCACGATAAGTCAGCGACTTCCGTGGATCGCTCCCAAATTCGCTTACCTTTGTTTACCTTGCCACCGATCTTGTTCTCCGTTTCTGTGTCAATCCTGTCCTTTGTCCAAGTTGACGTAAACGTTCCGATCTTGTCACCAGCTTCGCTCGTCACTGTGGCGACCTCCACGCCTCCAGGCTCTTGCTGAACTGCAACTGTGAATTTTTCAATACTACCGTCCGCGCGGAAGTTCCACCAAGTTTGCTTTCCATTGCTGGGATCGCGTCCAATGATTCCCAGCGAATCTCCTAGCACGCCACCCTTGTGTTGGAGTTTTAGAAACTGTTGCCCCAGGAACCATTGGTATGTGTCCTGTGCGCTCACGGGATCTTTTAAATGCCAAGTCCCACCAACCACGCGACTTCCATACTCGCGAATTTCCTCCTGCGAGTTTGCTGATTTCGCCAATGCGAGGAGGTTCATGACCAAGATGACTACCAAGAATTTGCAGTTCATATTCTCACTACCCACTGAACAGACTAAGGATTTCTTAAGTAGATGACGTTCTCCACCTAATACTCGTGAGCTAGGTGAGCGACCCGCCAACTATCGTGGCTCCGGTACCCAGCGGCAGTAACTGATACTCAGCGTTGGAGCGCTCTCCATCTACCTGTTTCCAGATCATCAAGCAGCGGAAACACAAGCCCAGCGCATTGACGATTTGCTAGGATAAGAATAATCGCATCGTGACAAAGCTGCCTTGCTGACCTTCATTCTTATCGAGTCAGAATGCCCGAACTAGAGCCTTTTCAAGTCCCCGCGCCTACACCAGCCAAGAAAGCAAAACGAAAAATTCGTTGGCGGCTGATCATTGCGATCTTTGCTGTACCCCTACTGCTACTTGCACTAGGAACATTCTTATTCCGAGTTGCGTATACTCTGCGCGAGAACCAGGGGCGGCAAGAGATGTCCGAGAAGCTTGCGGATCTTCAATGGCGAGGAATTGCTGTCGACTCTGACTCGATTTCACAACAGTACATTTACCGAACTTCCGACGAAAAGGCCTTTGAGTGGGCCGAGCTGATCAATGCTGTGGAGTCCCTAGAATTCCGAGAAAGAACGAAGGGCATACCCACGTTTGATCCTACCGTTGAAGTTGACGAATATGAAGAACCATTTGACACACCTGAGAACTGGAAGTTCGCCGACGCAATCGATAATCTTACAACAGAATTCAACCACCTGATTGAACTTTCACGGGACCTTGCTTGTGCTCCCCATCCGACTTGCTTTCCAATCTTTTTCCAAGCCTCTGAAACTCATCTGCCTGAGGTTCAGAGTGTGCGTACCGTCGCCAGACTCTTACAAGCCGATTGCCAATTGGCGATGTACCAGCATGACGCAGCAAGAGCGGCCAACGACATTGTGGCCATATCCGAACTTTCGAAGCATATCGACGCAGTTCCAAGTATTGTCTCGCGATTAGTTGGCATCGCTTTACGAAGAATGTCGCTTGAGGCGCTACAGCTCGCGATAGCCGTCGATTTGCTCACTGACGACCAACTGCTAGAAATCGACGAAATACTCATGCGCTATTGTGATATCGAGGATCGTTGGAAGCAGACGATCCTGGATGAGATGTCCTTGAATCTACCAGTATTTGTAACCCCACACCTATTCATGGACTCCGACGTGGTCATGGCACCACGAGGCCACGATGCGGTCTACTTTATCGACACCATGGTCAATGCGGCGGAGACACCTACCGACGATTGGGGACAGTTCCTCCGCTTCACATACTCCTTGATGAGCAAGTTCGACAAGGACATGGAAACGACACTCAGCATGGTAGATCACATACTCTCAGGTCTACTCATGCCAGAATTCAATGCGCTGGCTACTGCCGTGATCAACGACGCTCAACTTCATCGGCAGGCTCGATTGGCGATTGCCCTGCGAGTCTATCAACACCGCCATGATCAATTTCCGAGACATCTTGATGAACTTCCGAAGTCGACGCGGCAACTCGTCCCGTTCGGAAATGATCCATTCGGTTATCGCAAAGACGCCGAAACCGTAACGCTGTGGGGCTTCCATCTATCAGACAATGTCAAGCAAACTCCCACTCTTCCACCTGCTACCGACAAGACCATCCCCGACGCAGTCATGAATCGCAAGGTAGTTTGGGAGATGAAATGAGCGGGACCTGGAAGGCTTAAGTTCCAGGTATCGTTTAAAGCCAATTAGGAAAAAGCCTGCGGGGCAGGCTTCTCGCTTCAAATGCCTGCCGGTAACTGAAGCAACAAGACACATTTATTGGGTAGTCGCTGTGAAGAGTTGATGTGGCAGGGCAGATGTCAACCGAGCATGGTACCTTGGCGATGATTGCGAGCAAACGGGCGCATAGATTGCCGAGACTGCTTTCAAAACCTTCTGTCGAATGCGCTGCCGTTGAATTGATAAACGCCGCCCTGTGCCATCGCAAAAAGTAGATTTTGACTCTGGTCTTCGTGTATGTCCCATATCATTTGGGATTCGAGTTTTTCATCGATGGTAAAATTGACCAGAGAGTCAACATCATATCGCCATGCTCCAGAATCCCTGTCGCCGAACCAGATGTTTCCTTGGCTGTCTTCTTCGATCGCGAAAACCGATTGGAGTCCAACATTCGCCGAGAATCGCTGGGCCAGACTGTTCGATTCGAAGTCTTCGATGGGCACCAGCTTGTCGTGCTTCCTGGAGAAATTCACAATGGACTCGCCTTCTTTCAGCAATACGCCTATTCCATTATTTCCAATCCATAGCCTGCCTTTGCTGTCTTCAAGCAGACACCTCACATGAACACGGTCATCACCATCCGAATATCCGAGCGTTTCATCATTGATGATCGTTAGCTGATCGCCGTTGTACCCGAAGACACCCGCATAGGTGCCTATCCATAGCACGTTGTCCTTTCCTGCTGAGAATCCGGTCACGACATAAGCATTTCCAGAGTTCGTAGACATAGCATGTGGAAAAGGCAGGTAGCGGAATTGTTGCCCATCGTATCGAAAAACGCCTTCACGCGTTCCAGCACTGAACCACAAGTCGGCATCCGATTTCCGCCATGGCTCCTGCATGGCTCCAGTCAATGAAAGTGTCCATTTGGCTGGAGACAACGCCTGTTGAGTTTCAGCGAAGGATACGAACCCGTTTCGGGCATTGCGGCTAACGCCCTGCTGAGTGTCAACCCAGATAGTGCCCTTGGAATCCTCTTGAATGGAAAGTATATGATTGTCAGCCAATCCATCTTTGGTGGTGAAGTACTCAAAAACTTCTCCGTCGTATCGACATAGACCTTCTCCGTGACTTCCAAACCAGTAGTCTCCTCCACTGTCTTGGAAGATCGTGCGTACACCCACCGTGAATCTGAGTCTTTCGACTTCCGCAGTCTTGTTCTCGTCTGCAACGCCAGGCGTCTCATCCGCCAAGGCGACTTGCTGCCCAACCCAGTTGACGAGTGCGGAGCAAATGAAGACGGTGAGAGTAAATTCCATTTTCATTGAAAATCTATGCGCTAATGCCCTCTGTCCGGCCAATTGGCGTGATTATCAGTGCCGGCAATGGGGGAAACAAGGGTCAAAATGAGCCAAGGCCGTTTTGAGCCACCAAACCGATGTGGTCACATGTGCGGGCTTGAGAATGAACTTAGAAGTTTCCGCAAGATTTTTTGGCATCACATGTAACCCACCCGGGGTGGCCGGCCACTAAACTCCTGCTCAAACTCTGTGGCAAGGTCTCAAATCGACTTCATGTTCGCGACGTATCGAGTTACAGCACCCCAACTGGATATCCACCGTTACTGCGACGCGTGGCTGGAGCGTTGCGTACTGATGTCGATGCAAAGCGATAAGCCAAACGCCGTTAGCAAGTCGCTTACCTCGGTCGAGGCAAGCGATATTGCGGCAGCTCGCAATGGAGACGAAGAGGCCTTTCGGAGAATCGTTGAACGTTATCAATCCACGTTGGCCAAGCAACTGCGTCGCTTTAGTCCCAATCCGGCGGTCGTTGAGGACTTGGTTCACGACACTTTCGTCGAGGCCTTCCTGAGTTTATCGAGCTTCAAGGGCACGAGCCCTTTTGAGCATTGGTTGCGAAAACTCGCCGTACGATCAGGCTATCGCCACTGGAAGAGAAACGCGCGAGAGCAAAAGCTGAAGGAAAGGCTTCACGATGAGCCTTCCACTTGGCCCGCATGTTCAGAAGGCCCCTCCAGTGCCATCGACGCTAGCGAACAATTGCACGCGATGATGTCCAAGCTGGCACCACGTGACCGACTGGTGCTCACGCTGTTGTACTGGGATGATTTATCAGTAGCAGAAGCGGCCGAGTTAGCGGGGTGGACGCAGTCGATGGTCAAAGTACAAGCCTACCGAGCCCGCAATCGTTTGAAGAAGCTGTTGGAGGAAAATTCATGAGTCAACCATCGGCAGAAGACTGGATTCGCCAGCGCGCGGCAGTCGCTTCCCAAGTACGCGCACCCGCAGTTGACGTCACCGAACGTGTCATGAATACCTTAGGACAATCCGCGTACAGCTTGCCGACCATCGACAAGACACCGCTGTTGATTGGGGGAGGGCTGTTGGTTCTGGCAGCGTCCATCATGTTGGTACTGCTTCCTAGCTCGACCTTGATCACCGAACCTTGGATCAGCTTTTGGCTGATTTAGAGCATCCGATGACTGTTCCGACCGACATTTCCACTTCGCCGACGAAACGCTGGCGCAAAGCGCTTCCGGTCTGGGTGCAAGTTATTGTGTTGCTGGTTGTGTTTGCCAGCGGCATTGGCGTTGGGGCATTGTCTGCGACACGTTATGTGATCGATCGCGTGCAACACTACCGCACGCATCCGGAATTGCTGCCTGAAGAAATCACACAATCGCTTGCAAGACGCCTCCGACTGACCGCGGAACAACAAAGTGAAGTGTTGAAAATTATCTCGCGTCGTCACGCCCGAATTGAAGAAGCTCGCCAAGCGTCTGCGCCTGAGATTCATTCAGAGTTTGATCTGATGGAGCAGGAAGTCGCGGCGATTCTCGAAAAACGTCAAAAGGAGCAGTGGCTGGCCACCGCAGAATGGGTCCGCAGCTCATTCTTGCCGCTCAATCCGCAGACGTCCGAACCGTAATGCTGCGTCGCAAATCTTTTCTTAGAGAAGTGCTTCCGCCGTGTAACCCGTGAAGCTTCCACTTCCACTACTAGACTGAATGCAGCCTTCGCTTTCAGGCCTGGTGTGGGCTGCGACTTCGATTTTTCACTTTACGGAGACGAGTTAATGAAACGAATTGCAACGTTGCTCGCAGTAGCTTTTCTCGCGACAACCGGTAACGCACAGGCTCAAGAAAGCGAAGGCGAACGACCTACCGGCCGCGCCTTCGGACCGCCCATCGAAGTAGTCGCAGCTTGGGAAAGCGGCCAGGGAGATCTTCTGCCGGGGCCTCCCGCGTGGGTCCTCGAGATGCGAAAGGGAGCTTCCCAAAATGCAGGTCGCTCCATGCCACCGTGGATCGCAGCTCGCCGCGCCCTAGCCGCTGAAGTTGGTTTACCGGGACCGCCTGCCGAAGCCGTTGAGGCTTGGCAAAATGGCGAAGGTGATTCGCTACCTGGGCCACCTTCATTTTTGCGAGAGTTTTTCGCCATGTTCTGGGCTCAACGTTCTCCACTGTAGGTGGCTTGTGTAAGCCCGAAGCCTATCAGTTGTCGAATTTGTGGCGTGAGTTTCTGCACAGCAGCCTCTATAGGCCGCTGATCGAAAACCCAGTTCATCGATAAGTGAAGTCTTACGCCGACAATCATATCGCTAAAGGTGATGCTTTGCTTTCCGATCGGCGAAGGCGTTCGCCAATGCGGGCTGCTTTGCGGCATAGTGTCGTAAAGCGTCACCTTAAGCGTCATAGCCGCAAGACGTAGCATCCACCGCCTACAACCAGCGTTGCTTTTCTCAGCGTCAGGCTGGGCGCTAAAAACGTTCGCAGAGCCAATGTGAGTGAGTACGCTTCACCCACCAGTTGCTAGCGAAAGAATCGGCCGCGTTGAAAGAAAATCACGCGTCGAGTGGGCTGCAGAACTTTGACTTGGTTCGAGTAGTTGGGATAGTTAACGTTCGTTGAGCTAGGAATAAACGCTGTTTGGCTGCGAGCGGCTGCTGCCGCGCGGCTGCTGCGAGTCGAAAACGGCTGTGGCCCGTCAGCCCGGAACTGGGCCGCTCGAAACACCGGTGCTCCCCCGCGAATGAACGGAATTTGAGCTTCAGCGGAGCCGCAAAATAGGCTCAAAGAAGCGCCAATCACGAGACTCAACGCCAACACACGATTCTTCATTGTATGGACTCCGTACAAAGCTGAAATGCGAGTGATCCTGAAAGAAACCTAACCAATTTCTATGGAAAGCGTATGTCTTGGGCAAGTGTTACAGATTCAGCGTGTTTTTTCCTGAGCCCAGGTCTAACTATCTCAACATGCCAGACCGGCGATGTGCTGCAAGGTCCCGCTATCGTTTGGATTTTGACGGCGAATCTGTCGGGTGGAGTCAACGCAGCGATCCTTTCAGCCGTGTGCCTGCAATCCAAGACGAGCTCCATACATACCTGAAAGATCGTCGGCTCTCAGCCGTCTATGCCTGGAACCGTCGTCGAAAGCGGAGCTGGCAGTCTGCCGTTTCAGTGCATCCGCGTGGAGTCTTGGTACCAAGCACGTTATCGTCAGGTTGTCCCTCGAAGTAAGCTCCTAAATTCTCCAAGATTTTCCAGTCAGGATGCTCAGTTACGACAATTCGCGAATTAAGTCGGTAGTCTTGATGTGTAATCGAAATTTCAATTTTCCGACGATAACCACTCCCCAATCCGACGCTGTACTTTGTTCAAGGGTAGAAACTCCTGCTCCAGTCTTCCTCGCCTTTCTTGAAGCAAACGGACATACAACTGCTGCTCCACGTCCGTGAGACCTTCCGGAACAATTGTGCTGGCCACAACGGGTTCGGACACCGCCGCCTGCTTGAACCCATCAAAATCTTCCTTCGTCATTAGCAGGGGCTCTATGTGTGGAATGGCTGTCCGCACCTTCGCCAAGAACTGCAGTCCCCAACTATCGATGTCACCCCAATAGGCAACCTTTTTGCTCACCAGCCACCGTCCAGTTGTCCAGCTCAGATCGAATCCAGCGCCCAACACTGCAATGGTATCCCTTGCTTCAGGAAGGAGATGCTGACAAGATTCGTTTTCAATGATAAGCAGGCGACTTCCAGGCAAGCCAGTATCCTTTAGCTCGGAAGAACGGACTCGCATCTTGCTGAACGGAAGAAGCGAGCCGTCCAGATCCACGACCAACAGCCAATGATCGCCTTCTCGAAAGGCTCCGAGGAAGTTTTCCAAGCCAATGCGACTGACCTCGCCTTCGAATCGGACATCCAGCAACGCGGTGATTAGCCGGGCATTGCGCTCGAAAAACTTTGTGTCGATACCTTCCAGTGAGAGCGTTCGCAATGGTTGTCCTTGAGCGCAGCCTGGTGAGATGGCCATGGCGAGTCTCGACGCCTGCAAAACCTCGTCAAGCGGCTTGCCCGACCAAAGTGATCGTCGCCGCACGAGCAGCGAATGGAATTCGCTTGCAGTTTGTTTAACGAGGGTCGCCATCGATTCGAACTCTTTGCGGACCGCGTTTTCGCCAGCGGCTTCTATCCACTCGCTCGGTTTGGAAAACTGCCAAATGACTGGGATATCTACTGGTGACGACGCTGAACGATACCTAACAGGCTCCCACAGGACCTGACCAATTCGTACTTGCCGCCACGCTTCGATATGCTGCTTAACTTCATCCAGGGCACTTTTGAATTTGCGTGGCGATGGTCGTCCGATAGGAAAACGCAAGGGCCAAGCAGCCGCTCCACCCAGCAGCCGCGACTCGCGTAAGGTTGGGTTCTCCCATTGCCTCCGTGCTATAACCGCAAGTTCCGCCGGAGATTTCATTGTGTTCGCGCCAGCTGTTCAAGTTTCTCCCAAGATATGGAAGTCAGGCTTGCCTCTTTATTTGGACGCTGTACGCAAATAACCTTCCGCGTATGTTGCTTCAACAAGCTGATCTCTTTGTTGGGGGTTACAAAGATTGGATGCAGCCTGAAAATACGGAGCGCCTCGATGATACGACTAGCAGCTGACGGTGAACTTTTTGAAAACGCTTCATCCAGAATTACGGTGCCGTATAGTGGACGCGTCGCAGCGGCTGGACACAACGCATAGCTAAGTGACGCAGTCAGAATATGACTGGCCATAAGCTCCTTCTCACCTCCGCTACCGCTTTGTGAACCAGATCGCGGTGGTGAACGATCTCCCGTTTTGCGGTCAACCTCGACAACGGAAAACTGCAAGCGGAATCGCGGATCTAAAAGCGCCTTGGATCCTTGTAGTCGGCGATTCTCTCCCGCTTCTCGTAGGATAGCCACCATGCCCTGTAAAGCTCGAAAGTGACTTTCTCCGCCATCGTCCTTCAAGGCTGCGCTCCGCACCTTCTGCATGGCGATATTCAGAGCCCGTAGCCGCTCGTCTTTCATCCGTTGCGGCTGAAGTTGAAGATATCGACTCTCGCGAAAATCGACTTTTACCAACGTCTGATTCAGCTCGCCGATTCGCTGTTCAATTGCATCTACCTCTTCATCGATGCCCGCCAGAAGTTGCGTAACTCCTTGGTCTGAGGAACGATTTAAGTACTCCAAGAATCGCGTGCGTTTTTCCGGCAAGGCTTCATCATTCAAGACTCGTAGGCGTTCAAGGTAAAATGGAACATCCTCGATGTCCGAGCCAACTTCAGTCAGTGCACCCGAATCAACGCGCTTGGCAAGTTCCATCTTGCGCACAAGCTGTTGTTCGATCTCCGCCTCGCGGCTCATCCGCTCGGCCAGTTTATCTTCCACAGCTTTTGCGAAGCGATCCTCTTCATCCCTCAGGCGTTTAGGAGCCATATCAGGATCGAGTTGGAAGCGCTTATTGGCCAGTAGTAACTCGTCTTCTGTTAGCCCCTTACCCTTTCGGCCGCGAGCCTTAGTAATTTCATGCTCCGCATCTGACAGCTTCGATTCGAAGACCGCAATCTCTGTACGTTGCTCGGTCAAACTCTGTCGAAGCGACTCGAGCCGCGAATTCTCAGCTTCGTAACGTATCTTGGCTTGACTTGCATCCGAATCAGGATCTAGCAATGTTTTCAGTCGTTCCCGGGAACGAGCCAATTCGGATTCGGCACTGGGTAAGTCGATCGTCGAGAAATCGAGCTCAAGCAACGCGTGAATCAGCTTCAACACCTCCTCTTGCTGGGCCAGCTGATTCTGCTGATCTTGCACCATTGTTCTCTTGTGCTCAACTGTTTCTCCGGCCGAAATCAATTGCCTAGCGAGCGATTCGAGTTGATCTTTGTTATCAAATCCCGTCATCCAACCCTGGTCGATCCCTCGCTGATCTTGCTTCTCAAACTTGCCACGCCGTCCGGACATCATGCCCTCGACGGTCAAGCCGTGCTCGACATCTTTCAGCATCTCTGGCGAGGACACACAATGCAAGTCGCGGCCCGAAAGTAGTTGCTGCGCAGCTGACGAGAGCGGATGCGTTTTGAAATTCAGTTTAGAAACGTAACCGTCGGTAAAAAAATTCAGGCGCTCGTCTCTTGGTCCGGCAGCCTGCAATCTCACGTGCAAACGGTTGTCTCGATGATTGATCCAATGAAGAGCCGACTCTAGGTGCTGCATAGGCACCAGCACTCGCAGTCGTTCGGAGCCGATAGCGCGCTCGATCGCGCCGCGCCACGCAGATTCCGCTGGTTTTACCTCAACGAGCTCCGCAAGAAACGGCAATTCTGAATCCTGCAATGAAAGCTGTGAGGCAAGCTCGGAGCGAAAGTCCTGGTATCTCGGCGGAATGTTCGAGCCAGGCCGACGTTTCACTTTGGCCAATGCTTCTTCGATATCATTTACGCGCTTTTCCACATCACGCAGCTCAGACATGGCTTCCAGCGTTTTGGTCCGTTGTAAATCGCATTCCTTCTGCTCAGATTTTTGCCGCTCTGCGAGTGTTGATTGATTCGCCAAAAGAGCTTGCTCGGAAAGATCACTGCGAAGCTCAAATCGCGCGGCCATTTGCAAATACTGCTGTGCATGCTTTCGTCTTTCTTCAACCAGCTTCTTTTGTGCCGCAATCGTGTTTTCTAACTCACCAATGACGTTTCCGCCGAGCTCCAAATATTGCTCACGAAGCGAGTCTACTAAAGATTTCAGCTCGTTCGCTTTCGACTCGTCGGCGGAAATTGCAAGTTGCAAAGACTTGATCCTGAGCGCAAGTCGTTGTGCTTCGGCTGCCCACATCTGCTCGCCCACTTGTGCAAACCAAACGGGTAAAAGCTTCTTGAGCAAACGGTATGTCTGGGTCTTCTCGCGGGACTTCAAAAGTCTTTCATGTTCGTCCTGCACTGGAACAAGTGACTCTTGTTGCTTTCTCGCTAATTCAAGTTCTGCATGGATAGCCGCGAGGTTGTCAAACTCCGCAGCTACCTCGATGGCTCGATCAAAAGCAGACTTGTCATCGAGAACCAGCTCTCTAAAGATCTCATCAATGCTATTGAGCTGCTTCAATCCAGCCGCGCGATTGAGAAGCGTGAACGCATTTTCCCCAACATCGAAGAACTTGCGCACGCGTTCCAAATAGGAACGCTTGCTGTCAAAGAAGCGTAGACCAGCAGTCTCGCGGCCCATTTTCAGAAGATCGCGCACGCCGTCGTCGTTGAGCATGCGAAGCCACTTTTCAAAGGTATGCTCTTGGGCGAGTGAGAATACCCAGCGTCGTTTCAGGTCATCGGCTGAATTGCCAGTGCCTTCAGTCCAGAACAAGGCCGCCAATCTAACAACTTGCTCGCCGCCGATATACGTCGCGCAGATACCACTGATCGTTTTTCCAGGCCGCGCGACTTCCTGCCTTCCGTCAGCTCCGTCACCGCCAAGAACGCCACGCACGTATTCGATTAACGTCCGGTCGCTCTCATGCCCTCCGGTGGACGCCAGGTTATAGCGAGGCAATGCAACCAACAGCGTCATTAGAGCATCAACCAGTGTCGTTTTCCCGCTGCCAGTTGGACCGATGATGGCAGTTCCGGCAGGATCAAATTGCGCTCTATGAATCCCTCGAAATGGGCCCCAATTGTAGACTTCCAACTGACTTAACAGAAAAGAAGAATCTGGCCCCGAATTAGCGATGTCGCCACGTACGTATTCTTCGGTGAAGAGATTGGGATTCTCAATACGGGACGCTGCAGGTTGAGAATCAGCAGGCTCAAGCATCATGCACTATCCTCGATATCCCCAGGTATCTCAGGTGCCTCAGGTTCCTCAGCGATATTCGATCTCTGAAGTTTTTCTTTCAAAACAGTGAGCAGACCGGTTAGCGATTCCGGGCTCGCAAAGTGAGCGATCAGCGGCCGAATCGTGACTTCATGTTTCTTGTCAACCTCCGAAACAATTCCATGAGCTTTCAATTGATCGAGCAAATGAAGGAGCCGATTCTCGTCCCTGGAGTCACTTCCGGATTCTCCGAAATAGGTAAGATAGTTCGGCAGCAATTCATCGACGGCAATCTTTGCTGGCGACTGACCGACGCCATGTTCCTGTTCGTGCATCACAAACGCTTGTCGCAGAATTGCTACTAACAATGATTGCTCCAGGGTAAGCCGCTGTTTTCTTACGAGCGGATGACTCCATCCATCTGCATCAGATTCAACTTCAGTCAGTTCGTTAACCTGGGTTTGTTTGGGGGCAATCGCCACGAAAGCTACACCGCGATGGGAGTCAATTCGGACTACAAGGTCAAGTGGCTCCAACGCTTGGCCAATTGACTCTTGATGGATGATGATGCGGCGGAAGAGTTCTCGCCGATTTGTCTCTTCGACATAGCCGTTTTTGAGCAATTCCTGAACCACCGCCTTAATATCCGGTGACGTTTGAGCAATATCCTCAAGGCTGGTAGAAATTTGCAAGGGAGTATCGTCAGCTGTAGATGCGTGCTCGAAAACTGAATCACCTGACTCCTCTTCCGACGCCATTTGGTCAAAGATGTTTGTCACTCGAGACTCTCCACTCTTAAGTCCTTTACCGCCTCGTAGTTGACCTTAACCATCGGAACTTTGAATCGAGTCCCTTCATTCCGGTCGTCGATTAGATCGATGACTTCTGTTGCATCGTCGAGCGGTATTCCGGCTTGCCGTGCCATCGCAAGCCAAAACGCAAGGGTTTCGAGATCATGCGCGGGAGGAAGCGCCAGAGCCAAATCACCAATGGTTGGTGGACTGGGAAGTTGTTGTAGATGCTCAAGTGTCTTTCGGAACAATTCCGTTCGATTGAGCGCGTGATATGCCTTCCAAAACTCGTCATCCATTGCGTTTGGATCAGCCTCTTTAACTTCTAAATCCAGCGTGTTTGTAGATTCTTCTCCGACTTGTTTTGGAAGGAGTCGTTCGATTACTGGCAGGTTTGCGATTGATACAGCGATCGGAGGAAGCGGACTAGCCGATCGCCGGACTTTTTGCGACTGCCAATCTAGCTCCAACGCCACTTGGAATATTTCTTGCAAAAGCACCCCCACACGCATCTGCTCGTCTGCCAAACCAGACTTCAGAAAGCCGCGCACGTCCCTTTCGCTTCGAGCTCGGGCCTGAATAACGCGCTCGGATTCCTGGACCAGTCGTGAGACCAATTGACGAAGTTCAGCTTTTTGCTTCCTGCCAAGAGCCCGGTCCGTGTTGCCGTTTTCTAGAATTGCTCGCAATCGCGTCTTCATGTCTTGCAGCTCGGATGATTTCACCAATTGCGCGTAGAAGCTCTCGAAGACTTGCCCCTCAACGGTTTGGACCAATTGCGCGTGCCCATCGAGTAATTCATCGACAATCTGGCCACGGTTTTGGTTCTCGCTAATGATTCTTTGGCGGAGGACGCGATCTGCTTCACGATAGGAATCTTCAACTCGCCGAAAATCAGCTGGCAGGCTGATGGCTAGTTGATAAACCTCGCGAATTCCCTCTTCCGCCTTCGATCCATTAAGAACCTCAAAATTTCCAGCCTGAACAGCTTTCAATTCCTGATTCAGAAGCTCGATGCGAGCTTGAAGAGACTTCTCCCTGTCTTTTTGGCTCCTGCTCAGTTGCGCCTCGAGGATTTCGATGGCACGCTGGACCGTTGCCAGCCGAGAGGCCGTCGATGTCATTGTCTGATCTTCGAGCGATTCAAGAAACATTAAGGATCGCTGAAAGGCATCAGTCGCCAGAATCTTGCCACCGCGTTCCACAATCAGGCCACGTTTCAACCACTGCCTTAGTTCTCTTCTAGCTTCTAAAGGGTGGTCGCTACCGAGATCAAACTCTGAGTCGTTGGCATGGTCCGCGAACGCAGCAGCCAATCTTTCCACTGCTTCGTCGAAGTCAACACCGGTTGGATTCGACTCAATTAGATTCTTGAGACTGGCGAGTATCAGTGGACCTTTTGGAGAAGCTAGAAGCAGCCAAGCAGAATGGTTTCGTCGAAGCGAGATATACTTCTGGACGATCTCTCTGGACATCTATCTGCGCTTCCCCATCGTGTAAAGGGGGGTGGAGGCTTTGCATCTTCAGCTTGCGTAGCGAAACGCCCTATGTCAACTCTCGCAAGCTAGCAAGTCCGCAAATTATAGCACCCCCGACATGGGGCGTGTCGTTTCACTTCTGCTACTCTGCAATCGTCCAACGGCTGCAATGCAGCCTCGGATTCGCGATGTGGAGTGGGCAGTGCGGCCTGTGCCAAGACTAGGCCCTTGCGAATCTCGTTGTGAGCCATCTTGCGAAGCAGCACACCTGGTTGTCGCCAGCCTGGCCGACTTGAACCTCGCTGAGGGTTTCGAGCTGCATAATCACGTCCATGGCAGCCGCCGATTTGAGTCCGAGATTCTCGATGCAGGCACCCGTGTGTGGCCCCTCCTGTTGGATAAGAGCTCGTTGAAACACATTTTTTGCTCGGCTGTCGGGGATCGAAGGTGTTTGTCGGTTGCCATGGTAGGGTCCTCAAGTCGCGACCAGAGGACTTCAAACGCAATTACCCCGAAACCAATGAGACTGTCCATGCAAGCAAAGCCCACCACCGAAAAACCAAATCTTCATTCACCGTCAAGCATCCTGCGCTTCCTGTGGGTGTGGTTCTGGCGTTTAACTTTGGTCATTTCCCTGAGTTACGCCTGGTACTGCTACTACGTTCCCAGCAACGAAATTGCCTGGGCTAAGGACTACACCTCTGCTCAACAAGTGGCCCAAAGCTCGGGCAAGCCACTGATTCTCTTCTTCACTGGAAAATGGTGCGTTCCCTGTCGCATCATGAAGAGAACCGTCTGGGCAAATGCTGAAGTTGAGTCCGTCGTCAACATGGGGTTCACTCCTGTCATGATTGATGTCGGTGATCCCAGCGCTTCAGCGGAACTTTTGGAGCAATACTCTGTTCATGTGACGCCAGTCACCATTCTTTTAGACTCCGACGGCCAAGTTCTTGAGCGCGTTCAAGGAGCGATGGACAAGCAAGAGTTTCTAGCCTTGCTACAGAAATCCACCGCGACGCCAATTAGTCGCGCAGACGCAGACGCACGAGTAGGTCATTGAGCTCCATGCGTGCTGAGGGCATCTCGGGAAGCTTGGAGGCTTCGTAGGCCGACTGCAGTTGGACCGTGAGTCGCTCGTACTCGCAAGTGTGGAATTCCAGATCGGCAGCTTGCAGGGTGCCTTTCTCGGGTCCCGATCGCTTGCGGTCCACCAGCTCGTCGATGTACGGGAGCTTTGCGGACTCGTTCAAAACCATCAGATTGGCTTCCACCTCGCCAGTCCGCATCAAGTCGATCCCGGTCAGCAGCACGCGGTAGACGTACAGCAGCGGCTTGACGCGTGGAGGTGCTTCCCTTTCGAAAAGCCTCCACTGGGTGGCGGCAAAGCCGAGATAGTGATGTGCGTGGTGGCGTGTGATGCAGTTCTTGGCGATCGACTTGAGTTCCTCGTGCTCGGGAGTGCTGAACACAACCAGTGGGGAAAAGACTTGCTCCAGCACATAGCCATTGCGCTTGAGCATTAACTGAAAGAATTTCTCTGCGTCGTGCGTGACCAGATCGATCTCCAATCCGTCGTAGACACCCTCTTTCTCAACGGTTTGCTCGCCGTCATCGAGCCCGATGACAGTCTCCAGCGGCAGCAGGTGAACCCCACGCAGATCGAAGTCGGAATCGGGCGAGGGAAATCCGTACAGATGCGCACCGCTGATCGTAGCAAACAGCAGCGGGAACGGATGCGATTCGATGTGCTGCACCATCTTCGCTTGGTCAATCTTGCGGGCGTCGATCATGGTAATGACTCCTCCATCGCTCGCCGGCGTGCATCGACTAGAAATGCGTTAACACGCTCGTAGTCGGGACGTTCCGGCAGCTTGGTTGCTTGGAATGCGGACTCAAAATCACGCTGCAGTTCTTTCCGCCATGAGTCCGCTTCGGTGAACGGCATTTCACCTTGCTTGATTGTCAGCAGTTGGTCTCGATACTGGCCTACATCTACCAGCATTTCGCCGGAACGCAGAACATGGGTCCCCGACAGCAACAAGCGAATCAGGTGCATCACGTGTTTCCACTTCACACGCCCCTGATTGCGGATGTCGGTTTGCATCTTCTTGAATTGCGATGCGACATATCCAGAGAACGTCTGGAAGATGAGCTTCGACAAGAACGCAGAACGCATTGCCAGCAGTTCTTCGCCCAGCGGAGTCACCGACTCAACGATGGGAGAATAGAGGCACTCGAGAACATTGGGGTTCGCTTTCAAGGCGAGAACGATGAACTTCTGCAGTTCCCAGTAGACCTCCTGGGTCTCGTCGTTCTCCAGTTGTTCCGGAACTCCATACAGCGACCAATGCAGCTCCGCAGTCGGCAGGTAAATTCCACGGCGATCCGTATCCGATGCTTCCTCTTCCAGACCGTAAGCTCGTGAGCCGATCACACAGCGATAGATGACGCGATGGTACAAACCCGAGCTCATCAGCGACGCATCTTTGTCCCGGATGCCATGGAATTTGAACTCCGCCAGCCGCACGAGTTGTTCGTGATGGATCGGGGCTTCGAAGCCGTCGCTGAACTTCACGCGGTACGCGTGCGAGCGATCGACCGGCGATCGAACAATCACACCGACAGCACCGGCTGGGTGCGCAATGCGATCTTTTGCCGCCATGACATCTTTTTGAGCAACCACCTGTGTGCCGACACTGTAGATAAGCGAATGTTCTGTCACTGTGGGTTTCCGATAGATACCCTGTTATAGTGGGTGATCAACCAGAGTATAGAAAACTCGAATGTTGATAACTCAGCTACTTGGGGCCGTGCGAGAAAACAAGGAAAGGGAATCGTTGTGCGTTCCATCACTTTCATGCTTGCTGTGCAGCTCACGATCTTTTGTCGTTTGGCCTTCGCCGCAGAAATCGACGTTCCGGCTCCGAATATCCTTTATATCTTCACCGACGATCAGAGCTATCGTACGGTAAGCTGTTACCCCAGGGCCTATCCGTTTGCGAATACTCCCAACATCGATAACTTGGCGAGGCGCGGAGTGCGCTTCGACCAAGCCTATATGGGGGCCAAGTGTGTTCCCTCGCGGGCAACGGCATTGACCGGCAGACTTCAGTTTGCGGCGCGATCGAACTCGGATGGATCCAGCATCGATGGCAATCGGTACTGGATGCCGACCATTCGCGAGCGAGGCTACTACACCGGGATGGTTGGCAAGTGGCACTGGTCAGGAAACACCGCGGCCAAAGGAGCCGAGGCGCATCAACACGGGATATCCTGGGACTGGTCTGTCATTTGGGATCATCCCGATAAAGAATCCGGCGGCTACTACTATGACCAGAAGGTTATGATTAACGGCGGATCAGCCGTTCCACTTGGCGGTTACAGCACCGACCGCTACACCGACTTCACGGAACAATTCATTCGAGAGCGTGCGAGGGAACCCGATCGACCGTGGTATTTTTGGCTTTGCTACGGCGGCGTACACGGTCCCTACACACCGGCCGAACGTCACCTGGGCATGCTTGATCAAGGCCCAGAGCCGCCGATTCCGTCGGACGTTTGGGGGCCGCGTCCGGGTAAACCCGTGCATTTCCAGGATAGCAAATGGAAGAAAGGGGAGGACGGGCAGCCGACCTTCCAAGGCAAATCGCTTGATTTCTGGACTAAGCAGCAGACGGAGGCAGTTGCCGCCATCGATGAAGGAGTGGGAAGAATCGTCCAGACGCTCCAGGAGACGGGGCAGCTGCACAATACAATCATCATCTTCACTTCCGACCAAGGCTACGCATGGGGCGAACATGGTTTGAAAGGCAAGATTGACCCCTATGAGACGGCCATTCGTTCACCGTTTATCGTTTCCTGTCCCGATCGCTTTCCGCAGGGGAAAGTGTGCAAGGCTCCAATCAATGGTCAGGACGTCATTCGAACCTTTCATGCCTGGGCTAGCGCCGAACCCAGGACATTCATGCCTGGCCGAGATATGACTTCTCTGATCATGAATCCCGAATCGGATTCCGTTTTCAAGCAATGGAGCACGGTCCCCACGATGATGACCTATGTGCACAACCGCTACGAACCCATGGAAATGGCAGAGCGTCTCAAGAACCAGGATTGGAAGGCGTGCATGTACGAAGAAGAGACGCCCTGGTATTTCATGATTCTCGTCGAAAACTATAAATACACCCGTTATGCCCATCCGGACCGCATCGAAGAACTCTACGATCTGGAGAAGGATCCCGAGGAACTGGAAAATCTGGCGCTTCGAGCTGAGTTCCAAGAAAAACTGCTCGCAATGCGGCAAGCATGCATCCAATCGATCAAGCACAACGGCGGGGCTGTCTTCGCTGATTATCTGCCGCCGCCTCGCAGTGTAGAAAGGGCATCCGCCGCGAAACCACCGGGGGATACGACCGTTTACCACTCCGGCGGAAAACGCGTGCACGTGATCGACTGCAAACGTCTAACCGGCGATCTCAAGTCAATGACAAAGATGACTCTGGCCGAGGCCGAGGCACAGGGGCTCCCGCTCTGCTCTCGCTGTCCAGGAAGTAACACTTCTCGATGATCCCAGCAACTTAAATACGCTAGTCGACCGGACGGATTGTCTGCGATAGCATCGCTTCCCCCAGTGCGGCAAAGATGATTGCGAAAGGGCCGTGTTCATCTCCAGGTGGGAACTGCTCGACCGCCCACGGTTCGACGTTGCTGAGCGGGCCGGGACCGGGGCTGACCGATTGGATTACCCCGTCCCTTTCGACGTACGCCGGCAGTGCAGCGAAGGCTCGTGTTGCAGCCTCTGCGTAGGGTTCACGATCCAGGAATCCACTCGCAACGGCGATTGCAATATTTCCGGCAATCAATGCGGTACCGCTGGTTTCCGGTGGAGAGTCGGCAGCAGGGCGATGCAGCAGACAATGCCACATGCCATCGGGTTGTTGAACTTTCAACAACGCATCGGCTAACTCGCGGAGGTAGCCCATCATTTCCTTCATCTCTTCCGATTCAGGTGGCAGCAACAAGAGCGTGTCCACCATTCCGCGGATCAGCCATCCGTGCCCGCGTGACCAAGCCCCAGGCGATAAAGTGGATCGATCCTCCAGCCATCCGCGCCCTTGGGACCACAAGCCGGTGTCAGGGTCACGGAGGATTTTGCGATAGATCCGGTACTGCCTAACCGCTTCGCTAAAATGTTGTTCATCTCCTGTGACTTGCCCGAGCATCGCCATGCGGCTGGCGTAATCTTGCAGAGCATCGATCAACATGGCCTGGCCGCCGCCACGTTTTTGCCCGCGAGGATGTTCAATGGCTCCCTCCGGACTGCGGCTAACTTCGTCGGCATACTGAAGCGTTTGCTCCACAAATCCAGGTAGCCACTTTGAATCATCGCTTGATTTCCACAGCCAAAAGACCAGGCAGTTGAAAGGCCCTCGCTGGAAATTGCCAACGCTGCCAGCGGTCAAGCCGCTGTCCGCGGCGGTTCGTTGAGCCTGCCGCACCAAATCTTCTCGGCCTGTCGCCTGTCCCCATCGAAGCAGGCCTTCGATTGCCAAGTCTTTCTTGTAGCCATGCAACGACAGCTGGCCGTCGGCCATGGCTTGGGCGACTCGGTCCGCGCTGGTCGATAATTCGGTTGCACCGACCTGACTCGAATCATCCGCTTCTGCGTTGACGGTCAGAGCAACCATGAAGATGAAAGCGAGAGCAAGTGGAACTGTCATGAAAATGCACACACATGAATGGGAACACGAACAAATGACAAGCTGGTTCCGCGAATCATTGAACTCGCTTCACCAATAGAACCCAACCACCCGCCGTGTTTGGCGGTTGCCATTGCCAACGGCCGAAAGCATCGCTAGGAATGCATTTCGATTCGCAGGAGTGTGGTGATCGAAGTGAGCCACGCCGCGGAGTTGATCGAGCAGCCCGAGGCGGATGAGATATGTATACCAAAAACACCAGAGCGCACGATGACAGTTTGTTTTGCGCCGAGAAAGAGTCCGTGTCCGCGCGGCGGGAAGACCGTGTACGCGCGGCGGGAAGATGGGGCAAAACCCTGAGATCTGACATTTAAGAAAAATCGTCAAGATTATTGTCCTCGAATTCCGGATAGCCGACAGATAATCGGAGGGAATGGTGTTGGGAGGAGTCTGTTTGACGAAGAAAAAGGCGGAATTTGTATTCGAGATATTGGCACGCGAAAACTCGCGGATGCTATTGGCGTTCTTGCGCACGCTGGTCGATGATGCTGCCGCCGTAGACGACCTCTATCAGGAAACAATGCTCGTTGCCTGGCGGCGACTCGAGGAGGTGGATCTTTCGCATCCGTTCGGTCCCTGGTTAAGGGGAGTTGCCAGCAAGCTGGTCCTCGCCCACTACCGAAAGCAAAAAGCACTACCAAGTTTTTGGAGCGAGGAAGTCCTGGCTCGCATCGAAGGGCGGTTTCACGGAATTTCGATCCGCGCCGACGATACTTGGAAGGAGAAAACCATGGCGCTTCATGAGTGTGTTGAATCGCTCTCGAAGGCTAACCAGCAGGCCATTCGCGGTCGCTATTTTCGAGGTTTGAGCGTTGAAGAGCTAGCTGATTTGCTCGAGACATCGGTCGAAGCTTGCAAAAAACGATTGGTTCGAGCACGAAAGCTGCTTGCCGAATGCTTAGCAAGGAAACACGTGTTTTCTGCTTCTGGGGATCTCCGATGAACGATGAACATAATATGGCCAGCGAAGTGGCAGACCAAAGAGTTGTTCACGGTTTGTTGTTGAGCATGGCCATCGACAATGAGGAAACGGACAACCGCCGGATAGACCAGTTGCTACTGCGACTACAACAGGACACGAAAAAACGCACAGCTCAGTCCTCGGCCGAGACACCCTCAGTACAAAGCTGGAGCAACGCAAAGTGGTTCGCAGTAACGGCCGCGTTGGCCGCAAGCCTGGCGCTTGGAATATTACTTTGGCCGCGTCCCCACGCCGAACAGGGGTCCGCGGCCCGGCTCTTGGTTCATGGTCCTGGAGTCCAGCTTTTTGGTGTGAACGAGGTTTTATTGTCGTCTCCGTCCGAGGGACATGCGGTCGATTTGATGATGGGCGAAACGATTCAGACGCCACGCACCATCGGCTCGGCTGAAATTGTGTATGCAGACGGAACCAAAGTCGAGTTGTCGGGCGACACGACCGTAACACTCGGACGAACGAAAAAAGGTGCCAAAGAAATCTACGTTGCGGCAGGACTCATTCAGGCGGACGTGTCACCACAGCCTCGAAACTTGCCGTTTC
>JANSWS010000274.1 GCA_024743355.1 bacterium
AACCGTGTAGTTCTCCTGGTCCGCTTGTCTGCGGCTCGTTGTACGACACAAGTTCGGCTGGGAAAGAATACATTGCAAGCTGGCGTCTGCGAGTTATTCCATAGACAGCTTGTCAGCAGGCTAGTTGATGGAACAGGAGAAAACCGAGAAAACAGAGCGGTTTGCTTACTCTGTTTCCTCGGTTCTCTTATGTTCCAAACGATTGAGGTGACGCACCAACACCGTTTGCCTGCCGCAATCCTCTGCAGGGGAAAACAAGAGTCCAGTCGATGCACTCTTAATCACGCGTCTCAGCTGACTGCAGAAATAAAAACTTGAGTGGTACAACGAGCTGTCTGCGGTGAGAGGTGTGCCAGGTCTAACTGTCCGGTTCTGAAGCTGCTTAGCGGGTTCGGTCCTGAAAAGATAGATAACCTATCGGGATTGCGCCAGTCCCATGGCGTAAATTGAAGCCCCTCTCCATGGGAATTAATGCCCCAACGCCCGCAAAAATGATACGATGCAAGCTCACTCAACCGTCCTGTGAGGACCCGCTGTTGGAGCCGGGCAATCTGTGACAACACACATCTAGCTGTCAGCGCTCTCTCGGCATTGAAAATTCTATTCTTATCGGAGCTTCGGAAATGGCGATCGACATTTTGGATATGGCAAA
The DNA here is from genome assembly GCA_024743355.1 of bacterium. Taxonomy (GTDB): domain Bacteria; phylum Planctomycetota; class Planctomycetia; order Pirellulales; family Pirellulaceae; genus Aureliella. The sequence goes on from JANSWS010000274.1 coordinate 653, forward strand.
GGGCTTGCTTGGCAGCGGGGCCATGGGACAACTGGCGGGGTTGCTCGGTGAGGGTGAAAAGGAAACGTCCCAAGCATTCGACGTGGCCTCATCTTCTATCTTGGCTGGACTGATGAAGAAAGCTTCGTCACCCAAGGGCGCAGAAGATCTCATGCACAATCTGCGTCAGTTTGACCCCAGCGTGCTGGAAAACGCCGGCAGTATTTTCACGGGACAATCGGACGCGGAACAACAATCCAATTGGGCTTCGATGGGCTGGGATTTGATATCCAAGCTTCTCGGCGACAATTTGACTTCGATCTTGGAGATGATCAGCAAGGTCACTGGCATTGGCCAAGGCTCTTCCAAATCGTTGCTTTCCATGCTGGCTCCGATGATTCTGGGTGTTATTACCAAGCAAGTTAAATCCGGCAACTTGGATTTAGCCGGGTTGGTGGACCTGCTGATGGGCCAGAGCAAGCAAGTTGCCAAAGCCATCCCTGCTGACTACCAGCGACAATTCGGCATCGCCGACCTGCTGAGCGAAAGCGTCGAGTCAGCCCGCGAAAGCGGCCGTCAAGTTACACGCGCGGCTCAAGAGACCGCTTCGGCCGGGGCGAGCTGGATTAAGACATTGGTTCCCTTGCTCATCATTGCTGGCTTGGCCGCGGTTGCCTGGAGTCTGTTCTCCAAGCCTGCCGAGGACCTGGCGGCAACCACTACGGAAGCCGTGGAAGATGCCGCACGCAGCATGAGCAAGCCTGAATTGCCGGAAATTTCCCTGGACGCAATTTCCGAACCGCTCACGAGCTCCTTCTCAAAACTTCAAGAGACACTCGCGGGAATCACGGACGAAGCTTCCGCACGAGCGGCGGTGCCTCAGATAGAAGGATTGGAAAAGTCCTTTGCCAACTATGCCTTCGATCAATTGCCGGAAGGCCAATTATCTCAGTTGAGTGCTCTACTCGCTCCTCTGCTAGAGAACATCCGCACCTCGCTCGAGTCGGCGTATAAAATCCCCGGCGTACAGGCAATTCTCGAGCCAGTCGTAGATAGCTTGATGCAGAAGGTCACGCAGTACGTGAGATCTTAGGCAGGCCAGCCAGTGCCCAATGCCGACTGGCCAACGCTGGCGCATTTTCAATGAATCGGGCTCAGACAAACTTCAGATCGGAGAGCTGTACTACACCAAACCATGTGCAGCTCTCCGAATCCGCAACCTCTCCCAGCAATCTGTGCCCGACTAGAGCATCCGAAAATATCTTTTTTGAGCCACCGAGTTCACCGAAAACACAGAGGCGGTGAGTTGGACCAAGCTCAGTTCTTGTTGCCATCCGGGCTCGATGAGGCTCTACGCCTTTTCCCCTCGGTGAGCTCTGTGTTCTCTGTGGCAATTCTTCCCCAATGTGGCTCGGATCTCCATACCGACTCTCCCGAGCCGCCGCGGTTTTGTGATTTCCGGTTCGCATCGGTGAATTCTCCGTTGCCCGCCCTTTGAGGAGGCCTGTATTTCGGCATAATATGGGCTTGGATGGGGCTGTGGCGGAACTGGCAGACGCGCTAGATTTAGGTTCTAGTCTCGAAAGAGGTGCAGGTTCGATTCCTGTCAGCCCTACTCTCTACAACTTAGGAAGCTCCCGTTGAGGTGGACGGGGGGCGATCAGCAATCCTCACCTAGTCGCTAGGAAGCTAGATCTCCATCATTCACCGTCCGGAAGCGGAGCGGCGAACCTCGCTAGCGTTTACCTGGCGGATCCTGGCGATGGCGAAACATCGCGTAAATCTCTACTGGCTAAGAGTTGTTGGAATTGCCATCCAGGTCGAGCGGTAGCTTGGTGTTCAAGCCGTTGGATCAGTTGATGCGTTAGCATGCTGCCACGATCCGGTTCGGCAACCGGGACGTACTTACTCGTCCAGATTCTCGCGCGGCCCTTGATTCTTTAGCCAGGCGTCTACCGCCGTGCGGTGAAAACGCCAATGCTTTCCCAGCTTGACGCATGGTATGGATCCGGACCGAGCCAGTTTGTAGAGAGTGGACTTCGGAATCTTGAGGTACTCGGCAAGCTCGTCGATCGTTAGAACCGTATCATCGCTGTCTGCCATAGGGAGACTCCGTTTGGTTCTTGCGCGGCTCAATGGCGGGCTTTGGAGTTGCTGAGTGAAGCGTGCGCCCCGACCCTAGCGGCGCAAGCCAGCCTTGACATTAGACTTTGGTAGCATGGCCAAGCTTCAACAATGCTCGCCTCCGAATGTCATGGATGAGCAACATGTACGCTCCATGCTGGTGCTCTGTGACAGGAGCTGGTTGCTGATCAATTCTGTCCATTGCTGCACTTCCTTTCCAAGACCGCCCAGGAAGACCGAACAAAACATCCCGCACAACCAGCAAAATGGGCCACAGCTCGCGGCGACCGGGCGAGAAACTCTCCAGTCTCCCGTCACTTGATTCCGAAGCAGAATCAAGTCGGATCGTTTGCTCATGGATGAGGAATTTTGGTCATGGATGTCACCTCGGGTCGTTTTTTTGCGACGCTATTTGCCGCAACGCTGGCATCTTGGTTGTCGGCGCAAGAGTGCTGTTTAGCGCAGTTTACCGGAGCAGCAAACTGCGACGGCTCGGGGGCCGTCTCTTGCGATCAAGGTGCGAGTTGTGATGGCTGCGGAAGATGTAGCGGATGCAGCAGCGGAGATCACTGCCTGTGGACAAGTCCCACGCTGACCGGAGACTGGTTCGGCCTGCGTTCTCACCTGCAGGAATCCGGAGTGACGTTCGCCGGGCGATCCACGCATTTTGCCTTTGGAGTGAACGGTGGCATCAATTCTCCACTTGCAGCTGCCCTGCTGCCTCTGGAACAGGGCAATGTATTTGAATACACCGGACGCGGAGAGTACGACCTGCTGTTCGACCTGGAAAAGTTTGGTGGCCTGCCTTATGGAAGCCTGCTGGTGCGGGCCGAGCATTGGTACGGCGAGTGGGGCAACGTCTCGTTGAATACCGGAGCCTTCGCACCCGCTGTGTTTCCCGCTGCACTGCCACCGGTTCCCGAAGATCCCGGTGTGCCCTACATCACTAATTTTGTGTTGACTCAACCCCTGTCGGAAAAATTCGTCGTGTTTGCCGGTAAGAAAGATGTGTTGGGAGCAGCGGACCAAGCCATCTTTGCTGGCGGTGACGGTACAACTCAATTCGTGAATCAGGCCCTTGTCGCGAACCCGGCCTTCCTGTTGGCGTTACCCTACACCAGTTTCACCATGGGCGCTGTCTCGCCGCAATCTTGGGGAATGCTGTCAACTTTCATTTATGATCCCAAAGATCGCACCAAAGATTTTTTCAAACTTGATGACTTGTTCGCGGATGGGATCATTGTCGGCGCTGAGATCAAGCTGAAAACGCATTTAATGAACATGCCTGGTGAGCAACATGTTGGCGGCATTTGGAAGCATGTCGATCTGACGGACTTGGCATTTGCGGTGAATCCACCCGGCGACTACCCCTATGAGCCTGTTCCAGGCTTCGCGACACTCTCCGATTCCTACACTATCTACTACGGGTTCGACCAATATTTCCAACAGTTCTCGGGGGATCGCCCCGGTGATTTGCCCAACAAAGACCCGAAGGGTTGGGGTGTGTTTGGTCGGGCTTCCATCAGCGACGGTAACCCGACTCCCATTCGTTACTTCTTGAGCTTAGGCATTGGTGGCAATAGCCCAGTGGGCGATCAGAATGACAACTGGGGTATCGGTTGGTATTACGTCGGCGCTAGCAACGAATTCGGTCCAATTCCGCAAACGTTTCTGAATCCGCAGGACGGCACGGGATTGGAGATGTTTTACAACTTTCAGGTTAATCCCTGGCTGAACCTGTCGCCCGACGTGCAGTTTATCCGTCCCGGCAACCGCGCCATCTCCGATGACGCTTTTGTCTACGGTGTCCGCCTGAATATGACGCTTTAGGCATAGAAGCTATCCGAAAACCGAAGACAACCGCGGCTAACGCCGCTTTTCTTTACCCACATCTTTATTCCGCAATCGTGCTCGTGCTCAATGAAATGGTGCTCGTAATCGACGTACTTCCGGACCCGAGTACGAGCACGAGTAAAAGTAAGAGTTATGATTGATTTTTTTGCTCGCGTGACTGTCAAGAAATGGGTAATGACAAGGCTAACGCCGACCGGCTGATGGTTTCCGGATAGGTTGTTAGCCGTTAGAACCATGCGTTGCAACGAAATCGCCAAGCTAGTCAACTTTACGAACGCCTCAACCGCGGCGACTCGCTGAACGCTGTCGTTCGCTCGCGGCGGCGCCCTACATCCTTTTTTATCTTTCGATAATCCGTGACCAAGCGATCGTTACGCAACCTGATAGTCATTGTATTGGCCGCATCGGTTGCTGCCATCCTATTCATTGTTCTACGCAAGCCGGAGCCGATTGCCGAAAGCCGTTATGTCGATCCGGATCGGCTGTATCAGGCCATTGTCGCGAATGTACGCAGTCATCCAGAATTTGAGGTGATCGTAGACATCGATCATTCCCGCCTCGGGGCACGGGCAGGTTCACCGATGCCTCCGGCTCACGTGCTGATCTGGTCTGACCCCAAACTCGAAGCAGCCATTCTAAATACGAATCCCATTGCCGCAGTTGATCTCCCCCTGAGGATTTTGGTTTATGAGGATCAGACGACAGGAAAGGCCGCAGTGATCTATAACAGCTATGAATTTGTAGCTCGGCGCCACTCCTTGCCGGAGGATTCATCGCTCCGCGATGGTTACGAATCCGCAGTCTCAAAGGCGATACAGGGCATTCCCGACAGCGACATAAAGATGTTTCCTTCAGACCGCATGCCGGATGCTGGGCTGGTGACATTGACGAGCACCCACGACTTTGAGACCACCAGGAATCGCATCCAGGATGTCATCCATTCTCAGTCGGACACGGTGGATTTTGGCGAAGTGGATTTTGCGGCTCGTTCAAAAGCCCATGGCATCGAGCTTCGGCCGCTGCGATTGATTCTGTTTGGTGGCCCTGCGCCCGGCGGCAAGGCCATGGCATCCGCTCCGACGTTGGGCCTTGATGCGTTTTGCCAGAAACTGCTGATTTGGCAAGATGGGGATGGAAAGGTTTTCGTTACGTTTAATGATCTACTGACTCTTGCCAAGCGACAAGACGTAGCCGCTAGCCTGCCTCTTCGGGTAATCAATCGAAGGTTGAAAGAATCATTGTCTTCGGCTCTTGAACAATGACGCGAACACATAACGAATGGTCCGAGGTCTCAAGCTTTTAGAATTGCTCTTTGTACTTGAGCGTCATCTCACGTCGGATGTCGGCGGTCATACTTTCGATTTCCAGCAAAGCCTCTTGGTAAGTTAGAAAGCCGGAACCGGCGGCGCGTGCCCCTGATACGAGTCGTGGGTGGTTGTTGACCCCCACCATACCGAAGCCTCCGCCGAAGAACCCTCCCTGCTGGTTGTCCAACACTTCCTGGCCGGCTTCGACATTGATGCCCCGAATCTCCCTGGCATTGCCGCGCAGCAGATGCGCGACATCGGATCCGTACTCCACCAATTTTGAGTCGACGCCCAGGATGGGCAATTCGTCGATACGACGGGCGTTTTGTTGATTCCACTGGGCGCGGAAGCCAGTCGTTTGGGCCCGATACTTGCGCACGCGGTCGATAAACAAACCCACGCGATCAAAGTACTTCTTGGACTCATAGGCGCTAGCGTCTTCCCTCAGGGGAGCCGTTACTTGACCGAGGACGCGCTCAAAGACATTCGGTCGCGACTCCGCTGCGGGCCTCGCTTCCACGACGGCATTGGGTTGTGCACTCGGTTGGGCGCTTGTGGTCAGCTTGGGCCTTGTTTCCGCCTCTTCGACGGCGTATTCGGCTTGGCTCGCAATACTGAAGATACCCACCAGCCCATGCAAGGAATCCTCGGATATGGGACCTCGCAGTGTCAGCGTATTGCCGTTCAGCGCACTGGCCCAGGTGAGTATTTCCGGCGCAGCCGTACCGTTATTGTTCAGGATTTCATTGATTAGCTGATTGGCGATCGGCTGCACCGCAGTCGGAGCCATTGCGAACTCAATGGACAAGATACATTCGGATAAATTGCGTCTGCCCACGATGATGCTCATGCCTTGTACGGACGCCAGTACTTGAGCGAGTGAGGCGAGATCGGCTTGCTGGGTCGATTCCAGGGCTTCCAGTCTCTTGACCAACGAAATGGGAGAGAAGAGATCCTTCAAGTCCAGAGCGAGCATCAGGGATAGAAATTGCTCGGGCTGCTTGGTTTGCGATTGGAGGTAACCGGGGATCTCACCCAATTGCGCCGAATCGATCCATTTTGAGAGTAAGGAACGATTAGCCGGACGGAGAACCCCCAGGCTCTTGGCGGTTACGGGCATCAAGTACGACTCGTCGGGACACCATACAACCTGCTTGCCGGCAACCTCGTCCACATAGCCCTTCACGCCGAAGGCGAGTGCATCGATCGCAATCTCTTTGCGAAGTGTAACGTATCCGGCTTCCCACTCAGGCCTTAGCTTCTGAATATCCAACTGTGAAACCAGCCAGACTTCCTCTTCGGTATCGGTAAACTCAAGTCGCATGCTCTGACTTGACATCAGACTATTTAGCGAGGGCACATGGATATAGGCCATGGCGTTGGGCGTTGTAGGGGTTCGCTTCAAGAGTTCGCCCAGTTTGGATTCCTGCCCAAAGCCGGTTTGGTTCATGGCTGATGCTGCCAATAAGATGCTGAACAGCAGAACAGCGCGGGTACAAAGGAAACACGCTTCTGGCAACATAATCATTTGCTCCTGCCCCAAGGGGCGACAACAGGTTGTAAAAGTTCGATGCGCTTATCGTTCGTTCGCTTCAGGAGCGGAAAACCCTCGGCTCAGAAAATAAGCGATGGTATAGGTCACTACGGTTGCATCGAGAGCGAAGGGGATCCAGAAGCCACTCACAAAGGAATTCCCGGCGTTGGAAAGCACGAGCCACACCATGAACGCCTTCTCAATGCCGCTATACACGAAGATAGGTACTCTCCACTTGGGAATGACTGCCGCAGCCATCATGAACAGCCCCATCAGCCCCACCATCATGCCCCAGTGCTGGATAATGATCGTGTAGTCCTGGAGGTAGCTTAATTTGGCCACATTGGGCATGGCCCAGGACGGAAAAAACGCATACAGTCCTACCAGGGCTGTCCAACCGCCCGTGAAAAGAAAGAATGGGCGCACGCTCCAGTCGAAAAACGCTTTCATCGATGCCTTCATGCGTGGAATTGCCTGCTTTTACGCCTTACTCGCCTGTCTTTTCCATGCGTGCGGACACATGCGTAAACAAACACAATGCGACGATGACTGCGGCCGTACCAATGCCGGCGTAAACTAGATCCAACGTGCTCTCAACGTCAGAAACTTGTCCCAAGAAAGCCACCGACAGCGCCGCTACAACAACTCCAATGATCTTGTTTTCCAAGTCCGCCAACTTTTCAATCTTGACGCCATTGAGAATCTGCCCGTCATCCTGGTTGATAAACAGCTTGTAGATGCCTACAGCCGTGATGTAGGCCAGCGCACCGACAAGAAACAGATCAATGGTCTGAATGACGGTCACGGACATTAACTTGGCGGACTTGGCGGTGAAATCCCTGGTGGTGATGAAGTACCAGCCTCGCGTCACAATGACTCCAGCCCCCATGATGACGACGCCTACCGCCAAGATCAGCGAGCCAATCACGGGCACAACGAGCAGGTATCGTCCTGAGAGAAGAATCTTTCGCAGCATGATGGGTCCACACTAGGGACGATCGACCGTGGTGTTTACTTGGAAAACTTCCTCCAACGAATCGTCTGCCCCGCCAGAAGCAAGATCGTCTTGCTTGGTCAGGAACACGACGCAGAAATTAAACTTACAACCTTGCGACTGAAGGCGAGTGAGCCTTTAAACGACCCCGCGAACACTACTGCGGGGCCATTCAAGCAAATACAAGTAACTTCTATCGATTCACTGGAAACCGTTCGCCAAGCTCCTGAAGCATTTCCATTGCTTTCATGGCCTTCAGCGAGTTGTAGTTGATGCCGCCGGCAGTCAAGCTCGAACCTTCTTGGAAGGGGTACTGCGGGATTGTTGCAAAGAAGGTCTTGAGCTTGTCCTGTATCGGTACGAACAACCACATGTTGTCCGCGTACCACCGCAAGTACCCCATTTCGCCGTGCTCATGCATGATCTCGTAGGGGTCTGCCTTGAGGTTGATGATGACAGGCCAGTTGGGAACAATCCGCTCCCCAGTCGCGATGTTGCCCTTCACGATGGCGAAGTGCACCTTCCAATCCTGCCAGCGAACGGCATTTAGCTCACCACCTTGACCGAAGTAATAGATGGTGTCGCGGGGAGCCTTGTCGACTTCACCTTTGAAGTACGGCAAGTAGTTATAGCCGTCGAGATGGACCTTCCAGGTCTTGCCGTTAGCCTGATAGCCTGCCTTACATTTTTCAACGACGTCGGGAACGCCGGCAGCTGCCAGGAAGGTCGGCAGCCAGTCTTCGTGGGATATGATGTCGTTGTAGATCGTGCCGGGTTTGATCACGCCCGGCCAGCGGATGATTTGTGGCACGCGGAAGCCGCCTTCCCAAGTGGTCCCCTTCTCGCCGTGGAATGGAGTGATACCGCCGTCGGGCCAACTGCCTGTTTCGGCACCGTTGTCGGTGCTGTAAACCACAATGGTGTTGTCATCAATCCCAAGCTCTTCCAGCTTATCCAGGAACAAGCCTACATGACCGTCGTGTTCGACCATGCCATCAGGATAAAGCCCGATGCCGGTCTTGCCCTCGGATTCCTTCTTCAAGCGAGTCCACACGTGCATGCGGGTGGTACTCATCCACACAAAGAATGGCTTGTCAGCCTTGTGAGCCCGCTCGATAAAATCCAGGCCAGCCGCGGCGAACTCTTCATCCGCAGTCTCCATCCGCTTTCTGGTCAAGGGACCGGTATCCTCGATACGACCATCGGCATAGGAGTGGATGACACCGCGCGGTCCGTACTTTTTCTTGAATTCGGGATCCTTCGGATAGTAGTAGGTTTCCGGTTCTTCCTCGGCGTTCAAATGGTAGAGGTTGCCAAAAAATTCATCGAAACCGTGGTTGGTCGGCAAGTGCTTGTCGCGGTCACCCAGGTGGTTCTTTCCGAACTGACCGGTGGCATAACCTTGCTGCTTCAAGAGATCCGCGATCGTGGGAGCCCAATCGGGAGCACCATGCTCGCTACCGGGCATACCAATCGTCAACAAGCCCGTGCGAAACGGATGTTGCCCCAGAATGAAGGAGGCCCGACCCGCCGTGCAACTCTGCTGGGCGTAGGAATCCGTGAACATCGCGCCTTCCTTGGCGATCCGGTCGATGTTGGGCGTCTTGTAGCCCATGATCCCGTGGTTGTAGGCACTGATGTTGTGCACGCCAACGTCATCGCCCCAGATGACCAGGATATTTGGCTTTTTCTGGGCACTTGCACTGTTGACGGCGAAGACGGCCGCCAGTGCGAGAGCAGCCGTCATTAAGTTTCCACGAAGCATCGTCTTGTTTCTCCCATTAGATTGCGCCATGCAACAGCTTTGCGTTTAAATTCCTCGTTTCGCCCTACCGCAGATCGTTGGTATAGCGAAAAAACGCGAAAAGCTATCCGGGCAAGTTAGAAATCCCTGATCAGCTTAAGAGCCGCGAGAACAGGACGATATTAGACTTTGGTCTAACGCCCTTTCTTGGCGATCCGATGTGAGGTCTGCGTCAGCCAAGCAGTGCGGAACGCACGGCAGGATTTAGCCTCGGACTTTAGTCCGAGGTTTCCAAGGCCACGCAGCCACAAAGTCGCGAAGCGACGACAGGAAAGGCGCTAACTGAGTGACGGGAACGCGGTGGGTTCCCGAAATCGGAGCACGGCACGGTAATCCAGCCATTCTCCTTCGCTAATTCGGCTCGATCATTGCCTTTGCAGTGTGCCACCTAAATGCTGCGACTCGCACGCGGCCGGAGATCCGTTGGCAAATCGGCGTTCACCATCCTGTCGATTCCTGTCGTCGCTTCGCGACTGGCGTTTCTGATGCTGACCGTTCCTTGGGCTAAAGCCTAAGGCTATTGCCTGACGCGACAAGCAATGTTGTAAAAAACCCCGACTAGCGGGGCTTAGTACAAAAGGGTTTTGGGGTACCTTGTATACGAGTCGGACTTCGTCTCGATGGATCTCTATACGGTCGACCAGCAACTTCAGCAGGTCGCG
>JANSWS010000263.1 GCA_024743355.1 bacterium
CCTTCCATCCCGATAGCCTGAATGGCAATGATGAGCAGCAATAAGAACCACCGATACATGGCGTACTCCCACAAGTCCAAAGCAGAAAATTTAGGCGCTGCCTGCAGGGAGGGCTCAAACCGTCCAACTCCCTGATGAAAAGCCAATGCAAGCAAGTATTCAGGACTAACCTCAGGCTGAATTATATTCCAGCCGGGCGGCTTGCGGTGCGAGTATCGTCGGATTTACTTTTTGTCCAGCAATTCACAAAGCAGACTCTCGAGAGGTGCCAGAAGAAGCCGACGCACTACTGTCCCGATCGATGCGATTTGCTTTCCTCGAAAGCAAGTCGCATCAGAGCAGGAAGCAAGATCAAGTCTGCGAGTACGGCTGCCATGAGTACGGCGATCAGATAGCTGCCCAGCATGTTGACCGATAAATAGCTTGAACAGGCAAATGGCAGGAAACCAACCGACAGAATGAGCGTGGTGCGGATAATCGCCAGGCCTGTATGGTCCATTGCCGAGGCGACGGCGCGATGCGTCGACTGACCGGTACCGCGCTCGACTTGAAAGCGCGACAAGTAGTGAATGGTGTCGTCAACGGCCAAGCCCAAGCCCAGGGTGGCGACCCCCAAGAGATCACTATCCGCTTGGGGGGAAAGCAAACCAATAAGTCCGCCCAAAATCAAAAGTGGGGTCAGATTCGGCAGTGCGGAAAGGGCGGCCAACTTCCAAGAACGCAAGCCAATCGCGATCAGCAGGAAAATCGTGCTGAAGCAAAACAGAAATCCCTGCAGATGCCCGCGAATAATTTCACGAATGGCACGCCCCACGACCGGTATCGAGCCTTTCTCCGTCACCTGCACATCCGCTCCGAAGTGTCGTTGAGCGGCTTCCGTAAGTTGCTCGGAGAGACTGAGCAGTTCCAAATAGGAGGTTGCCTTGACTTGAATGAGCAATCTGGCTTGGGTGCCACCGGAGGTGATTAACCGATCGACGATGTCGGGATTCATCTGCCTGAGGTACTCCAGAACCGTTTGTGCGTGCAGCCGCGATTCGGGAATGCCTTGTGGATTGCGAAAGTCCAATTGCCTGAGGAAACTCGCAACTAAGTCCGCCACGGAATCCACACGTTCGCAGCCAAATTCGCTGCTGCAAAGTTCGGCGAAGTCCCGCAGCTGGCGAAAAAAATCCGGCGCCAACAGAGTCTCCTGCGTTCCCCTGAGCAACAATTCCACTGAGTTCACGCCACCGTACTGGTCTTGGAAAAAATCGGTGCTTTGTGTCATGGCGTGCTTAGGTGAAAAGCGTCTCGCCAGATCCGGATCCAAGGTCACGCGGCAGGACATAGCGGCACACAGCACGAAGCCTACCGCGAACAGGCCAAGCGTGAACCTCGGTCGTCCGTATCCAACGCGCAAGCAGCCTCGGGCGATGGCCTGAGTGAATCGCGACGCCGACGCGGAAGCCGTCAGTGGACGTTGAGCTCTCGCCAGGCTGTCCAGGAAAATTGGGACCAGGATGACCGACAACAACAATGCACCAGCCACACCGGCCGCAGTCGCAAAGCCAAATTGACGCACCGTTTGAGAGGGAACAAAGATCAGCGACGCGAAGCCAACGAAAGTGGTAAGACTGGTCAGAACGCAAGCTCCGCCAACTTCATGAAAAGTCTTGTGCAGGGCGACCCGATGGGTGAGACCCGATCCGCGCTCCGCTGTGTAGGATGACACCAGATGGATCACATCCGCGGTGCTAATCACCAGCACCATCAAGGGTACCGCTGCCATCAGTACCGATATCTTGCCGAATGCCAGAACTCCGAGTGAGATACCCCAGGCAATGGAGATCAATGAGATCACCAGCGTCAGCAGAATGACTTCGATTCGTCGAAATACGTACATGACAGCCAAAGAGATCAGGATGCCACCAGCCGGCAGGATTGTTCGCAGGACGAAGGCTATCTCCTCAAAAGCGAAAGCCTGAATCGCGATCAGGCCGGAGCAATAAACACCAGATTCTCCCAAGCCGTGTGATTTGACGATGGCTTGCAGCTTGTGCAGCAGGTTCACCTGTTCGGCTGGAGACAACTCATAGGGTGCCAGCAGTTCGACCAGCATTACTTGAGATCGAGTGTCTTTGGAGATGAGCTGTGATCCGTAATTCTGGCCATCCAACAAGGTATCCGCGATGTCGCGTAGTTGAGTTTCCGAGGTGTCGTCGGCAGACGAGAGAATCGGAGTCATGGTGACGGTCAGCTGCGGCACTTCACCGTCGCGGAGTTTGCGATTGAGTACGATCTTGGCGGCCGTCCCGCGGATGCCCGAAAATTGGTTCAGGGGCCGCGGAAGATCCGGCAGAATGACGACTCTGCGAACGGCCTCCAGTTGTTCAATTTCCCTGGCCGCCTGGCGGATCGCAGTCAACTTGGCGAATGTAAAAAGGTCCGCGCCCTCGGTCGTGGCCAACCAGATCAGCGAATCGGGGTTGCCTGAAAACAAGCCCTCCAAGCGTTTGGAATCAAAATAATCCTGCGGATCATCGACAAAGGATTCGATGATCGAGCGGGAGATTTCGGCCCGGCGCAAGACGACGATAGCCGGCAAAGTCAGTACGGCGATAAAGAACAGAACCCAAAATCGATGTCGCAGGATAAAGTCGAGTGCTTGTTGACCGCGTCGCATGCGCCATCGATTTAGTGCTAGAGTAAACGCCACGCACGATAAGCGGCGACTTCGAAAATGAGGCTCCGGCACGGAACGCTTGACGAACTACCGCAAGAGAACGATCCCCAGCGATTAGAACGTGAGCAATACCTTGCGCATGCCGGGTAAAGCGGCGTGTTGGAAAGCCTGTAACGCTTGTTGAATAGAGTACTCCGCATCGATCAGACTTACTACATCTACCCGCTTGCTCGCCAGCAACCTCAATGCGGGTGCGAAGGGTCCGCATCGAGAGCCGATCAGCCGAATCTCGTCGACGACGATCTTGGTCAAGTCGAATTCCGCGGCTCCGGCATAGGTACTCTTGAGCACCAACTGCCCTAGAGGGCGAGTCAGCCGAATGGCCAATCGCAGGCCGTCAGGATTGCCCGTCGTGTCAACGACAATGTCAAAAGAGCTGTCGGCTAATGCTTCCGTCATGCTGGTTGGAATGCCCATGCGGTTGGGGAGTTCCAGCGATGCGGATGACCGACCTGCGACCGTAACCGCACCGCCGGTCAACGACAGGACTTGAGCCACCAACAGCCCGAGTCGTCCAGGACCGATGACGCAAATGGTAGCGTCGGGATCGATGGTCAGCTGCTGGCAGATTCTCAGGGCAGCCGCCAGAGGTTCGGTAAAGACTGCTTCGCGATCCGCCACGCTGGCCGGGACCTCCAGTAGATTTGCGACGGGAACACAAACGTAGTCCGCCATGGCACCGTCATGCTCCAGAATGCCTAAGACTTGGCGATTCGGATGATGCTCACGACCGAAGCGGCAGTCATGTTGTGTTTCCAGGTCCGCAAAATTGATGCTGCAGACCACTCGCTTTCCAAGCCATTCGCCAGCCTGGGTCCGCTCTACCGTGCCTACAAACTCGTGTCCCAAGATACCTCGAAAACCGAAATAACCCTTGGCTATTTCCAGGTCCGTGGAGCAAATGCCCGCCAACGAGACACGAATCAGGGCTTCCGATTCCGAGGGAGTTGGGATCGGCAGACAATTGTCGGCCACCAAGCCGGATTCCGTAAGCCGCAAGGCATGCATCTGTTTATCTCCGCCATCGTTCGCGCCAGGCATCACGCATCTGCTTCATCAGGCCCGGGCTGCTATTCCAACCGGTCCGCGGAACACTGTCCTGGGAAGGCTGCGTCGCGGATGGGATGTCCGCTGCTTGCTCAGATTCGCCGATAGCATCTTTGTCCGCAACATCTGCATTTGTACAGTAGCGTGACAGAAAGCGTCCCCAATGGCTGTTGAGTAGTTGCTCGGCAGGGAACGGATTGTTGGCAGCCAGTTGCTCACTTGCAACCAGCATCAGACCCTGCAAGTAGATTCTTTCGTCGGGTCGCAACCAATTTTTCAAGACCTGGACATCGTCAATCCAGACCGTTCCGGCACCGAGCATCTCGATTGCAACATAAAGCGACTCGAGCTCCTCGAGTGGAATGTCCGACGCATACAGAGTAACCGGTCGGGTTCCCCAGTCGTTTGGGATCTGCAGATCCCGATTCTCACGCGAGCCTACGGTGACCGCCTGCTCATATGGGCTGCCGTCACTTCGCTCTCCGCGGAGGGCGATCCGCACGACGGCTGTAGGATCGGCCGCCGAGCAGCGAAGCCAGGCTTGAATTGCCAGCCGACCCGTTGGCGGTACATCGAAGGGGCGGCTGCGGAGTAGAGCTGTTTTTCCTTGATCGCTTTGTTGACCGCTATGCTGAGTGATCCGCAGACAGCCTCGCCCCGAGTGTGGTAGTTCGGCAGACCGGGAGAATTCGGTTTGCGGCGCGGTGTCGATTTGCCAGGCAAAGGGCAGCCCGGTTGCATCCCATTGTTCAAATCCGCCGAAGACGTTTGCCCATGGTGTCTGCCGCGAAGACGCTATCGCCAGCAGGGACTCGAGTGCGCTCAGCTCGGACTGGACGCGTTGCATGAGCTGATCAGGCAGCCTCCGCTCGATGTCTCGGATCTCCACATTGGCGGCCGATATTTCAACGCCTTGGAGGTCATAGGGCTCGAGAGACAGTTGGATGGTTGTGCTGGTCCGCTTGCTCTCCGGCTGCGAGTCTGTGCTTTGGTTCTCAATCGCCCCCAGCCTGCGAATGTCTGTACTGGCGACCGGTTGGGACAAGGTCAGCGTCAGCTCTTCGGGCCAAGAGGCATTGTTTATGATCTGGATATAGGTCTTCTGCTGTGATTGTCCAATTCGTAACCGAACGTTGGATCCACGCAGAGCTAGCTTGGTTGGCTTGACCAAGTTGGTTCCATTGGCTGCCGGCAATGCAGCCCCGCTCGGGTTGACGGGCCAATTCTGCGTTGCGTCCTGGAATGTCAGTGGGGGAAATTCGCGAAGGGTACTGAAGACTTGTTGCAAATCGTCAAGCTGGTTGGTGACGGGCAGCCGCAGGCCGCAGGCCAGCCATTGCAAATCCGATTGAAAAAGTTCATCAATGACCTGATTTCTCAATGAAAGGGAGCGACTGTACGAAATCGGCCGGAGATCGAAGGTATCCGTCGACGTGAATCGCAAGTGTTGCGGATCCGCATTCTCCAAGCGAAACTCAGTTGCACGTTGGTCAATGATCGCAGCCAGCCAAGAATCGGCCGATACCTCAGTCGGGGAAAGACCTCGATTTTGAGCGACTTCCCGGATCCATGCTTCCGAATTCACGGGGCTTACATGCTGAAGCAATTGCCCCTGTAGAAATACGACGTCGGGCATCTTTCGCAAGGTCTTGGCATCGATTCCCAGGGCCAGCATGTAATCCTCAGGGTAACGCACAATGGTGATTGGTTGCCGGAATTCTCTTTCCGTCGGCGGCGTGGCCCAGAGTCGAGTCGGATTCAGGAATAGTTGAGCCTGGGGATTGCTGGAAGCAATACGAGCACTCAAAGATCGATAGAATTCCGTCAGTTTGGAGGCTCGCCAGCGGAGAAATGCTTGGGCAGCATTGGCGGAAAGGACCGCAGGCTTACGCTGATCTTGGTACGGTAATTCAATCTTGGTTTCGCTGGAAAATTGACTTAGTAGCTTGGCATCATATCCCCAGCGATCTCCCATAAAGGTTAATTGAGATTCTCGATCCAGCCGTAGCTGGATGCCGCGAAAGGCGGGATGTTTGCCGTAGCGATCCAGTACACGATCCAGCAGTGAAAACAGCGACTCTTGCACTGCTGGATGCAGCGGGTCGTAACGCTGCGGGTCACGTTCGCCTTCCAGTGTCACTTGATAGATAGAATCTGATTCTGCCGGCAACCGTCTCTCGCCTTCGCTCAAACCCGGCAGTGGAGTACTGAGCTTCAGGGCAAGCACCAAAGCAACGTTAGCTCGCTGGCAGTGGCCGATGACCAGATCGACATAATCGTGCCAGGTGGGTGGCCCATCCCGGATCAGACTCAGGTCGTGGAATTCTTGGCTCGCCCGAATGTCATCAGCCAAGTTCCATGGATGGTCAACGGGATCAATCTCCAACACCAGGAGATTCGCTTGCGTCTGTTCGAGCACAAGGTCCACTTGCTGACAGTATTTTTCCCAGGTTCGCCAAGTCTGGTTGCCCGGATTTTCGAAAGCCGCTGGCAGGACTCCGAAGGAAGTAGTCACTGGCTCCGTCCGCGGAGGAAGCTCGAGAAAGATACCGGCGTGGCGATGCTCTTTGTCCGCTGTATCAAACACGGATCGATTCTGTTGATCCGTGGCAAGGGGACGCTTGAGAGCCTCAATGTTTGCAGCGTTTGCAGACGCGGACGATCTGGATACCAACAACTGCCGTTGGTCTCGGTCATCCGCCGAAGTGCTTCCTTGAGCTGTTTGAACTTGATCCGGGTCTGAGGAGGGGCCGCTGGTGAGTCGGTTCGGAATGTCTGCAAAAGGAGAGCCCGTGCCTGATCCACTCGGCATCGTCTCTGCCAGTACCGCTCGCTCCACCTGCAAATCGTAGATGCTGGTCGCAAGCTGTCCGTCCCCATTAGCCAGCAGTACCGACATCTGATCGGTGGGCCAGAACAGAAACTCGAACTCGCGGAGAGAAGCCCTGTCAGAGCATTCGCGGTTGTCGATCACGATGCGATGGTCTTTGCCTACGGCTTCTGGCATGTGCTGTCCCATCGCATTCGCATGTTCTTGCGAGACAAGGCTAACGACCAGATCCTGCGGTTGATCGTCGGGCAGTCGCAATCGCAAACGATGGGGTAGGCCTGGCTCCAAACGACCCAAGGGGAAAGCGATCCAGGCCCCCGACGCTAGCTCCAGGCACTCCCCGGCAGATTCGTAGAGGCTTTGCCACTGAGGTTTTCGGGCCGAAAGCACTCCACCGATGAAGGGTCCAGAGTTTGCCCCCGCCAAAGGATTGAGTTGCTGAAGTCGCTGGGGTACCGCCCGCTCAGCGACATTTGAAACGGGAGCGATCCAAGCGCGAATTCCAGGTCTGCTCGCTGAATAGGCGTGGATTGAAATGAGAGGCAGCCAATCCACGAATCGAGGGCGACTTTGCTCGGGGTCAAAGGCTATGAAATCAATCCGGCGGACGATGTGCGAAGTGCTTGACAGGAGATTCTTCAGCGAACGTTGAGGCTGCAAGCTGAAGGCCAACTGATAAACACCCGCTTGTTCGGGGACATGAATCGATAGCTCGGTTTCCGAAAAGCTGCCCGTCGAGTCTGCCAATACGGGGCGTTGCTCGATCAGCTGCTGGGTTCCATCGCTGCCTACCAAATGGACCTTGAGCGTTTGCGGGCCGGCTGCAGCCCCGGTGTGAAAACCGGAGACAAGCGTATTCCAGATGGTTCCGGTTTCCCGAACCAAGCTGGGAGTGGAACTGCGTACTCGGATTTGGTCGTGGGGCATCCGGGTTATCGCAAGCTGTATGGAAGAGTTCTCGTCCCTCCAGCCTGCTTCCATCAAGCCATCCATTTTCAGGACAGCCCGTGTTCTGCTGGGGTGGTCGGAAACGGCTAGATCGATTCGCAAATCGGCATCCAGCCTCGAGTCGACACGCAGATCGATGTATCCTTCGGATCTGTGAGCCGGAATTTGAAGGCTGAGTGCGCGGCCGTCTTGTGTGATCCACCCCAAGTCGGCAAGCCCATTACCAAGTTGCGTATGGGCGATCGAAATTCGGCCGTCGCTAATCGAGACGGTTCCGCTGGCGAGCGCTTGGGAGTCTTGCTTGGCCCACGAGAGTCGTAGCTCTGTGGAAACTAAGGAATCAGCCGGATTCTCGAGATCGGTTTCTGGGCGGTGAGACTGGCCGCAGGCAATCGGAACGCAAAGCCACGATAGAAGCAACACCAGAGCTGTCGCCAGGCACTGATCTGCGCGATGAGAAATAAAGCAGCACGCGGCATCTCGCCGCCTGTATTCATTGCCAATCACGCGTAGGCGGTTCGGTTCCGCTACGCGGTCTATCGGACGTCCATGTCCAGTGCGCATTGCGTTTGACTGCAGTAATTCGGAAGCTAAACGGGTTGCCCAGGTATGCACATGGCCATCTTCATGGCAGGTACGTGCAGTTGATGGTTCATACCAAATTTGCGCGTTCTATTCCCACACTGATTTGTGGTCGAAGACTTGAGCGCCGTAGTCGATTGCTAGCTCGGACCAGGAATATGCGCGATTGTTTCGCAACCGAGAAAGCCATCCACAGCACTTGGAGGTGCTGGAAGCCCTACATCTTGAGATCGTTTAAGGCGTCGCTGTAGACGCCAAGAATCTGAAATGCAATCTTTAGAATCATGAATGCTAGCAAGGCCATCACAGCAATCCAAATAACAACGCTTGCAATCATCGCGATGGTACTCAGGGCGGACTTGGCCTTGTCTTGATACTGCTCGGCCAGGCGATCAAGAGATTCCGTTTCGGTACCGCTTAGCTCACCGATGCGAACTGCGTCGATAAACTCTTCGGGCAGCACATGAGCAGCCTCAAAGGCGTCGCCAAAACTTTCGCCTTTTTCCACTGCCGCCAGGGCGGGATCCATACCGCCGATATAGTAATAGTTGCCGGTCGAAAGGAAGGCTTGCCGCAAAGCTCTTTGCGCGTCGACCCCGGCGTTGAGCATCATCGACAAGGTCATGCTCAATCGCGAGAGCCCAAGGGTGACGAAAGCGCTCCCTAGTACGGGAATCTTCTGGACCAAGGGAACCAGTGTCTTGTGGCAGTTGAACCAGTTTTTCCACAGCCCGTACGCAATCAAAGCCAGCACGGCTACGGTGCCAAAGACGAACATGCAGTAAGTCAGAAATCCGCCGAAGCCCTTCAGTCCCAGGCCTAAGGGATCAAAGTCGGAGTTGGGGAGCACGATACCGATCAACAAGATAAATAACCCGACGATGACGATGGCCAAGCCCAGTTGAATCAGTGGCCATGAGATGGCGCCGAAGAACTCCTGGCGTGTTTTCTTCAGTTGATCGTAGTAATCGGCCATGTAGTGGAACATGTGTTCCATTCGGCCGCCCAGTTCACTGGCGCCAACCATTTGGACGAGCAGTCGCGGGAAATAGTGCTTTTCTTCGGCCATGGCCTTGGAAAGCGAGTTGCCATCGCGAATGTGCTCGATGACCCTTTGCATCGCCCGGCGATGCCGGTCATCACCCGTCTTCGCCTCCGTTTCCAACAGACGCAAGATGTCGACGCCGGAATGCAGGCCAATCCCCATGCGGCGACAAAAATTGGAGGCGGCTTTTAATCTCATCATGGCGCTGTAGGCTGGGTTGATCGAAAGTCTTATTCTACACCGAGGTATGTATGACGTCGTGGCGGCCCACCGCAGAATTAGCCTTGCTGGAAGCACGTTCCGAATTGCTGTGGAAGCTTCGCAGTTTCTTTCGTACCCGGCAGTTTGCGGAGGTACAGACCCCGGTTTTGAGCCAAGAGTCGGTCATTGACCGCCATTTACAACCTATCCGCGTTCCCCGGTCGCATTTGGAGCTACCCGGTATCTTAGAGACGAGCTCTGTCGCTAGTGATTTGTATCTTCAGACTTCTCCAGAGTTCGCCATGAAACGCTTGCTGGCGGCCGGAATGTCCAGCATCTATCAAATCTGCCCAGCCTTTCGAGCCGGAGAGCGAGGTGCTCAGCATAACCCGGAATTCACCATGGTCGAGTGGTATCGAGTAGGAGATGACTTGCAGGCGGGTGTGGAGCTGTTGGGGCAGATGATGCTGGAAGTCACGGAGTTCAGCGCCTTTGAACAGATCACCTACAGCGAAGCCTTTCAAAAGTATGCAGGCTGCGACCCGCTGACGGCCGAACTGGCCGAACTCCAGACACTGGCGGCCGACCGCTTGAACACTCCCTCGGACTTTAGCTCCGAGCGCGATACCTGGCTCCAGCTACTGTTTGATGCTCTGGTCCAGCCCCAACTGGGGCTTGAGCGGCCTACCGTGGTGACGCATTTCCCGGCCAGTCAAGCGGCTCTGGCTCAAGTCGATGCCGATGATCCTAGATGTTCGGAGCGATTCGAGCTGTTTTTGGGTGGCGTTGAACTCGCCAACGGTTACCACGAGTTGACGGACGGAGACGAATTAGCCAACAGGAACCGGGCAGAAAATCGGGCGCGTCGTCAGGACGGCACCTTTTGCCTGCCAGAAGAGTCCCGGCTAGTTGATGCCCTGCGCTCAGGCTTTCCCGCTTGCAGCGGCTGTGCCCTGGGACTGGATCGCTTGTTGATGGTTCTCCAACATGCCACACACATTGATCAAGTAATCCCGTTTCCCATCGAGCGCTGCTGACGGATGGCGTTGATAGTTTTTCGTAGTCGGTAATGGACAGCAATGATCACCAAGCGCGTGGTCACTCCCTTGCAAAAACAACAAGGTGTCAACTCAACTTGAAGGTGCCCGGCTGCTTCTCCGCTGAATAGTGGCCGGATTAACACAATCACCGGCAACCGGCCGGGCCGTTGGCCCTCTCATGACATTTGGCGCCATGGTTACCCAGCCCTGCAGGCTGGGCTAGGCAACCTGTTGGGCCTTTGGCCCGTGATCGGTCAGTTCGAATCGCAATGTGTTGGGCAGTTGGACGATTGTTTCACATTGCATCGAAACGTCGGTCTGTGGCTGTTCAAAATAGGACATCTCATGATTGGGCCTTCGGCTCATTGTCGTTCAATGTGCGGCATCAGATAATTGGACCGGCGGCCCATGAAAGGGGCAACGCCCCGGTAGGTTGCCTAGCCCAGCCTGCAGGGCTGGGAAGTTAGGATTGAGACATATATTCAAGGGCCAAAGGCCCGACCAGTTGCTTCTCAAATCAAGAGACCCAGACGATGCCCCAGTCACACGCCCAGGTTTGGTTGCATATCATCTTTTCAA
>JANSWS010000383.1 GCA_024743355.1 bacterium
AAGCTAGAAAAGCGAAAGCCAGTTTCGGCAACTTCTGGGATCCGGCTTTGAGCTTTGGACATTGGGGTTTCAATCCTTGGCTTTTAGTTTTCGGGCTTCCCAGTGCGGAACGCACGACAGGAAATAGCCTTGGACCTTAGTCCAAGAAATCGATCGGACAACTCCGCAAAAGTCGCGAAGCGACGACAGGAAAAACACTACCATCCGGCCTGTTCAGCGAGACACACTCGCTCTCACCAGGACCATAGGGCTCGTTAACAAGCGCAGAGCTGTTACAGATCCAGCAGCGAGTGGCGAGAAAAGCCAGAGGCGAATTCGTAGCGAAACTCGTGCAGAGTTTCGACTGTTCTCGCGACCGGGCTCAGCTGCGGTTTACACTCTGAGCAACCCCGCTGGGGTTGGGCGAGACGCGAACTCTTCTGATACCTGATACCTGATACCCGATACCCGATACCCGATACCCGATACCCGATACCCGATACGCGAGGCTTTCGACGAGACATTGGTTGACGCTTGATTGGCCGAAACTCTGCACGAGTTTCGCTACTTGTTTTGGCTTTTCTAGCAACTAGCTTCTAGCAACTAGCCGCTTTTTCTTTCTCGCTACTCGCTACTGTCTTTCCCACTCTTGCATATGGGTTTCGGCGGCGGCCCATAGAGTTTCGCGAATGGTGAGAAAGCGCTGGAAAATTTCTTGCTTGGCGGCCTCGGGCAGCGGCTGCGCGGTGGTGGAGAACATTTGCTGTTGATAGGCGGCCGTTCCAAACAAGGCGCCGCGCACAGCCGGGGTCAATCGTCCTCGTAAACGTTCCTGCAGGACGGTCCAATACGTAAAGGCTCCCGGGGGTTGGATCGGTTTGCCGCCACGGGTTTTAAGGCTGAATACAAGATAACCGTGCTCGTCGGCGCGGGTCATGTCCACGGCCACCATCGGCCACTCGTAACCCTCATCCCGACCATAAACAATACGTTGCGTGGGCTTCCACCCACTGTTGCGATAGCAGCGGGTCAACTCGTGCCAGCCAGGGAACATCTGATCAAAGGAAGCCGTCACGCGTCCAAAGGGGGCTCCGTAATACCACATGTCGCTGCGTTCCCCCATATCATCGTTACCTGGGCCTCGATTGGTTTGGTCGTAGTTCAGCATGGGCCAGCCACGCAGATCCTTGGGCATGTCGTGCAAAGACATTTCAATCAGGGGTTCGTCGCGGAAGAAGTCCACGACTTTGCGCTGCACACTCCATGATTCCACCGTATCAAACAGCTGGATGCCAAAGAAGCCGCCAAATACGATCAGAGCCGGAGCCAGCTTGAGCCAATTGAGTGGCGGCGCGGTCGCAGGCATGGGCGCTTCGCCGACAGCCTTCCGGGCACGCCGAGTTTTGCTTAGCCAGCCGAAGAATGCCACCAGCAATTCGTCGGTGCTGAGCATCAAACCAATGGCCAGAGCCATTGTGCCGTAGCCCAGCAAGTCGTGTAACAAGCCGTGTGCCAGATCCAATCCGAAAAGTTCATAAGCGATCGGGATCAGTGTAATGCGGATGGTATTCATCAGCACCGCCCAGAAGGGGCTGGTCAGCAACAGCAGCAATCCATGCAGCGGGCCGCGGCGCTGGACCGCAATGAGCAAAGCGCCGACGCACAGCACAGCGAAGAAGGATTGAATTCCGCTACAAGCTTCTGCAACTCCGAAACTCTTGCCTGGGATCTCGAGTACAGTGCCAGGTTGAAAGTGCAAGTAGCCAAAGGTATCCAGCCACTTGGATGACAAACGTGCGCTGATACTCTGCAATTCCTGGATCAGGATTGTGTCGGCAGTGCGGATGGAGTCGTAAGGCGGCTGCCAGATCAATGCCACTGGCAAACCCAGGTAAAACAAGCTCTGGTCTGTTTCCTTGTCGCGATGATAAGCGAACCAACTGGTGAGGCAGCAAGCGAATCCGAAGTAGCCCATCCACGGCGACGCAAACGCCGTGGCGCACAAGGCCCCGAAGCAGCCGCCTACAAATAGCATCACAACCAGTCCATGGAATAGACGTCCGCGGAGTGTTGGGGTGAATGCGTAGCGGCCTCCCCAGCGCTGCCAGCCCAAATAGGCCACAGCCGCGATGAGCAGCGGGAAGAATTGATAATGCGGCAATTCCCACAGGTTCTTGAGATAGATCAAGACGTACGGCAGACATGAGAGTACCGCCGCCAACATCCATAACGGTCCCAACTCAAACAGCAGTTTGCCGTTGTCCCGTGTGCGATTTGTCGTTCGTGGTTCGATTGCCTGAGCCATTTTAGGAGTTTAGGAGTTTAGGAGTTTTGCGAGAAAAGCCGAAGGGCAGCGTAGCGAAACTCGTGCAGAGTTTCGGCTGCTCTGGCCAAAAGCGAGTTCGTAGCGAAACTCGTGCAGAGTTTCGGCCGATTTTGAGTCTTGAAAGAGGAAGTTGCTAGCGGCTAGTTGCTGGTAGCTAGAAAAGCAAGGATAAGGCGTTAGGTTTCAGTTAACAGGCTTTGAGCTTTGGACATTGGAGTTTCAATATTTGGCTTTTGGTATTAGGTATTAGGTATCAGGTATCAGGTATCAGGTGTCAGAGAAAGTAGCGAGTAGCGAGTAGCGAGTAGCAGGTGCAGGTGCAGGTGCAGGTGCAGGTGCAATGGCGTAAAAAAATCGGCCTGAAAGGCCATCGACATTCCAGCCCAGGGCAAGGCAATGCCTCTATGCCTGCTTTCCCCCCTGGCTTTTCTAGCAACTAGCAACTAGCAACTAGCCGCTACTTTGGCATTGCCGCCGCCCTGGGTATCGTACAAAGAAATCCAAACGCCCTGAAAGGGCAACTCCAAAACCGATCATCCGTGTCCAGCCTGTCCAAAATTCTGAAAGCCAAAATTCCAAATCCCAATGACCAAATTGCAAAACCTTCGCGACGTTCTAGTAGACTCGCTTACGAGCGCAGTGCTGTTACAGATCCAGCAGCAAGTTGCGAGAAAGAGGAGAGGCTAGTGCTAGTCGCTAGTCGCTAGTTGCTAGAAGCTAGAAAAGCCAAAGCCAGCAGCGAAACTCGTGCCCTGTAGCGAAACTCGTGCAGAGTTTCGGCTGCTCTATCGACTGGGCCGACCTGCTGTTCACAATCTGTACAACCCCGTCGGGGTTGTCGTGAATCCAAGTCGCCTAACCCAGGGTAGCGCTGGGTACACTTGGCGTGGTTTGTTTTTTGGCTCTTCTTCCCAAGCCTGAGAGGCTGGCAACGCATATGCCGGGGCTGTCAAGCCCCGGTGCATTGCAGCGTAAAGCCATCAAAGGCCCGAAGGGCCGGATAAATCTGTCTCTTCAGGGGCTGCCGACCCTCCGGGCCTTTCAGAGGCCAATATGCCGCAATCCGGTTGCTCACGCAACCGGCAGATGCCCTGCCGGCATTTCATGCCTAGGCGCTTCTCGTCACGTTTTCGGCGTCTGATCTCGACTCTCGCAAAACGGTTCGGAGAACCGTGCCACACTCAGGCTCTTTTCTCGCGGCTTGATTAGACCGAAACTCTCCACGAGTTACGCTACGACCTTTCTTCTGGCCTTTCTAGCCTCTCGCCACTTACTTCTTGACCGAAACTCTCCACGAGTTTCGCTACAGGCCTGCTCTCCCGGCTTTTCTAGCCACTAGCCACTAGCCACTTCTTTCTTAAATCCCCAATACTTCTCGAACGATTTCGGACTCGGGCACTGGCAAACCGCGGAACCAATTGAAATAGCCGGTCCAGCCGGGTCGCAAGACGGCGACTGCGGTACCCACTAGAATCTTCAAATCGGTCCAAAAGCCGATGTTCTGTGTATACCACACTTCCAAGGCACCCTTGTAAGGCATAATGTCTTCGCGGTAGCAGCTTCGCAAATCGCGTCCCTCTTCTTCGGCTCTGGCAATGATGGCTTCTTCATCACGGAACACGAGGGATCCGATGCCGGTCAGGCCTGGTTTGACATTCACGATGGTCTTCTGCACAGACTCTGGATAATCCGCGAAGCCTTGGGGCATCAGTGGTCGCCAGCCGACCAACGACAGCTTGCCGACCAGCACGTCCCACAGTTGTGGGACCTCATTCAGCTTGGTCTTTCTCAATATGCGGCCAACCGGTAAAACGCGAGGATCATTCTTCAAGGTAATATCGCCGGTGCCAATATTGGGACTGTCCTTAATCATGGTCACAAACTTGGTGACCTTAATGATTTTACCTTTGTAACCCACCCGGTCTTGGAAGTAGAAGGCTTCCTTCTCACCCGTCAATTTCAGAATCACGATGACCACTGCCAGCGGCAGCGACAGCAGAAGCAAAACCGTGCCGGAAACCAAGATATCGAACAAGCGTTTGATCATGAGTCTTGAGTCTTGAGTCGAGAAAGAAAGAGTTGCTAGCGGCTAGAAGCTAGTGGCTAGAAAAGCCAAAGAACTGCCTGTAGCGAAACTCGTGCAGAGTTTCGGCAGTTCTTCAGTCAGCTTTCTACTTCCTACTTTCTACTGCCTGATACCCGATACCTGATACCTGATGCCTGATGCCTGATGCCTGATGCCTGATGCCTGATGCCTGATGCCTGATGCCTGATGCCCGATACCTCTCGTCTGTTCACATCCGATTGTCCAAATTCTTCCCGGTTTCTTTATGGGCAAAGTTGGGAAGCAGCTTTGAAAATAGCTCGAGCAAATCGTCCTTGCTCCAGCTCTGGTTGGCCTTCAAGGTTTGTATTTTCTCAGCAAATTCACTTAGCTGATCGGGTTTCGCAAAGGCTTCATTCCTGACCACGCCCAATTCTTGATAGCGATCCCAGTCGACCTCTTCTGCGTCGGTGTAGAACTCTTCGAAATCCTTTTCACCGGTCGTGTCGGTTTCAAAGAAATAGCAGGGCCATTTTTGTTGAGCTGCCAACTCCCGAACGCGGCCGCGGGCTTCGTCTTCGGTCGCACACACTACCGGTTCCAGTCCCTGGGCCCGCAAATACTTTTCCGCCATGGAGGCAAAGGTAATCAAGTGCAGCTTGGGGCTGAGCTTTGGAAAGTAAATCTCTCGGTCTTCGCCTTGCAAGATCGAGAACAGACAAAGCTGTGCTCCCTCGCGGTCCGTAACAAAGTAGCGTCGGATATCATTGGGTGCGGCAATGGGCTGCATCTTTATCAGCCGCTGTGTCCATGCGTGGGGCAAGGAACCATCCGAGAAGGCCACATTCGCGAAGCGTGCCGTGGACACGGCCGTATCAGTGGCGTCACCCAGCAAGAACATTTCCATGATCCGCTTGGAACCGCCCATCATGTTGACGGGATTGGCGGCTTTGTCCGTGGATACGCAGAAGAATTTGCGAGCACCGCTCTGCCTGGCGTAGTCGAGCAGCTTCTTGGTTAAGAAGATGTTGACGTCAATCAACCGCATCAACGTGAATGGATCTTTCTCGCTCCGCACATGCTTGAGCGCCGAGAAATTCAGCACGTAATCGTAAGTTTGAGAATCCTTTAAAGTTGCTGCAGCGAAGGCGTCAAATTCGGGGCCCAAGATGTCAAAGC
The DNA here is from genome assembly GCA_024743355.1 of bacterium. GTDB lineage: Bacteria > Planctomycetota > Planctomycetia > Pirellulales > Pirellulaceae > Aureliella. Next base: position 5,529 of record JANSWS010000383.1, read on the forward strand.
AGTAGGCATGAAAATCACCGTCGATGTAGCCCAGTGAAGCCCTAAGGTCACGCACCAATTCGGCCAGGTTATTCTCTGAGGTATCAATGACATGCAGAACCTTGGGGTTACGGGCAAAGATTTCCTTGACCACAGCACCACCGATGGAGCCTGCCCCACCCACCACCAGGAATCTGCTGTTTGCGATCTGCTCGTCAATGAATGGCCCATGCTGTTGTAAGTCAGCCTGAAATAGCGGCTCATCGCGGCCAATCATTTCTAGTAACGATTGCGTATCTAACATTCCCGCTACAGTCTCCGGTACGTGATCAACCTGACTCGTTCGACACAGCGTGATGCAATATCACGCTTGCACTAAGATGGTCTTTTTCTTGAAGATTCGCCAATTACGACTTGTGGAATGGCTTGGCTGGTACGCCGCGAACCCACTCGTGATCCGGTACATCGCGTACCACGGTTGCTCCAGCAGCTACAAAACTCTGGCTTCCAATGCGGATGCCTTGGATTATGGCTGCTCCTGTGCCAATATGGCTTCCGGCTCCCACCTGTACGTCACCGGAGAGTGTAACGCCGGGGGCTATGTGGCAGTAATCGCCAATTTGGCAATCGTGATCGACGGTGCTGCCGGTATTTAGGATTGCGAACTCGCCAACGCGCACACCAGGTTGAATCATAACACCAGCATGAATTTGCGCGGTGGAAGCAATTTTTGCATCAGGTGCAACCCACGCGGCGGGATGCTGCAAGCCTGTAAATTGATAACCCAACTGTTGGAATCGCTCGATAGCACGGTGCCGAGAGTCATCCGAGGTGGATGGTGCCACACCGCCGATACCGAGCACTAGTCTTACCGATTCAGGATCGTGTTCGCGGAGCAGTTCGTCGTCGGTGACGACTGCAAAACCCAAGGCAGCAGAATCTATCTTTTCCGGAAATTGGTCGGTTGCCGTGACAATTGGGATGCGGGATGCCTTCAGCGCAGCAGCGACAACACGCCCATGTCCTCCAAAACCGACAATGGCGACTCCTCGTAATGCCATAGTTCTACGTGCTACCTTATTCTCAGATGGGGCCTAGTTGGACAACGCCACTATCGAATAGCCGTAATGTCGTTAGCCGGCTAAAGCTATTACGGCTGATATGTTGATGGCTGACATCAGCGCAGCAGATTTGTTCATGACTGAAACGCGCACGTCAGCAAACGTCACGGCCGATTTTAATCAGCCGGTCGGCGTTAGCCTTTTCTTTACCCACATCTTTATTCCGCAATCGTGCTCGTGCTCAATGAAATGGTGCTCGTAATCGACGTACTTCCGGACCCGAGTACGAGTACGAGTACGAGTACGAGTAAGAGTAAGAGTACGAGTAAGAGTACGAGTAAGAGTAAGAGTAAGAGTTATGATTGATTTTTTTGCTCGCGTGACTGTCAAGAAATGGGTAATGACAAGCGTCGTTAGCCGCGGTTCTACTGCCTTTGACGTAGTCGCAGATTGGTAACCAACCTAAAACCAGTTCACCCAAGGGCGAGCCAAATTGGTTCTGTTCGCCAAGTGGTCGCCAGCCAGGAGCTCTATCGAAATTGGCGTTGTCCAACTAGCCAAGAGTCCAGTCAGGCGACAAATCTGCCGAGCTCGGAATGTTGATCGCAACTTGATAGAGGGCGTTCGTCTGTTCCAGCGGACCGGATGGACATTGGCTATACATCGGCAAGAGATGCATCGGCCGCCACAACGGGCGGCATTGCAATCCTGCCTGATTGAGTGCTTCGAGAACGGAGTCGCGACCATCAATAGCGTCTAATAGAATGCAGTTCAGCCAGTAGTTTGCCTCGCAATCTCCTGGCACGCTCAAGAATCGCACCCCATCCAATGAGCGGAAGGCCAACTCGTATTGGGACGCCAAAATCTTCTTTGCCGAAACCAACTGTGGAAGTAGTTCCAACTGCGCCAGCCCCAAGGCGGCGTTGATGTTGGGCATGCGGAAGTTC
>JANSWS010000349.1 GCA_024743355.1 bacterium
ACGCACATGGTCATGGGCCATGCGAACTTCGATTCCCGCTTTTCCGAGGTCGCATTTGAAACGCCAAAGCTTGAGTATCTTTCGCTGCGATCATGCACGCTGAGTCATCCCGAGGTTCTAATACAACTCACGCCTGGCCGACGTCTGGAAATCATCGATTGCCAGTTGAGTCCGGAATGCCTGGCGGCCTGCTTTGACACGCCGACCAGAGTGCTTTCCTTAATGGATCTCAACTTTCCAGCTCAATTTAGGCTTAACCGATCTGCCGCAGAAAATGAGCCGAGCCCGCTCGGCCGAGGCATTATGTTTTTCGGATGCAGTTCTTTAAGCAGCCATTTGCAGAACATCGTGGAACATCGCCAACCGCGAGAATTGTCCATTCGCGATTCCGATACCCTTTCGCCCGAACAAGTAGGCAGTTTGATTTCATTCCCAAGTATTCGTCATTTGATTCTGGAAGGCACCTGGATTACCGAAGCTCATCTGACCGCGGTCGGGGGCTTGGATAGACCTCTCAAGCTGGATCTGGCCAATAGCACACTTTCCATGGAAGCGGAGAATCGCGTAAGAAATTCTTCTCCACAGCTGGAACTGGTGATAACCAACCGAGTTCTGAATGAATAAAAATTCCGCGCCCCGACTCATTGCTTATGGCTATCATCCGTACCGGACTCAATCCTAAACCTCATAGCATGGACTTTCTGTGAAGATTGCAGTTTTGGAATGGATTTGTGGCGGCGGACTTACGTCTCCACACGCAGATGCAGATTGTCCGCTGTTGGCCGAAGGTTGGGGCATGCTTCAGTGCCTGGCAATGCAGCTAGCCAGTAGCGGCAACGATCTAGTCATCCCCATCGATTCACGACTGCAGTCCCATCTTCGCTTGCAGGATCTTCATTCCAGCCTATCCCAAAATACAGCGTCCTATTCACTTCTCACTCCGCCGTCGTTCGCAGAGTCCAACGACGCATCCGTTCCGCTAACGGAATCGGCTCATTTCCGATGGATTGCCCAAGCATGGCGAGAGTGTGCTGCCGAATGTGACGCAGCCATCGTCGTGGCACCGGAAATTGATGACATTCTTTTGCACATCATTCCAGCGCTTGCCTCGGTGACTAAGTTGCTGAACTGCACACAAGAATTCCTTCGCCTGGCATGCGACAAAATCGCCATGTCTCAGCGATTCACCGAAGCAGCTATCTCACATCCGCCAACCATCCCTTTGCCCCTTGCCACGCAAGCTTGGCTGCAACAGGCCAGCGGGAAGAACGCACAACAACGCTGGGTTGCCAAGCCAGCAAACGGTGCGGGCTGTGAATGTTTGTACCTGACGGACGATCCCATCAGTTTGCTATCTAGCGAAACGCTTCCGAGCAATATGATTTTGCAGCCTTGGATCGAGGGGCAAGCCTTAAGCTGTAGTGGTATCGCGGCTGCCGACGGACACATCCATTGGTTGCCGCTGATGACTCAGAAATTCGTGCACCGCGAGGTCGAAGCAGAGGCTTGCTGCCATGGCGGACAACGACCTCAGCAAATCAAGTACTCAGGCGCCGAGTTAGCGGACTCGCACCTTCAGCAACGGAAGCCTGTCGAGCTATTGCGCGGGGCCATGCGCACACTCGGATCCGGGGCACTCGGATGGATCGGCGTGGATCTGACCTATGATGCAGCCAGCGATCGGTGGACGATTATTGAAGTCAACCCGCGTTGCACGAGCTCCATGATACCACTCAGCCATGCTTACGGTGGAAATCTTGTCGAGGCGTTGCTAGGACTCTCACTGGGACAACAGCAGCATCTGCAACAAGCTTGGAATTGGGAATCCTAGTTAAAATCCGCAGCGGTGATCCACGAATTTTGGGCCAAACTTGCTCAGCTAGACCGGGTCAGGGGAGTGCTGCATCACCTGGCACGCAAGTCCCTCACACTCCAATTCCGTTCCCGTTGCGAACGCCCCGCGCTTCAGCAGAGCAAGCCCAAAACACTTGCCGTCCAGCTGAGCGACCGAACTCAGGCTTCCCACCTCTTTATCGCCTTGCCTCAATGTTTGTCCTATCTCAGCAAGTCCTTGACTGAATTCCAGCAAACAAAGCTTCTTTTGCAACTGCCCCCGTGCGTCCAGACGTGCAATCGTCTCCTGCCCCAGGTAACAACCCTTGGTAAAGCTGATCGCACTGCGGTCACGGTCCAATTCTTGAGGGAGTGTCTTCTCGCTAATTTCCCTTCCGTCCAGGGGCCAGAAACTGAGAATCCTTCGTGCTTCGAACTCGTCCGCGTTTCCAAGTCGATATCCAGACGATTGCAGGGATTGATGGAATGCATCGACGTCGTCGGCCGCCACGATTCCCAACACTCCGTTGGGAATTACCGGCAAGGGCAACATCTCCAGTTGACTCAAGTCTGCCGACTCTGCCTTCGGAGAATCTTCCATGATGAAGATCGCGAACTCAGAACTTCGGTCTTGAATTCGTGCGTCCTCGCGGATGATGTAACGATCAATGTGCTCACAGATACTTGCTGGCGAGCTATGGGATCCGAGCAGACGCAAGCCTGTAGCCGACCTCTGCACACAGCAATGAGCAACCACCCAACCACGCAGATTGGTAATGAAGGCCTCGCATGCTTTCCCTTCCGCTAATCCCCTGACGTCATTGGTGCACAGATTGTTAACCACCGCGACCGCATCGCCGCCGCTGACATCAATGCAATAGGACTGGGGAAGTTCGAAATAGAGGGAATTGCTCATGGCTTTAGACGTTCCGGCTTGCCCAGCGTTATTGCGGAGTCGATGCGAGCAGGAACCGCTTGCTGAGTCCGACTGTTACCAGTTCCGTAACTTCCGTGGAAGTGTTATTGCTTTCGTCTGGATCCGCTTCAGCGCCAACCACACTGGCGGTATTCGAGAATTCACCGATGCCTGAACCGACCACGGTGGTGGTCAGTGTAATCGTGGCTACTTGGTCAGGGGCCAACGTGCCGACGTTCACCGTAACCTCGTTTCCATCGTTACTCAGCGTACCGATCGTGGTTGTCCCGCTCACAAAGCTCAAATCCGCAGGTAGCATATCGGTAACCACTACGCTGGTAGCCGTGGATGGTCCCGTATTCGTCACGTCAATAGTATAAACCAGGGAACTGCCGGTCGTTACCTCATTGCGCGAGCCCGTTTTCGTAATCTCCAGATCAGCAATCCTCTGAATGACGGTAGCTTCGCTATCCGAGTTGTTCTCATTGTTGATATCGTCTTCGTTGGCCGAAACGCTGGCCGTGTTGTTCAGAGTGCCAGAGGCATCGGGATTGACTCCCACGGTGATGCTAACCGTTGCGGAAGCCTGTGGCGCCAGCGATCCGAGGTTGCCGCTAACCACTCCCGCATTGTGCGAAACCGACCCCTGCGTCGTCGTCACGTTCGTAAACGTAACACCCGCCGGCAAGGTGTCCGTCAAGCTCACGTCGGTAGCTGTTGAGGGGCCGTTGTTGGTAATCACCAGTGTATAAACGAGATTGTTACCTGCGTTGACCGGATCGGCCGAGTCCGTTTTCACGATGGCTAAGTCAATTGCGGGCGTTACTGAAGTGCTTTCATCGTCCGTGTTGTTGGTCAGGTCTGGCTCAAATCCGTTGGTCGTTTCGGTAGAACCGACGGAAGCCGTGTTGGTTAGGGTTCCGGGAGCGTCGTTATTGATGCTGACGGTAATCGAAACTTGACGTGTCGCACCAGCAGCCATCGTCCCCAGATCGATGGTCACATCGCGACTTCCGTTGGCTGGTGGAGTTACCGTACCTCCCGTGGCACTCACAAACGTAACGCCAACGGGCAGTGTATCCACAACCTCCACGTTGGTTGCAGGGCTTGGCCCACTATTTTCAATGTCCAAGACGTAGATTAACTGATCACCGCGATCCACCGGATCATCACTATCCGACTTGGTGATCGACAGATCGATCTCGGGATTGACAGTAGTATTGGCATTGGCGGTGACCGTCGTAGCTTCATTGGAGTTTGCGGTCACTGAGTTGGCGATGCTGGTACCGCTAAAGCTGTTCTCGACGGTGGCGGTAATCTGCACCGTAACCGATTGCCCGACATCCAGGCTTGGGATATTCGCGGTCACTACGCCACCGGCCTCACTGGCGGTTCCCAAGGTCGTAGTTACGCTATCAAAGTCGAGCCCGGCGGGTAGCGGATCACTCACGACCACGTTGGTCGCAGTCGATGGTCCATTGTTGGTAACCACAACGTCGTAGGTGAGCGTATTTCCGATGATGACCGGATCCGGAGAATCCGTTTTCGTGATTTGCAGCACGGCTTGGCGCACGATGTCTACGTCCACGCTGGCTTGGTTGTTCTGCTCGTTCTGCTCAGCCTCGTCTGCGGAGACCACTACCGTGTTGGTCACATCCGTTTCAGCCGCTGCGGAACTTGGTACTTCAACCACAACGGTGATGGTATCTGAAGCACCCGCAGCCAGACTGGCGTAGGTAATCACAATCTCACCGTCTGGATCTCCCGGCTGAGTAATGACTCCGTTTCCAGAGGCACTGGTAATGGACACTACGTTTAAATTGGTCGGTGACAGGTTGGGTAGATCATCCACAACTACCACGTTCGTGGCGGAGTTCTGTCCCACGTTGCTCACGTTGATCGTATAGGTCAGCTGATTGCCGGCGGTTACCGTCGCAGAACTTGCCTCCTTGGTGATGGCTAAATCAACCTCAGCCACAAATCCAAAATCCAGGGTGCTGTTGAAGTTGCCATTGCCGCTCGGCTCGCCACCGGAAGCCAAAGAAATCGCACGCGTGGCGATTCCGACTCCAGCAATCAAGTCTCCATTGTCATCGTCATCGACGTTGTCATTGGGATCCGGGACTGGATCGTTGCCCGAGCTGGATTGGAAACCGTCCAGGGCTTGGCCGGCGGCTAGCTCCGAGATGGGAATTACCGCCAGATAGTCACCAGGGAACAGATCTTCGAAGAGATAGTTGCCTCCGGCATCTGTGACGCTCGTGCCACCAGCCACTGCCAGATCGACACCATCGTCATAGAAACCGTTTTGATTCGTGTCCTCAAACAGGTTGACGGTAACGCCGCTGATTCCTTGCTCACCCGCGTCCAGCACTCCGTTATTATTGGCGTCATTAAATACCTGATCGCCGAGCGACATCGGGTTTAGGTTGGCAAAATTAATTTCTTCAACACTAAATCCGTTAATGCCCACGAAGTCGACCGCGATGTCGTCAGCTGCCGCTAGGTCAGCGATCACGCGAATCGCGGATACGTTGCTGAAGTCAGCGGGACTGCTCGCGCCAGCCAACTGCTGAAAGTCGCTAAAGCAGAAGAACATGTCGAGCTCGGCAGCTCCACCGGCAGTAGACGGAATGGCCATCTGCAGCGAAGACGCAGCTTGATCCGAGCCCGAATACACTTCCACCGTCAATAGACTTCCAGCCTGGGAGCCCGCGCGAAAATGCAATGCCTCGCCTAAGTTGCTGGTCAGATCCACGTTTCCGAGATTATGGGCGATGTTCGCTGGATCGTTGTCGACCCCATCGTAGGTGATGACCACTTGCCCCGTGGTCGCCACACCGGCATCAATGATCAATAAGCCTGAGGGCGCGATGTCAAATTGCAGGTTACTGCCACTGCTCGAGTCATTGGTAATAACAACGTCTCTCTGTTCGCCAATGACCTCGGTGGATGGTGCCGACTGTTGATCACTAACGGTATTGTCGGGATTGGCCACCAATGGGTCCGGATCTGTCACGGTTTGCAGGTTGTCCACGACCGCAGTCTGAGTTCCCTCATCTTGAGTTACGATGGCAACTTGGACCGTTTGAGTCTCTCGTTGCAGTAACCCACTGACTGCCGCCTGCTCTACCAGGTATTGACCGTTCTCCAGGCCCGAGAACAGATAGTTGCCATCTGCGTCGGTTACCTGTGTGTCCAGCAGCGTATCACCGGCGTCGAGGCTGCCATCCAGATTCACATCCTGGTATAGGCGTACCGTCGCTCCGTTGATTCCCGGATCGGATGCGTCCAAGCCGTTGTCGGTCAAATCGGTGAAGACATTCCCCCCGACGGCCCCGAAAAAGTCGGTGGCTAGCAAACGGCGGGATTCCATCGGTTCGACGCCCAAGCGGCGACGGAAATGGCTGCGCCGTGAACTCTGAAGCTGCTTCTTCGCGCGGATCTTCTTCCATCCATAGAATCCGCCCAACAAACGTTCCATCAAATTGGACATCTAAGTTCGTTCCTCTTTGAATTAGCAGCTCAAAGCAATAAAAAAAGCTCGACGATCCGAAATCGGAAGGTCGAGCATCCGTGGGAGACAGCTTAAATATCTCTGTATTCGATAGCTTTCGCGTAAGCCCTGCTTTTTACCAGCGGAACTCACCACCAAAACTCAGACCATGTACCCAGTAATCGGTTTCTACGAATTGAAACTGCGGTCTTAATGGAACGCGGGGATCAACCGATGGCGGCAAAAGGTTGGGATTAACGTCTAGGTCAATCTGATCACCTGGGCGAACTACGTTGCCCCAGTAGATTGATGTCCATCCCAGTGTGGCTCGCAGCCGCTTGGTCAATTGATAGCCAACGTTGACACCCAACTCGGGAATCATCGTGAATTTATCCCGGCTATAACTTCCGCTGTTCGTCTCTTGGACTAGAAAACCCTGATCAAAAGTGTTTCCCACACCGTTTTCGATGGTCTGTGTACGGCCGTTGATGGTAACCAATTGATTCACGTTCCCGATGCCCAATCGCATCAAAGCATCCGCGGTCCAGCATCCGCGACGTCCCTGCCACAGAACTCCTAATTCAACACCGTTGAACAAATTCCTTGTGTCAAAGTGGTCCAGAATGTCAAAGCTGCCATTCTCATTGCCCAACAGTTGAAGCTGCTCGCGAATGTCAATCGACTCGGCCAATTCCCAGAAGCGATATCCGATCGTACCGTCGAGTCGCGAGGAGTAGGGCACGCTACGGCAGGCCAGCTGGGAAAAGCAGCAACCGCTGGAGCCACAAAATTGCTTTCGGAAGCGGGCGGCTGCACCGTCGAAACGCGAACTGATGCTAACCCCGACCGTTCCCGAAACAACGTCCGGAAATGCTACCAATTCCGAGTCTTGGCGACCGTCTAAAGCATTGAAGAATGGTCTAGCCAGAATCGGGTTACCAGTCGACTGGGCGATGAAGTTCTCGGTAGTATCGCCGAGCCCGGTGTATTCACCTTCAACTCCCCAGCATGGGAAATTGCTCAACCACCAGCCGAATCGAATTCGCACTCCGGAGATGGCATCGCTACCCATCAAATCTTCGGTCGCTCCATACAAAACCGAAGTACCCGAACGACCTAGAACACCAGCATCTGCTCGCGCCGTTCCGGCTGGACTGGTGGTCACCAAGGCTGGAACTCGCATGCCAGACTGAAACCACAGCAGGTATTCAGCGTGCACCCATCCATGGGAGGGAAAGCAAAGGCAGAAACGATTCGGAGCATTGCAGCTGTCGCAATAGCTAGCACCTATATCACAGGAATTGCATCCGCCACCGCCGCAAGAATCGCAGCCGCCTGAGTACTCGATGGGCGGATCGACGATGTACTCACCCTCGACATACTCCCCACCGTGCAGGTACTCTCCACCTTCGATGATGGTCTGGCTGGTTGAAATAGGGCGGGCGGAGATGTGTCCCGCTGGCACGACCCTGCTGTCGGAGTTGGGTCGCGGTTTTCGCTGCTGCATTCGTGCGGCAGAGGTTTGATTACCCGCCGTCGGACGTTGTGCTGCGGTACGCTGGTTGGCACTTGGATAGGAACTGCGGTTTTGTGCGGCAGCTTGTGCCGCAAGCAAGCTGACTACTACGAGTGAGGCAATTAGATTCTTCACGATTGCCAGACCTTCTTTAAGCTGAAATGGGCGTCGCAAAACGATTTAGCCCAAACTCCCACGGAATTGGAATTGAGCCGCAAACTCACCCCAGCTTGCGTACACTGGGGCTCACGACTACTTATCGGCCGCACTCATCGTCAAAATTAGCTCAATCCAAAAAATCTTTTTAATCCGTAGACTCAGCACAACCGGCAAAGTTTACCATTCACTCCCAGAATTCCTGGAACTCCCAAGAAGCCAATTTACATGCATTGCTAGCGGAGTTTCAAGCATGGGAGCAGACCTTACCTCAGCCGGGCAGGGATGTTGCAGACTCAAAAATAATCCGCTCACAAGCCAGCACCAACGTTCGTCTGCGGGCTGGCGAATACTCTAACCCCGGGCGACGCTGCCTTCGGCGGTACCGAAGTCGCTTGCCCGGGGCTGATAGGTTGCGCCGCCTACGGGGCGAAAACATTGAGAGCTTTAGCTTGTTTGGGCAACGCTGTGCAGCATTTTGTGTCAAACGGTTCGCCCGAAAATACAAGCACGACGCGCGAGCAAGTGAGTTTCGGTCACCATCGAGTACACACTCGCTGGCGCTTTTTGATGTTGCGCTAAATCCAAGTTACTCTCCCGCTTGCGGGAGAGTCGGGCCTAATG
>JANSWS010000300.1 GCA_024743355.1 bacterium
CAAGCTGGCAACCCGTAGAACACATCCCTTTCGGCAAAAGGGACGTACCTCTGCCCAGCACTTTCTTACGAAAACGCCTCTGTTCTTATATGACGGATTGGCTCCTAAAAGCCTAATAGCTTGGCGTGGTCTTCGCAGTGCCTAATAGAGTACTTCGCAGGCGGCCGAGGATTCAACACGCTGGCAACCCGTAGAACACATCCCTTTCGGCAAAAGGGACGTACCTCTAACCAGCAGATGATGGCATCATTGCCGAAGATGCTGGTCGAACCAATCGCCGAAATCTTCAACCTCTTCATAAATCGTGAGCCACGGATGCCCGCCACCTTCCTTGCGGATCAATTTGACTTCGACCCCAACCTCTTGCAGAGCCTGCACCATTTTTTCCGATTGACTAATGGGAACGACGTCATCGGCTGTACCGTGAATCAGCAGGAATGGTGGGGTGTTGGGGGTCACGCATCGAGCCGGCGAGGCCAGTCGCAACAGCGTTTCCAATTCGTCTGGAGTCACATCATTGCCGGCGGGAACTAAGGCTTGGCGGAGAATAGGAGCAACTCCCTGGGCATCGCCGAGGTCAACTGCCTGACCACGGAATTCCATGAGATCCGTTGGCGGGAAGAAAACCGCCACCGTGTGAACGCTAGCGTCACGGGCGGATTGCTCGGTCGACGATTTTCCGTTGCGTACCGCCACCAGGCTGGCCAAATGCCCTCCCGCGGAGGCGCCCATGATTCCCAGTTTCAAAGGGTCGATCTGATAATCCTTGTGCCGCTTCTTGATCCATTGAATGGCCTGTTCTACATGTTCAACCATCTCATCAATCGTGAACTTTGAGACTGAGCCTGGTCTAACAGCGAAGACGGTGTATCCTCGACCACATAATCGTTCGAAGACTTGAGCCAGCTGATGGTCTCGCAATTTCCCTCGGCTGGAATTCCAGCTTCCGCTAACGACATCGACGATCGCCAGGCCGTTACTTTCGCCTACAGGTTGGAATACGTCCATCACCAGGCCAATACCATGGACCTCGGCGTAGACGACATTCTGGGTCTGTTTGACTTCTGCGAAAACCGCTCCCATGCCGCTACCGAAGCCTACTGTGACTGCCAACCAGAGAAGCAGCAATTGCCGGCAATACCGCGAATCGTTCAGATATTTCATAATTGACTCCGACAGTGTTGGTGCGTCGCTTCAATCGGTTGGAACATAAGAGAACAGAGGAAACAGAGTAGCAAACCGCTCTGTTTTCTCGGTTTTCTCCTGTTCCATCAACGAGCCTGCTGACAAGCTGACTAGGGAAAACCTCACAGACGCCAGCTTTGCGATGTATTCTTTCCCCGTCGATCTTCTGTGGTACAACGAGCCGGATTGGAGAGTTCGATGGCCCCATCGTTCGCATGATTGAACTAAACTGCTCGCGAAATCCGCTTAACTTCAAACAATGAAGATCATGCCTAGCGAGCTTCAGCCGAAAGTCCGCCAACACGCTTCAAGTATACCGACTCGCAGTAGTCTCGAACCATACGATCCGCGCTGAATCTCCAACCCAGAGTACGGATGGCATGCTTCATCAGCTGAATCCAGTGCGTGGGGTTACCATCCTGTCCTCGCTCATAGAACAGAGGCACCACGCGGTGCTCAAGAGTATCGTACAACGAATTGCGGTCACGATCATCTTGAACCTCTGCTGACGAGTGCTGGGCAGTTGTGCCGATGGAGAATCCGTTATCACCCTCGAAGGCTTCTGCCCACCAGCCGTCCAAAATGGACAGATTCAAACCACCGTTGAGCACCACTTTTTGTCCACTGGTACCGGAGGCTTCCATGGGACGACGTGGATTGTTCAGCCACACGTCGACACCTTGTACCAGATGCCGGCCCACGTTGATGTCGTAATCCTCGATCAGCACGATCTTGCCCAGAAAGCGAGGATCACGACTCAGACGAAAAACGTTCTGTAGTAATTGTTTGCCTGGCAGATCTTTCGGATGTGCCTTGCCGGCCAAGACCAGTTGAATTGGCCGCTGCGGATTGTTCACCAGATCGCTTAATCGTTGTTCGTCTTCAAAAACGAGACCCGCGCGTTTGTAAGTAGCAAATCGCCGGGCGAAGCCGATGGTCAGCGCGTCAGGGCTGAGCGCCCGTCTCAACTGCATACAAATCTCATCACTTTCACCGCGTTGCTGAGCCTCGGCGGTTGCCCGTCTTCTGACGAAATCCAGCAAACGTGTCTTGAGCGAAACGTGCGTTTCCCAAAGTTCGGCATCGATTACTTTGTCGATCTCCTTCCATAGATCGGGAAACCCTAGAGATTCACGCCAATGCGGCCCCAAATAACGATCATAAAGTTGATGCATTTGCGGCGCCAGCCAAGTGGGAACGTGCACACCATTGGTCACGTGGCCAATGGGCACCTGCGGAGGAGACTGGTTGGGCCACAGCTGTTGCCACATTCGCCTTGAAACCTCACCGTGCAACGAGGATACGGCATTGGCTTGTTGCGACAGCTTGAGCGCCAACACGGTCATGCAAAAGGTTTCCGCGGGATCGTCCGACCGTACGCGGCCCAACGCCATCAATCCATCCAGATTCAAGCCGATCGCATCACCAATAGGCCCTAGGTGCTCTTCGATAAGAGCGGCGTCAAAACGATCGTGGCCGGCGGGAACCGGAGTGTGCGTAGTGAACACCGTGGAACCGGCCACTCGTTGAGCGGCTTCTTCAAAGCCGATGGCTTCGAATTCCATGCGACGGCGAATCTCTTCCAAAACTGCGAAAGCGCTATGTCCTTCATTCATGTGGATAACGCCTGGGTCAATGCCCGCCGCCCGCAGGGCCCGCATTCCGCCAATACCCAGCAATATTTCTTGTCGAATACGAGTTCGCCCATCGCCACCGTAGAGCCGGGCCGTCAATTCCCGGTCCTCCGGCGCATTTCCCTCCACATCCGAATCCAACAGATACAGAGTGCGTCGTCCAACCGGAATTCTCCAGACTTGCGCGAAAATCTTTCCCGTTCGCGTTTCCACCGAAACGCGAATAGGCTTTCCATCGGGAGCCAAGGCGGGCAGCAGCGGAAGTTTGTCGCGTTCGCCACGGAAATACTCTTCCTGCTGCATACCGTGCTGATCGAGCCGTTGACGAAAATAGCCGTGGCTGTAATACAGGCCCACGGCCACTAGCGGGATATCCAAATCCGATGCGCTCTTCAAATGGTCACCCGCCAAAACGCCAAGCCCGCCCGAGTAAATCGGAATGGACTCGTGCATACCAAACTCGGCGGAAAAATACGCGACGGGCCGAGCCCGCAGCGGACCGGCATGCAGGCAGCCCCAGGTCTTGTCATTTCTCAAATATTGCTGCAACCGGCGATACGCGTGACTGATGCGACTGTGCAACACCAGTTGGTTCACACGTCGCTCCAGATCATCCAGCGGCATCTCCGATAACAAGGCCAGTGGATTGTGGGACAACTCACGCCATCGCACGGGATTAATGTCGCGGAACAGGTTGACCGTGTCCGTATCCCAGCACCACCAGAGATTCCGAGCCAGTGTCCACAATCGCTTCTGTATGGGAGCGATGAATTGCTCCATATCTCGAGCCTCGCAAATCACTCCCGAAAGTCGATTGGCCGCTTCGACCAGCGCCTGTATTTCGACTTCCGAAAACTTCCGCGAATCTCGGGTTTGAACGGTTAGCACGCCTTGCAGCAAACCGCGATCCACGACCGGTACCCCCAGGAACCCATGGAAGTGTTCTTCGGCCAGCCCTGGAAAAAATTTATACCGAGGATGTGAAGCGGCTTCTTGCACAGCAATGGGTTGCAGTTGCTCCACGGCGATTCCGACCAACCCTTCGCGGGTGCTCAAGCGCACATTGCCGATGCCGCTGGGATTTAAACCCACGGTAGCCGCCAACAGGAGCGAGGTCCGATCCGGTCCCAATAAATAGACAGAGCAAGCGTCGATCGACATCCGCAGTTGGATGAGATGCACCAGATCGTTCAAGAGCTTCGCTGGATCACCATCCTTCGCAACGAGAGCCGAAATATCTTCTGTGCTAAGAGCACTTGATGTGAATTCAGACGACATGTCCGAAGAAGACTTGGGGGAATATGTAGACATAAATCGGTTTTTTGGCAGTGTCTGTATGCTGATCGGTTTGTGATGGATCCGTCATTGACGAATCCCGAAGATCCGTTTTAGTTTGTAGCAGAAATTTGCCAAGCTTTGATCTAGCCTTTTTGAAATCTTAAAAGCTATCCGAAACCAGACAGAACCGCAGTGGAGGCCGACCTGCCGATGGTTTTCGGATAGGTTGATAGTGTCTGCCAAAGATTGAAATTCCAATGAGTCGACAGCTGGGCCCTTTACCCGGCAATTTGCTGCCGGTTTCTGTTCTCATGGACTGTGCTAAAATCCGCCGCTAGGCATGAAACTATTGGAAAATTGCGGACATTGCGGAGACTTTTCGCGACGCATGGCGGCCGGGCGCATGTTAAAAGCATTCGCCCTTGGAGCCCGGCGGAAGGCCGAATGAAAACAGAGTGGACTTGAATCTTGTGCGGATGAAAACACCAGCGGTTGACGAAAGGCTAGTATCACTCGACCAGTTCCGGGGCTACACGGTCATTGGCATGTTGCTGGTGAATTTCTTGGGCGGCTTTCGCGTTTGCCCCGAGTTACTAAGACATAGCAACGACCATCTCAGTTATGCGGATACCATCATGCCGCAATTCTTGTTCGCAGTCGGCTTCGCCATGCGGCTCAGTATTTCTCGCAAGCTCCGTCAGGAGGGTGTACAAGCGGTGCGATTGCGAATGGCCAAGAGGCTGTTCGGGCTGATACTGATTTCCTTAGTCATATACAGCGTGGCACCGCCAGCCAGCAGTTGGAGTGAGTTGCGTGAAATGGGCCTTTGGGATGCCCTGCAGGAACCGCTGAAGCGAAGCTGGTTCCAAACGCTGCTGCACATCGCAATCACGTCGATATGGATTCTGCCAGTCATTCAGGCCCGCGTCGCCGTGCGTGTTCTGTGGTTGGTAATGGCCGCCATCATGCACGTCTTACTGTCAGCTTGGTTCAATTTCGAATGGGTGCACGCCAGCCCCAGGGCAATTGACGGTGGCCCACTCGGTTTTCTTACCTGGAGCATTCCGGCTTTGGTCGGCAGTTTTGCCTGCGACATATTCCTGCATCGCCGGAGCGATGAACAGCCAGCGTCCGCCGCTTTATCTTCCAGTCTTAGCTTGGCGTTGATGTTAATGATGATCGGATATGGCCTGTCGTGCGGAACGCGACTGTATGATGTCACACCAACAGTCGATTCAAAATCGAAAATCACGAATCTTGCCGCCTCTCCAGTTTGGCCAACCCCGGAACAGTGGAGTGCGAAGATGGCTAGCAGCCAATCACTGGCCAGCTTCCTGGCAGAACCACCGTTTATCTCGCCACCACCGGCCAACCAGCGGCAGTGGAATTACTGGATGATGAGCCAGAGGGCCGGGACGCTCTCGTATTTGATTTTCGCGGCAGGTTTCTCCTTAGCGGTCTTCGCCCTGTTCTATGTCTGCTGCGATATATACGGGCTGCAACTCGGATTCCTGCGGTTGTTTGGAATCAATGCCTTGTTGGCCTATGTGCTCCACGACCTGGTGGCCACGGCCATCAAGCCCTTTGCTCCCAGTGACTCGCCCTGGTGGTACGTCGCCTTGGCCCTGGCACTCTTCTTTGCCATCACCAGCCTCTTCGTCCGTCACTTCGACAAGAACGGCATCTATTTGCGAGTTTGATACATCTATTTGCGAGTTTGATAATGGAAACGCCCCTGCGATCTACATCACCTCCATTGGATCGTCCACTGGTCGGGCTACTTCTCGCGGAGCGAGATGGCTACATTTTCCAAGCAACAGCGCAGAACGTCACGGCTACGTAGTCCTCACGCTCCGTCGTGAGGTGACCCGACCCATGCATCGTCCAACCCGTTTGTTTGCGCCGAAACAACCGGACTCCACGAAGCTAGCAACCTTGACTGAGTCGAATCTTACCTGACAGTCCTACCTGACAGCAAAGAAGCTCCGGTCAGCAGCTACCCTGCGATCCGCATCGCTTCCATTGGAACGTAACCAGGTCGGGCTACTTCTCGCGGAGCGAGATGGCTACATTTTCCAAGCAACAAAGCCCAGCGTGATGGCTACTGTGCCGAATAATGCCGATAGTCCGTCGTCTGCAAACCAGCCCTGCTAGGATTATTCAAGATATAACCGCGGTAGTACTCGAATTCTTCCAGCGAACGCACAAGGTGATCGAATCCATCTTGTTGCCAAAACCGTCCTTTCCTACCCAAAAGGCGATTGATTTGAGTTGCCGTAAAATGCTTCCAGGATTCACACTGCAGCAACATCGCCTCGTCTGTTGGAAACGCAGCCAGCAGGTGTACATGGTTAGGCATGACAACATAGTCAGTAAGCAAATATCGATCGTTCTCGAAGTGATGTAAGCTGTCTGCGACAATCTTGCTGAACTCAGGCCTTCGCAAATGGCACTCGCCCTGACAAGCATCCAACTCTAGATTCCAACGCTCCGAAAACGTTCGCCAAAACTCCTCGCGCAGTCTCTTATCTAGTTGAGCAAGTCGCTCTTTGCAATCTTGTGCATCTGGGTTAACGCCATGCAGTCTTAACCAATTGCGCCGATCTGCATGAAAACGTTTAATGACAGAAACAGGTAGAGAGTCAAAGGTACGGAAAGTAATGAAACAGAGTGTGCCCGCTTGCGACCAATGCGGTAGCTTGCGTTCATAAATTGTTACCGAATCGCGTGGATCATAGAATTCGACGTGTTCCACAACAGTCCTCCAGCAATCAAAGTGATCTGCGCTGCTCATTTTAGCAGTCCAGATCTTGAAATTATTGCTGGTAATTTTTTTCAAGCGAGATCATGGCTTGGTCGGGCTACTTCTCGCGGAGCGAGATGGCTACGTAGTCCTCACGCTCCGTCGTGAGGTGACCCGACCCATGCAGCGACCAACCCGTTTGTTTGCGCCGAAACAACCGGACTCCACGAAGCTAGCAACCTTGACTGAGTCGAATCTGACTTGACAGCAACGAAGCTCCGGTCGAAAGCTACCCTGCGATCTGCTTCGCTTCCATTGGAAAGTCTCCAGGTCGGGCTACTTCTCGCGGAGCGAGACGGCTACATTTTCCAAGCAACAGCGCGGAGCGAGATGGCTACATTTTCAAAGCATCAGCGCGAAGCGTGATGGGACGTGGCGGCGCACATTTACTTAGCCATCCAAATAGCGCCGATCTTTTGCTTCCACAGCTTTTCGTTGAACTCAGGAACCTTCACCTGAAGCAGCTCTTCAGCTCGACTCCGCAGCTCTTCCCATTGCGAGTCTAATTCAGCACGCCGTTCCCGAACCGCCTGCGTCACTCTTGGCAGACTACTCTCCGCTTGATTGATGAGGAATAAATACTCGGCGGTAAACTTATTGGGGTAGTTTTCGACATCATCGTAAGCCTTGGACTTCCGCTGCACCATTTCCTCGTCCCACTGCTTCAACGCATCCAACAATTCTTGACCTTCTTCTTTGACCACCTTCAAAGTCTCATCTTCTGCAGGCAGAGATTTCAAGAACGCATCGATTTGCTCTTGGATCTTAAATAGCTGGTTTGTGGTTTCATGCATCGCCGTCAGCGTACGTTCCATTTCCAACATGAACTGATGAAACTCGAGGTAATCATCCATGCTGGTTGTGTAGAGTGGATTGGGCAAGATCTCAACTTCGGTTTCAGCATCTTCCCATTCCGCCTTGGCCTCTTCCGCAGCTTGACCTTCCATGCTCAGCCGAAGAGTGTATTTAGCCGGGATGGCTTTGTGCCCGCGATAGCTGGCTTCGATGTAAGCCTGGGGGATGCCTGGCATGGTGGGATAGCGCATATCCCACACGAATCGATTGAGGCCCTGTTCCTTGGAAAGCAAGTTGGCTGCAGGTGGTCCTCCTGCATACTTGATGAAGTCGTCATCCTTTTTCGAAGTGAATGAATTTACGAGTTGTCCTGATGGATCGTGAATGGTCAGCGTCACATGTTGTTCATCGGACAGCTCGGGCAAATTGTAGTAGACCACGATTCCGTTTGCCGGATTGACTCCGTGCAGCGGATGCGAGCCCTTGAACTCGGCACTGGTTGAATCGAGTTCACTACTATGGTTCGAAAGCACAGCCGCTTCCGGTCGGAACAGGTGAAACGGACGTTCACGTTGCTCGAACTGACGCAACAAGCTTAGATCATCCAGGATCCAGAAGGAGCGGCCCGAAGTAGCCACTACCAGATCGTCATGGCGAATGCACATGTCCAAGACTGGCGTCACGGGCAGATTCAGCTGAAAGGGATGCCACTGACGCCCACCGTTCCATGAAGCGTACACACCTGTCTCCGTTCCGGCGAAAAGCAGATCCTTCCGCTGATCATCTTCGCGAACAACGCGGGTAAATGAACCGTTTGGAATACCGTCATTGATAGGCTGCCAGCTTTGTCCGTAGTCCGCGCTCTTGAAGATCCCGGGGCGTTTATCGCCAAACTTGTAGCG
Source organism: bacterium (assembly GCA_024743355.1). GTDB lineage: Bacteria > Planctomycetota > Planctomycetia > Pirellulales > Pirellulaceae > Aureliella. The sequence goes on from JANSWS010000300.1 coordinate 8,598, forward strand.
GGTGGTGGCAATGTAGACAGTTGCCTTGTCGTGCGGAGAAATTTCGATAGCGTTGATCAAACACTCGTCCAAGTCCTGTGGAGTGACATTGTTCCAGGTTTGGCCACCGTCCTGGGTAAGATGCACCATGCCGTCGTCGCTGCCCGTCCAGATCACCCCCTTCTCATGAGGTGACTCGGCAACATAGCTGATCGTCCCGTAGTTTTCGGCTCCAACGGCTTCCACCGTGAAGGGGCCACCTCCCTTGCCTTGACGATGGTCCTGGTTTCGCGTCAAGTCGGGAGAGACTTCTTCCCAACTCTTACCCATGTCTCGCGTCCGCAGCAGCAATTGGGCTGCATGATAAAACGTGTCGGGTTCGTGCTTGGACCAGATGACCGGAGCATTCCAGTTGTACAAATGTTTCATATCGCGGGCCGCTCGCCCCAGATACTCAATGGGAGCCGCCATGATGTTCGTTCCAGCCTCAGCATGGGTATCCAGCACTTCAATCGTTCCCAGGTAGCTGCCGCCCATGACGTAGCGTGGATTGTCCGGGTCGAAAGCCAAGAATGCGCTTTCACCACCGGCGGACGCATTCCAACTTCGCTCGGTTATGCCTGAACTGCCAAGTTCCAAGCTGGCGATAGAAATCGATGTATTGTCTTGCTGTCCGGCATAGACACGATAGGGAAATTGATTATCCACATTGACTCGATAGAGCTGTGCGGTGGGCATATTGCTCTGTCGTGACCAGCTGTCTCCATAGTTGAAAGTGATCGCCGCGCCGCCATCGTTGGCAACAATCATATTCCGCGCATCCCGCGGATTGATCCACAGGTCATGGTAGTCGCCGTGCGTGCCGGACAGCGTCTCCCAGGTCTTTCCACCGTCAATGGACCTCAATGCGGACGCACTAAGAACGTAAACCGTATGTTCGTCGGTGGGATCGATAAAGAGTTCGGTATAGTACCAGGCGCGTTGTATCAGGCGGTGGTCCTGACTGATTCGCTCCCATTTCTTTCCTGCATCGGTCGAAACGAAAAGACCGCCCTTTTCTTCCTGACTATCGCTTTCCAGCAACAGATAAACTCTGTCCGGATTGCTGCGAGACACCGCTACGGCTGCTTTTCCCTTCTCTTCCGGCAGTCCCTCGTGAATTGGCTTCCAGGTTTTTCCACCATCCGTTGTTTTGTAAACGCCACTCCCTTCACCACCGCTGATGACAATCCATGGCTTGCGCTGATGCTCCCACATGGCAGCATACAGCACCTGTGGGTTGCTCACATCCATGGAAAGTTCGGCACAACCGGCCAACTCGTTGACGAATAAAACTCGTTCCCATGTTTGGCCACCGTCTATCGATTGATAGATGCCGCGTTCCTGCGAGGGTGCGTGCAGAGAGCCTTGGGCGGCAACGTAAACGATGTCGGGGTTGTTGGGATGAATGACAATGCGGGCGATATGCTCAGTTTCCGCCAGTCCCAGGTGCTGCCAAGTCTTGCCGGCATCCGTCGACTTGTACACCCCATCTCCATGGGATGTCATCACGCCTCGGGGAGCGTGCTCGCCCATGCCTACGTAGACCACATTCGGACTG
>JANSWS010000265.1 GCA_024743355.1 bacterium
AATCACCTGTGCCTGAATGGGTGATGGCTGGTCATATCCCAGCTTCTTCAAAGCTCGTCGCATGACGGGCGACAAATCGAGATCTTCAAAGGTAGCAGGTGCTTCTGGAGCCTGTTCAGGCTCGATAACCGCCAAGTTGGAATCCACTTCGACTTGAGTTTCAGTTTCAGAATGTGGCATAACGACTCACAAATAGGGAAAAGTCCTTCTACGCCTACTCGTGATAGTCGCGAAATGAACCACGGCCGAGAATCTCAGATGAGCATGCCCTCAGCGTGGATCCGCGAATCTCTAGCAACTAGATGTCAGGATGGACACTGACTAACACTGAGAAGTGTAGTTTGCAAGCCGCTCTCAAAAGCGGCGCGGAAGCAAAGCATCTCCTTTGCTTCCCGTGATCCATCGAGCTAGTACGATTCGTTCGACGATGGTCTGTAAATTCGCCAGAATGCAGGGCGAACAACTCCGGCTTGATGCGCTCACTCAGGTACCTACCAGAACGGACGCTACAAGCCGGAATGATCTACGGCAACGGACGAAGAACAAATCGCACTTGGCTAGGCTGGAGATCAACGACCAGGCGTGATCTACAAAAATGCACTGCCCTAAATAGTAGCTGCAAGTAGACTTTGCTGTCACTACCTATTGTGGATATGTAAGCACGAAGTTGAAATAAACTTCAAAATGCGGCTATAAGCGACGCATTTGCTACCTATATCATCTCTGTCTTTGGAATTTCTTATGTCTGTCGGCGGCGACCACTGGATTCATCCCGTGCTGCAATGGCTCCTGCAGTCGGGACAAAACGATGCGAGCGCGGTGGCAAATGCAGCCCCTGCCGCTGAAATCCAGACATTGATTAGCAGCCTCGCACCAGCTGAGCTGGAAGCAGTTCTCGGTGTTCTAGAAGCCCAAGACGACTCCCTGCTATCCACACCCGGATTCAAATTGCTGGCCCAATGGATCGCATCCCGAACGCTGGAACTCTCGCGATCCCCTTCGCACGAAAATGGCAATGCAATCGATGCGGAACTTCTGGCAACGCTCTATCGGCGATTGGAGAGCTTGGATCAAAGTGAGTCGGCTGCCCATACCATGCAAACTCTGGCTGGACAACTCGATCCAGCATCCCTGGAAACATTGGCCGAGTTGCTAATCGAAGCACCTCCGCAGCGATGGCAATTGGCGGGCTTGGGCTTGAGCCCACTCTGGCGAGCTAACACGGATCAATTAGAGGAGTTTTTTGAACAGCTGCGGGACTGCGAATTGGAGCCATCTTGCTTTTGTGTGGTCATGGATCTGGCCAACTATGCCGTTCGCGAGGCAAGATTGGACGAACATCCGTGGCGCAATCGCAGCGAGCAACTTAAGAGGATGCTCGAATCGATCCTCGGCCAGTTACGGAAATTGGAGCGTGAACCGCAGGCTTTTGGGAATTCGGTCACGGCGGTCCAGCAAATCTTGGGCGACAGTCTCGCCATGACGGTTTCGCTGTGCGACGCCCTGGGATTGATCGGTGACCGATCGGCCAGCCGAGTTCTGGGGGAGGCTCTCGAGCTGTCCCATCGACGGATTCAAACCGAAGCCGCCGGCGCCCTGGCGGCCCTAGGTGACGAGCGAGGCAAACAGCGATTAATTCAACTGGCCGCCGATCCAGTATCACGAATGCGAGCTGTGCACTATGCCCGTGAATTGGAAATGACCGACGCTCTGGAAGCCTCCTTGCAGACGCCGCAGGCCTTGGCGGAATCGGAATTGGCTGCGTGGCTGGCAGCTCGCGAGCAATTCGCATTACCCCCCACCGAAATGGAATTGATAGACACGAGAATTCAGTACTGGCCGGGCTATGACGAGCCGCAAGAATGCTTTCTTTTTCGCTACAGCTATCATCTTCCAGATCGCCATCTCAGCAATGTCGGGATGGTGGGCCCTCTCACCAAATCATTCACCGCGGACTTGGCCAATTTACCCGTGGACGACATCTACGCTGCCTTTGCCGGCTGGCAAGCTGAACACGAGGAAATCTATGAAGTGCCTGCCCATCAGTTCAATTCCGCACAACGGCGTGAGGCCGAACGCCTATCGCTGTGGCTGGAAGACCAACAATTCGAAGATATCGATTCGATCGCTTTGACTTTTTTTCTAGGGGAATTCGCGCTTCTCTGCCATGCACGTCAAGATGAACGACAGCTGGGCGTCATTACGGACGGACAAGAGCTTTTGAGCTACCCGATCTCGGAGCATCCGGCCTCGCTGAGCCCAGAAATTATCCTGTGCATCTTCCGTGGCAGAAAATTGCTGCGGACGTTCAACCCTTGATACGCTCCACTCTTGTCTAGCCAAGGACATATCCGCCGAGATGCTCGACGCGTCACCGCGGCCGCCTGTCCTCCAACCAATCCTGTCGAGGAATAGTGACGGAGTCGTCCAACGCCCAATCGGGCTTGGGAAACCATCTCAGTGAGCTGTAGCGGGGATAGGTTTCCCAAACATGGGAAGCTTCGAAATTGATCTCTCTTAAATCGCCTGTTCGCACCAACTCATCACGTAGCAATTGGCGGTGCTGCTGTAGCTGCGGCAGGTATTTCGCGTCACCAACCAGGTTCTTCAAACAGCTTGGATCGGAACGGACCTCATAAAACTCCTCAGCTGGCCGGAGACCCACGGAGAGCTTGAGATATTGGGCCAGATTTGGGTCCCCTCGCATTTCCACCAGAAAATCCAGCGTGGGACACGCGTCAATGTCGTGATAGCCGCCATGCTCCGGCCCCAGTACGGTTTCGCCCGGCTCACCGGAAGCCTCATAGCGGACCTTGGCGTACGTCTGCGGTGCTCCCGCGGGCCAGCGTTCTGGTGTGTAGTTTCTTATGTATAGAAAATCAGCTGTCCGAACGCAGCGCTGAGGATAGCCCAGAGAGTTCCAACGCGACGAGGAATGCCTCTCACGACCGGAGTATGTCGCGATAGGTTCATCGCCGGCTTCACCTTGCAACAGCCTTAGCAGACTGCTGCCCGTCACGGATTCGGGCTTTTCAATACCGCATGCATCGTAAATCGTTGCGGTCAAATCAATCAGATTCACCAGCGCCTGGCTGTTGCGTTGGCCTGGGATCTGTTCGGGCCAGCACACGGCCAGCGGCATATGAATCCCATACTCGTAAACATTGGCCTTGGCTCGCGGAAAGGACATTCCATTATCACTGGTCACAATCACCAGAGTATTCTCTAGCTCGCCACGCGCTTCCAAAGTCCTCAGCATCCTGACCAGATGTTGATCGAACCATTGGATCTCGTAGAAATAGTCCAGCATGTCGCTGCGAACAACCGGATCGTCGGGCAGGAATGCTGGCACTCGCACAGCATCGATATCCATTCCGGCTCTCAAGCCGATACCCGGATCAAACGATCGATGCGGCTCATGGCCACCAAACCAAAAACAAAACGGTTGCGATTCATCTCGCTCATCCAAGAACTGCTCAAAATTGCTGGCGTAGTCCGTGGCTGAGATTCCCTTGGGCGCCTCTTGTCTGCGTTCATTGAAGGCAGGTCCTGCCGGGTTCTGCTCCCAGCCTGAAATTCGAAAGTTACCCGGGCCCCAGGGTTTGCCGGTATAGCCAACACGGTAACCAGCCGAAGCCAATCTCTCGGGGAAAGTCACCAGATCTCTGGGAAAATGACTGGCATGAGTACCCGCTTCGCGAATCTGCCATATGTAACGGCCCGTCAAAAAAGCAGCTCTCATTGGGCTGCAGCCGGGGGCCGGGGTGAAAGCATTGTGAAACAGGACACCGCGGCGGGCGACTTCGTCAAATCCCGGTGTCTGAATTACCGGCTCGCCGTAGGCCGACGCATGCGGGTAGGATTGATCGTCTGAAATCGCAATCAATACATTGGGTGGTGATTGTGCGGCACAGCGCATGGCGCCGGACAACCCGCCCGAGAGCAAACAGACAGCCAGAGCCATGGGCAGAGTACGATCTCTCATCAGCGTGATCCCAACAGACGGTGAATGCATCGGAAACGTTGCTCAACGCAACCAGCAATCGTCCGTGGCTCAGACGATTCCCTGATCTTTCAGATAATCTACCACAGTCTGCGCCAGCTCTTCTGGCTTGCGGTCCGCAACTTGAAGATGAATGTCCGGATTCGTGGGAGCCTCGTAGGGGTCGCTGATCCCGGTGAAGTTCGAGATTTTTCCGGCTCTTGCCAACCGGTACAGGCCCTTCGGATCGCGTGCCTCACACAATTCCAAGGGAGCATCCACAAAAACCTCGATGAAATCTCCTACTGCACCGTGCTGCTCGACCCAATCCCGAACTCTTTGACGGTCGCGACGATAGGGACTGACAAAGGCCGTCAGCGTGATTAAACCTGCGGCGACGCACAGTTGCGTCACAGCCCCGATTCGCCGAATGTTTTCCTCGCGGTCCGCGTCCCCAAACCCCAAGCCAAAGCGCTGGCTAAATTCCTGGGAGTAACCGCGTTCCGCCAAAAGCTGTGGGCTGGCGCATAAACCGTGTCGAACATTGTCGCCGTCCAGCAGGTAAGTATGGATCTGCTTCTGATGCAGCAGCAAATCGACTTGATTCGCGACCGTACTCTTCCCCGATCCACTTAGCCCCGTAAACCAGATCACGCAGCCACGATGACCATTCAACTGCTCACGACTTGAGCGATCCACCGCGTGATCATGCCAGACAACCTGGGGCTTCTCCGAATTCGACACGCTCTCTCACCCTCGTCCCAAAGTCACTTCGGATGTCAGCTGCTCTTTACCGCGGCGGACCGTAACTTGGATCTTGTCTTCCGGCTTCAGTTCGGACAAAACTTTTCTAAGCTCCAAGACCGACGGTATTTCTTGCTCATCAATCTTGATGATCACATCACCGGACTGTAGTCCTGCATCGAAGGCAGGACCATTTTCCGGAACATCGGCCAAGGCGGCGCCCTGACCCTGGAAGTCCAAATCAAGCTGCACTCCCAGAACGGCACGGCTTCGATTCGTGCGACCTCGCCGTCCCACGTCCGCAAAGGCAGTTGTCTTCATGTAAGCCGGCCGTGTTTCGGCCGTTGCTAGCTCACGGACTATTCCGCTCACCATATCGGCGACCCGTGACATGCCTTCGTAGTTGACCTTTTCTGGATCGTCCCCTGGACGATGATAGTCGTCGTGTAGGCCAGTGAAGAAATGGAACACTGGAATCTCCACTTCGTAAAAGCTGGAATGGTCGCTGGGGCCGAAACCGGCTGCCTGCTTGGACAGATTGAATTGGGCAGTTTCATTTGCCCGGTCGATCATATCTTCAAAGCCAGCGGCGGTTCCGGTGCCGTAAACCGTCAGCCGATTGTCCGCCAGTCTGCCTACCATATCCATGTTGACCATGGCTACCGTTTGCTCGATCGGCCAGCGAGGATTACGCACGTAATGCTTGCTGCCCAACAGTCCTTTTTCTTCGCCAGTAAAGGCCATGAAAATCAGCCCCCGCCGCTGTTTGGAATCGTCAAAGGCCAGCCGGCGGGCGACCTCGAGCATGGTGCAAGTACCGGAGGCATTGTCGTCGGCGCCGTTGTGAATAGCCACGGTTCCAGGAGCCAACGAGCCCACTCCACCCATTCCAACGTGGTCGTAATGCGCACCAACAACAACAAACTCGTCCGCTAGATCACCAGTCCCAGGCAGATAACCGACCACATTCCGGACGGGTATCTGCGACTGCTGAATAGCGACTTCGCCGCTAACCGTAACACCCTCGAGCACCTGGCTGCGAGGCTTCAAGTCACCATCAATTTCGTCTTCGAGCTGCCGCAGAGTCTTCCCCAGCTTCTGGGTAAGGATGGTGTCAATCACGGCTCGCTTGCAGTACAGCGTCGGAATCTGTTTTCCGGTGACTGCCTTGCCGGCAGCCGTCACTCCCATGAGCTGATCCGAGTTATCTGCGGTAACCGCATCGTTGACCAAGATCAAAGCCGCGGCATCGTGAACTGCCGCATTCAATTCCTTCGACGAAAAATATGCATACTGAGAACTACGAGTCCCGTCGAAGATGCTGTTCTCCATTTGCTGCTGCGGCTCTTTCCGAATTACGATCACCACCTTGCCCTTAACGTCCACGTCGGCGTAGTCATCGTAGCCGAGATCGGGTGCCGTGATTCCGTAACCAGCAAAAACCAAGGGGCCGCTGAAAGCTCCGCTGTTCCCTAGAGCGAGCGGGCTATAGTCCTGTTCTAAGGTGACGTTTATCTCTGGGTCCAAACCCGTGAATTTCAAGACGTTATTCTCTGGAGCACCCATCTCAGCTTCGCCGGGAATGCTGAAATCCTGAAAAGGAGTGCCATCGAAGACATCGGTCTTGATTCCCAATTCGCTAAACCGCTTAGCAATGAAATCTCCCGCCAGAGCAATCCCTGGTGAACCAACGTCTCTGCCCTGTAAATCATCCGAAGCCAGGTATGCGATATCCGCCTGCAATCGCGCTAAGGCACCCGCACGCGGCTCCTCGGCTTTGCTGGAGGCAATCCAGGCTGCGGTACAACCGATGCAAGCGAGGCTAAGGACAACGCGAGAAAACCTAGTGCTGAAAATACTGCTTGTCTTGATCATGCTAAAGTGAACATCCATCTAATCGATTAGGCAGGCGCGGCACGGAAACCATAAACGCACCAAGGCCGTGCAAATTAAGAACCTGTATCTTCCGCCATCAAGGCCGACCAGAGAGGACTTCGCCTCCATCCAACCCACGGAGGCGAAAGGGCAGCATATCCTGAAATTCAGATTGTTAGGATTGTATCGCCTCCGTCCATACTTGCCATGGTGCAACCGCAGCGGTCCACAGGGTTCAAAGTCTTTTCCGTGCAAGCTCGCGGCACCCGTTGTGAGATAGCCACCCGGCTTGAAACGGCTTCGGTCTCGGTGCAGGCCACTTCTGTATGCGATGCCCAGGATCTTGAGCGACTATGACATTTTGCCGTAAAGATGGGAGCAATTCGATTGCTTCCGATTAGTCGTGTCCTATTTTTGCGAGATATCCGATGGTGGTTCCTACTTACGTCTGCCCATGTATGGGTCCACAATCGGTTCCATGAGTGGCGGGAGAAATCTCTTTTTGCCCTGCAGTTCTCCTGCACACTTGTCATTGAAATGCCCGCTATTCCGGATGAATGGCGGGCTTTCTTTTTAGACAGCCATGGGATGCCTCACAACCTATCCGAAAACGATTAGCCGCTTGGGCGTCAGCCGCGGTTCTATTGGGTTTTCGGATAGGTATTTAATTGCCTGCACTTGGCCGCCCAGTCAACAATGCTCACGGTCCCAGCGAGTTGATGATCTGTAGAACCCCTGCGGCGACAAAAAACAACAGCGTCAAGACCAACAACGAACTTGTCAGTCTGCTGTTTCGATTGTCTCTTCCAATCCATTCCTCGCGGCCGTTGAGCATCAGCAGGACCACAGCCAGCATAGGAATAAACAGAGCACCCACGATTCCATTGACCTTCATTGCCAGGTTAAACGGAAACAGAAACAACCCGGAAATGGGTATCGTGGCCAAACCCGCCAGGGTCCACTGATAGACCCTGGACTTGCTGTCGATCCGTTTTGCTTGTCGCACCGGAACCGCCTCACCGCTCTCCGGAGGATGCTGAAGCATTCCAAAATAGTCAGCGAATAGATAGGGAACGCTCTGCCAAACCCCCAGCAGACTGCTGAAGAAGGCGCCCCAGGCACCGATTAAAAATGCCCACTTCGCAGCATTACCTAGAACCCCCATTCGTTCCTGCAGCGTCTCGGCTACCCGAATAATCAGAGTTGCTCCCTTGGCATCCAATTCACCCAACTGACTGCCAATGGTCACCATGGCCAAACCGAAGAACGCGGTCGCGATGTAACCGCATGCCAGATCCAAGCGACAAAGCGGTAGATCTTGCATGGAATGGCGACCTTCTTCTCGAATCCAATAGCCATAGCACAAGATCGTAACCGTTCCGCCTACACCGCCCAGCAAGGCAATTACCCATTGCAGACCACCTTGGCCCAATTCTGGGATGGTCGGAACGAGCAGACCTTGCGCGATATCCGCTAAACTGGGTCGCAAGGCAATGGCCGTGAAGCACACGACAAAAAACATCACGCCAATACACAAGCTCATGACTTTCTCGAAGAGCTTATAGCCTCCGAACATCACTAGTGCGGCGGCCAAGAAACTCTGCGCGGCGCCAAATACTACTTTTCCAATTGAAGGATCCGTGAAAAGTGGGAACATGGCTTGTGCGGCCACGCCACAGGCACTCATCAACGCCATTGCCACAAAGTATGTCCATACAAACAGGTAAACCAAGAAGATCCCATGGAGATGCCGCCCCAAATGCAGAATCCCTCCTTCCAAAACGGTTGTTCCTGTCGCAAGCTGCCAGCGCGTCAAACCTTCGTTCAAAAGAAACTTCAGAGCAGCTCCCACGACTACGGCCCACAATACGGCCGTTCCCAGCGTAGCACCACTAAAGGTAGCCGTAGCTAGATCGCCCGCGCCCACTCCGGTAGCCGCTACTAGAAGACCGGGACCAATGATTTGGAAGCCCGATAAGGCCTGGCGAAATCGATTCATCAGCAATTCACCCCGGATCTCCAATGACAGATTTTTTTGGTGATCATGCGTTAGCTCACAACGTGCGAGTGCATTGTATCCAGCGACCAACCATAATCGTAGACACAAGCAACGCTTCCTAAGCGTGGGGGCCGACAACGTTCGTATCGGTTATCATCACATCCCATAACACTGCTTGTATAAACTGGGGTGTTGAGTGCCCCTATAGATTCCAATTTCAGGATGGCTGGTCATGAGACTTTGGATTTACGCCGCTGCAATTCTCTTCGCGTTTTCGCCTTGCAGTCCAGCCAGGTTGTCACGGGCGCTAGACGCTGCTTCCAATCCTCGGATACGCAATGTTTTGTTCATTGTCTCCGACGATCTCAAAGCCAGTGTTCTAGGCTGTTATGGCGATCCCTATTGCAAGACGCCCAACTTGGACCGGCTCGCTCGTGAGTCGACTTTATTCAGCCGCGCCTTCTGCCAGGGTGTCGTCTGCGGTCCCTCGCGTCAGTCGTTCATGTTCAGTAGATACCGGGGAAGAGCCGCCATTAATTTAGGCCAGGCTTTTCGAGAAGCTGGCTGGTATTCAGGCAGAGTCGGAAAAATCTATCACATGCGAGTTCCCGGTGACATCATTGCCGGGACCAATGGAGACGACGTAGCCAACTCCTGGACCGAGCGTTTTAATTCGCCAGGGCCCGAAACGCACTCGCCAGGCGAATACGCCTGTTTGAACTTGAATATATTCACGCGTGACATGGAGAATCGACAATCAACCCAGATGCCGCACCGGATGTTCGTGATGGTGCAGACAGACAGCGATGGGACAGAACAGGCAGATTATAAATCTGCGTCCAAAGCCATCGAGTTGCTGGAAGAGCACGCGGCTAACCCATTCTTTCTGGCAGTGGGATTGGTACGCCCCCATTACCCGATGGTAGCGCCCAAGCCCTATTTTGATCCCTATCCTTGGCAGCAATTGCCTTTGCCCGAAACGGTCGCCGATGATTTGGATGATATCCCCAAGCTTGGCTTGGCCAGTACACTCTCCTCAAAAAACCCGATCGGCAATTACCCCGATAATCAACGGCGGATGTGGAGCGGCTATTATGCTTCGGTCGCGTTCATGGATGCCCAAGTTGGCCGCATCATCGACGCACTGGAGAATCTAGGGCTACGTGAATCTACGGCTATCGTCTTCACCAGCGATCACGGTTACCATCTCGGAGAACACGGCTTTTGGCAAAAGGCAAATTTGCACGACGAGATCATCCGAGTTCCGCTATTGATCTCCGTACCGGGCATGAAGCCCGCCCGTTGCGACAGCATTGTAGAGCTGGTTGATATCTTCCCAACCCTGTGTGAACTCGGCGGCCTGAGTACCCCGGAAAGCGTCCAAGGCAAGAGCATCGTGCCGCTGTTGCGCGATCCCGAACTTTCGATCAAGGAATCGGCTTTGTCCTTCGACAGTCACGGCACATCACTTCGCACCCAAACAAGGCACTTCATCCAGTATCGTGATGGAACGCAAGAACTCTATGACCTTCGCCAAGACCCCAAAGAGTTCTACAATTTAGCGGAGCAAGCCGAGTACGCGACGGAAATCCGACAGCAGACGGAAATGCTGCGGAACAGGCTCTTGGAGATTGGGATTCAGTGATGGGAATCAACTTGAGTGACTGAATTTGCCTCAACACAGTGGACGCTCGTGTGGGAAGCTGCCAAAGAAGATTCCCAGCATGGACGTCCCGCACTGACCGAACTCGTGCAGCGCTATTGGCAGCCGCTCTATGCCTATGCCCTTCGCAAAGGACTGTCGCCCCATGATGCGGAAGATGCAACCCAGGAGTTTCTCTCGCAGATCGTCAACGGCAAGCTATTGGGCAATGCGGATCCGGCCAAAGGCAAATTTCGCAGTTTTCTGCTGACGGCATGGAAACGCTTTCTGGTGGACCAGTTCCGACGCGACCATGCGGCAAAACGCGGCGGTTTGGCAGCAACCATTTCATTGGATGTGGCATCTGGCGAAGCTCGTTGGATGGAATTGCAATCCAAACATCCCAACCCGGATTTGGCATTCAATCAACTGTGGGCGACCAGCCTGATTGACGAAGCCAAACAACGTTTGAGGAAGCTCTATTCCGCCCGTGATAGAACCGAACTGTTGGACAAGCTACTCCCCTGCCTGACTCAACCGCTCAAGGCAGAAGAGTATTCCCAAATAGCTCATGAGCTTGGCTGTTCTACGAGCGCCGTCAAAGTCGCACTTCACCGCCTAAGACAGAAGTTTGGAACTACCTTACGCGAGGTGGTTGCCGAAACGGTCGAGGATGCGGATTCCGTGGACGCTGAAATTTCCGAGCTGCTGGAAACCCTACGGGCCGCCAACCAACTCTAGGTTGT
>JANSWS010000179.1 GCA_024743355.1 bacterium
GCCCAAGGATGGCCGCCCATACCATTTGAGCGAAGACATCGCCGACGACGCGATCACTTGGTTGCAGCAGCACAAAGCCTTTGCGGCCGACAGACCCTTTTTCATCTATTGGGCCACCGGCGCCTCTCATGGACCCCATCAGGTCCCAAAGGCGTGGGCTGATAAATACAAGGGCAAGTTCGACGACGGCTGGGATAATTATCGGGAGCGGGTTTTCAAAAACGCGAAGGCAAAAGGATGGATTCCGCAAAACGCGCAACTGACCCCACGACCCGAGACTTTGCCGGCATGGGATTCAATCCCTGAGAGCGAGAGGCCTTTCCAGCGGCGATTGATGGAAGTGTATGCCGGGTTTACCGAACACGCGGACGCCCAGGTAGGCAGGCTCGTTGATGAGGTAGATCGGCTGGGTTACCGCGACAACACGTTGATCTTTTACATCTGGGGCGATAACGGTGCTTCGGCTGAAGGTCAGGCCGGCACTATCAGCGAACTACTCGCCCAGAATGGCATCCCCACGACCATTGACCAGCATATCAAAGCGCTGGACGACCTCGGTGGACTCGATGTACTCGGCTCGCCCAAGACGGACAACATGTATCACGCGGGCTGGGCCTGGGCAGGCAGCACTCCGTATAAGTCAACGAAACTCATTGCCGCTCACTTTGGTGGCACGCGCAACCCGATGGCGGTACGCTGGCCGCGTAAGATCAAGCCGGACCCAACGCCACGTCCGCAGTTCCATCACGTGAACGACATCGTCCCCACGATCTATGAAGTGGTTGGCATCACACCGCCGAAAGTTGTCAACGGGTTCCAGCAGGACCCAATCCAAGGCGTCAGTATGGCCTATACCTTCAGTGACGCCAACGCAGATGGACGTCTGCTCACCCAGTATTTCGAGATCATGGGCAGTCGCGGTATCTATCACGACGGGTGGTTCGCGGGTGCTTTTGGTCCTCGTTCGCCCTGGCTTCCTGGATTGCCGAAGGGCTTCTTTAATGAGGAAGGGAAGCTCTCATGGAGCCCAGACGATGACAGCTGGGAACTCTACAACCTAAATGACGACTGGTCGCAGGCCAACGATTTGGCTGCCAAGATGCCTGAGAAATTAGCGCAGATGAAGGAACTCTTCACCATCGAGTTTGCCAGGAACCAGGGCTTTCCAGTGGGTGGTGGACTCTATGTGCCCGTCGTTCGTCCCGACTTGCGGATTGTGCCGCCCTACAAGGACTGGACCTTTGCCGGCGCTCTGACACGCATGCCGGAGTTCGCTGCGCCCGCCTTGGGGAACACGGAAAACGTGGTCACTATGGAGGCCGAAATTCCCGCCGACGCCAACGGCGTGCTGTATGCGCTGGGTGGATTCTCAGCAGGCCTATCGTGCTACGTCCAGGATGGTGTGCTTTCTTACGAATACAACCTGTTTGAGATTCAACGCACGCAGTTCAAAGCCAATGACAGGCTGTCGGCTGGAAAGGCGAAGATCGAAGTCACCACCAAATACTTGGAGAAAAGACCCGCCGGTCCGCTGTTAATAACGATCAAGGTCAATGGCCAAGAAGTTATCCAGGGCCAGGTCCCCGTCAGTGCCCCCTTGGGCTTCACGGCCAACGACTGCTTTGACATCGGTACGGATCTCGGCTCACCCGTTTCACTCGATTATTACGATCAGGCGCCGTTCAAGTTCAACGGCCAGATCGAGAACGTCCACATCGGCTATACAGAAACCAGTACCAAAGAATAGCGAGCCAAGGATCGCCATTCATGTCGAGGACCAAACCCAATCCGTTCGGCCCTCGACAATTCAATAGAAAAGATTGGAGAACATCATGATTCGACGCGTCCCTTTCACTTGCCTCGTCCATGGGCAAATGCTGTTGTTGGCAGGATCTTTTCTTGCCGTTTCACTTTGGCTTGTTTTTCCTCGAACGGTCCAGGCTGAGGCTCCGCTGGCGGATGATGAAGTCAACCAGATCGCGATCGAAGCGTACCTCTACGCCTATCCAGTGGTCTTGATGGACGTGACCCGACAGGTCGGGACGAACACTGAGTATCCGGATCCTGCAGAGTTAAGTGCGCCGGTGAACCAATTTGCCCACGCACCCACCTTTCCAGACGCGACATTTACCGACGTCGTGCGGCCGAACGCCGACACTCTGTATTCCTCCCTATGGTTCGACGTCACTCAAGAGCCCCTCGTGATTCATGTTCCGGATTCCGGAGGGCGGTATTATCTCCTGCCGATGATCGACATGTGGACCGATGTCTTTGCATCTCCTGGCAAGCGGACAACTGGGACAGCCGAACAGACATTTGCGATTGTTGGTCCGAATTGGAAGGGCAAACTCCCCGAAGATGTTGAAATGATCCGCGCCCCAACCTCCGTGGGGTGGATGATTGGCCGAACCCAAACCGACGGTCGGGCGGACTACGCTAATGTGCACGAGTTTCAGCTAGGCCTCACTGCTGTTCCGCTCTCAGCTTGGGGCAAGGAATACACGCCTCCCAAAGCTAAGCTGGATCCAGCGATTTCGTCCGATCCGCCATCCGAGCAGGTTGCCCGGATGGACGCCGCAGAGTTCTTTGGTCGGTTCGCGGAACTGACGAAAGTCAATCCGCCGCATCCAAACGACTATCCGATTCTTGCTCGAATGAAACGGATTGGCCTGGAACCGGGCAAGCCGTTCGCCTTCAATAAAGCAGCGCCGCAAGTCCAAAAGGCACTCACTGAGGCAATCTCGCTTGGCAACGAGCGGATCACGGGCGGCCTGGCAAGTGCCGGGACCTCGGTCAACAACTGGGGAATGATTCTGTCGCCCATCGGTACGTACGGTACGGACTACTACCGCCGTGCATTGATCGCGTATGGAGGATTGGGAGCAAATGTAGTCGAGGACGCCATCTATCCTACCGCCTACGTGGACGCCGACGGCCAACTGTTCGACTCGGGAAAGGAATATGTGCTGCACTTCACCAAGGATGAGATACCGCCCGTCCGCGCGTTTTGGTCGTTGACAATGTACAACGAAAAGCAGGCGTTTGCCGACAACCCGATCAACCGCTATGCCATCGGCGACCGCGACGCGATGAAATTCGAGGACGATGGTTCTTTGACGATTTACATCCAGCGGAACTCGCCCGGCAAAGACAAAGAGAGCAACTGGCTTCCCGCGCCGAAGTCGGGCGGTTTCAGCATGAATCTGCGATTGTACTGGCCAAAACCCGAGGCACTCGACGGAACTTGGAAGCCCCCGGCAGTCACGCGACAGCGCTAATTCGCCCATGCGTGCAAACGTTCGTGCGGCCATAGCGCGAAAGCCTGCGCCACAGCAAAGTGCTCCATTCCTATGGGTGCTCCAAGGCAGTTTGCATGCTGTCGACCAGCTGAATGAGACTAGTGTGATCGACTTGAATAAAGCCGCGCATCATCATGTCAAAATCCAAAATGATGTAGATGAGCGAAGCCAGGATCAAAGCAAAGGCCAGCAACCGCCAGCGAATCGGCTGACCATTCGCGGTTGCGTTGTAACCAGCAAAGCCCAGCGCGGTTCCGGCGATCAGTAACAGCAATACCAGCACGGCGGTTGGCAAACGGTCGAAAAAGACGGCCATACGACTGGTGTGCGCGTCGAGCACATCGTTGATGGCTGAAACCAGCAACGCCTTTTCCGGATTCGTCATCTCTCCTGGTTCTCGCATCGCCCTTTTAACCGCCGGCCAGATTTTCGCCTGAATCTCGACGGATTGGCGGACGACTTGTTCCACGTGCTCCAGCGTAATGACTTTGCTTGGGTCAACCACGCGTGATTGGGCGTACTCAAGAAGGCGCTGACGGACTTCGCTGCTTCCCGGTTCCGGCAGTAGATCCGCACGTACGAAAGCAGTGCCGATGGCGTTGACTTCGTCAAGCAAAGCCTGTTTGCGAAGGTCAGCCCGGCTCATGCTGAAAGAGTAAGTAAACGCCAGCATCAAAGCCAGCAGAGTTAACATGGCGGTGAGCGTAATGTCACTACGCGACTCGCCGGGCTCAGCGGGATGCAAACGCTTCTGTCGCTTCCCCAATTGTAGGCCGACTTCCAAGGGAATGAGCAATACGATTGCAAAGAAGAAAAACAAGACCCACAAGGGGATTTGATACACCCAATAAGCGCCGAACATCATTCCACATCTAACCTACGGAAATGTCACTATTCGAGACTCAAGAAAACACCCGACGCGATTCGTGAACTCTCAATCATCAATCATTCAGTTGTCCATCGGCATTCGTAGAAACGATCCAATTCCGGGTCGACCACGGACCAGCCGATCAGAGAACCGTAGGGATGATCAATCGTATAGCGGGTGTTCATCAGGCTGGGAGGTTCGCTACGAACCTGTGGATAACTCAATAAACTATAGGTCCGGTAGGCCGATCGGTGGGAAAAATATACTGCACCGAAGCCAAGTTCACAGCGACTCGATATGACGGATGGCACTTGCCAGGCGTGCCACTCCGTCTTGAATCCTTTCCGCGTTCTGGACGCCGAAACTAAGCCGAATCGTGTTCTTGGCCACTCCAACTCCCTGGTCGGGATAGCAGTAATGCCCCGGCACATATAACACCCCCCGCTCAATCGCGGATTGCCACAGAGCTCCTGACTCCGATGTGTCGATGTGTTCTGGCAAGGTAAGCCAGACGTAAAGTCCACCGGCTGGCTCCCGCCAATGCACGTCGCTCTGCTGTCCAAATTCTGCGTGCAAAGCCGACAGCATGGCTTGGAGTTTGTTGTGGTAGGCAGCTCGGATTCGAGGAAGGTGATGGTCCACGGCTCCGCTGGTGATGGCTTGCTGCATCAGAACCTGGCTGAAGTGTGGAGAGCCAAAGTCCACATTGGATTTCATGTCCAGCAAGCGTTCCACCAAATATTGCGGCACAATCCCCCAACCGACTCGGATTCCAGGTGAAAAGGACTTGGAAAAAGTACCGGATTCAATGACGTAGTCGCTCGCGTCAGCGGCCAGACTGGAAAGTGATGGTAGCGGCTGTCCGCTGTAACGCAGTAGTTGATAAGCATTGTCCGAGATAATCAACAGCGGGCCGTAGCGCTTCCGCCAGGCAGCAACCAATTCGACCAACTGATGTCGGCGTTCCAGGGAAAGCGTGCTGCCGGCCGGATTGTCAAAGTCGGTGACCAGATAAATCGCTTTCACGCGGCCGGCTTGACCCGCAGCGGACAACTGTTCCAACTGTTCCTGCAAGGCTTCGATCTGAATACCATCTTCGTCAGCCGCTACGCCAATGGCCTGCGCGTCGATTCCCTTGAGAGTCCCAAGAAACACAAAGTAAGTGGGAGCGGCAACCAAGACGATGTCGCCCGGATTGAGGATGGCTTCGGCCAGCAGGTGCAGAAATTGATTGCTACCCGAAGTCAGAATGATCCGATCGGGATCGGGGGCGGTTTCCGGCTGGGCATGATGGCACCATTCGGCCAGAGTTTGACGCAGACCTGCGTTGCCGGCCGTTGCGTCATATTGCAAGGCCCGTCGCAACAGGGCTGGATCGTCGCAGATGCTCCGCAGGCACTCCCGCGTTTCCTCGCATGGCAAGGTCGCGTTATCCACGAAGCCTGCCGCCAGCGAAATCAAGTCCGGGAACTTCAAGGCCTGGGCCATCAGTTTTCCAATGGGCTGCCCCTTGGCCAGGTGGGCTCGCCGCGAAAATTCATAAAGCTCGTCGTCGGCGCACTGCAAGGACTCAAATTTGGTCGGTTCCACTTCTACTTGTTCGTTGATCGACATGGGTAATTCTTTGATTAGGTTTTAGCGGCGCGGCCCACATGCTGCTTAGGATTGTTCGATTACATGTCGCCTTTCGCTTCCGCGAAAGCTGCCGAAAAACGCTCCTTTCGCGGGAGCGAAAGGCGACTATGAGACACCTATAAATCGAACGCTGTCTAACTTTTCCCCTGGCACGCAACCACTAGCGTACCCAGGCAGCGTAGGTTCAACGCACGTGAGACGCTGAGAAAAAGTTTAACTGGCAAGGCGGACAGTGATAGACCGCCTCAGGTTCACCGATTCTCATCCGCCCTATCGCCAATGGGCCACGGTCAGCGTGCCGACGTACAGGGACAAGATTCTCAGGGACGAGATTCTCAGGGATCGGCCAAGGCAAATTCAATCTTGTTGATCTTACCGTTGTATTCAAAGACCCCCTGATCCTTGTAAGACGGGTCGACGGGAGTGATCGAGTCACGCCCCACTTCAAAGGGTTCTAAGCCGTGCCGGAAAAGTGTTCGCTCCAGCTTTCCTTCGACGGCTTTTTCGCCATTGACCGAAATGCTAATAGTGCCACTGCCGATCGGGGAACCGTCCGGCTGGAAACTCACTTGTAGTTTCGTCTTGCCGGGAGCAAGTTGCTGCGTGGATGCGATGGTCTTGTCGGCAATTTCAAAGCAGGTGTAGCGGAAAACGGGGCGATTGTCGGTCACGTACAGCGACCATCCAGCCGAGAAAGCGCCTGCACAAGTGATCACACCCTGGCCGCCGGTATCGGGGACTTCGATATCCGCGGTCAGTGAGAACGCTCGAGGGAAAAGCTGTGGACCCACAGGCTCCGGCAGTTGCACATTGTTGCCGTAGTATGTCCAGCTGGTAGGTGCTTCACCGGCGATCCGCAGCTTGGGATCCATGCGTTCGGACAGCCTGGGATCGAGTGGTAGCACATTGTACTTGCGGGCTTCGACCAAAAAGAGCTGCTGAAGCTCTTCCAGCTTGGCTGGCTGCTGAGCGGCCAAATCGTTGGCTTGGCTAAAATCCTGGTCGATGTTGTACAGTTCCCAGGTTGCATTCATCAGCCCGTCAATGGTTCTGCCGCCGGTTTCCCAAGGAACACCGGAGCGGCTGCATGCCATCCATCCCTCATGGTAGATAGCGCGATTGGTTAGCATCTCGAAGTACTGCGTCTTGCGTTGGTCTGCGGCGTCTGCGTCGTCAAAGGAATAAGCCATGCTGATTCCTTCGTAGGGCTTCTGTGAAATACCGTTTACTTCCTCTGGGGCTGGAATCTTGCAGGCTTCCAGAATGGTCGGGACAACATCGATCACATGGTGGAACTGATCCCGCAATTCTCCCTTGGACTTGATGCCGGCCGGCCAATGAACCACGAGCGGATTGCGGGTTCCGCCGAAATGACTGGCGATTTGTTTCGTCCAGGCAAAGGGTGCATCCATGGCCCAAGCCCATGCTACAGGCACATGGGGTTCGCTGGTGGGCCCACCGATCTCGTCGATACGGTCGAGCGTGCTCTTCAATCCCAGTTGAATGCCGAGCAGGCTGGCAAGTTCGCTAAAGGTGCCTTCCAGACCGCCTTCGGCGCTCGCGCCGTTGTCGCCAACAACGTACAGCACCAATGTGTTTTCCAGTTCTCCGGAAGCTTCCAGGCTGTCGATGAGCCGACCGATTTCATGATCCGTGTGAGCCATGAACTCCGCATAGTTCTCCATTAAGCGGAGGTAAACTTTTTTGGCATCTGCAGGAACTTCATCCCAGGCGGGAAGCTCTTTGGGACGCGGGGTGAGCTGGGTGCCGTTGGGAATGATTCCCATCTCCAGTTGCCGCGCATGCGTCAATTCGCGTTGACGATCCCAGCCATGATCAAAACGCCCCTTGTACTTGCCCTGCCAATCCTTGGGCACGTGATGGGGAGCGTGAACAGCGCCGGTGCTGAAGTAGCAGAACCAGGGTTTGTCCGTGTCTGCCGCTCGTATGTTGCGAATCCAGGCAATGGCTTCGTCCGTCAAGTCCTCCGTCAAATGATAGCCCTGCTCGGGGCTCTTGGGCGCGTCCACGGTGATCGTGTTGCGATAGAGCGTGGGATAGAAGTGATGTGCCTCTCCCTGGTTGAAGCCATAAAAGTAATCAAAGCCCAGTCCGGTAGGCCAGCGGTCGAATGGACCGGCCGGGCTGATATCACCTTCGGGCGTGTTGTGCCATTTGCCAAACATGCTGGTCGCGAAGCCGTTGTCACGCAAAACTTGAGAGACAAGCGCGCAGTCTCGCGGAATAATACCGGTGTAGCCTGGATAGCCCGTGCCCATCTCGATGATCACACCGGTACCCAAGGTATGATGATTGCGTCCTGCGAGTAATGCTGCCCGCGTTGGACTGCACAGTGCCGTGGTATGGAAGCGGTTGTAGGTCAAACCGTTCTTGGCAAGCTTATCCAGATGCGGCGTTTCGACTGGGCCTCCAAAAGTCGAACACATTCCAAATCCAACATCATCCAATAGCACCAGCAGCACATTCGGACTGCCCGCCGGAGCCTGAATCGGCTGCGGGTAGCTGGGAGTCGAATCTTGATAGGTCTCAGCAATCTTGCCTTTGAATTCCGGGTCTGGTTGAGGCAGTTTCAGCTGCGCGAGAGCTAGCGGTGCACACAATGCCGAAAGAAGCATGGACCACAAGGCAAGCTTCGGTTGAGAATGCATGTTGACAACTTTCCGTCGAAGAGGATTAGGTTTTCAAGATTCAGGTACTGCCTGCAGGAGCAGTGCAAGCGATTTTTTTAGGGATTCGCGACCGACGTTACTTCCAGCGTAATGTCCGAGTCGCGTGACGACCAAATCCTGCGACGGGATGATGAAGTTGTACTGCCCGCCAGCCCCGGCCATGAAGTAAGCGTCTTTGGGGATTGGCCATTCGGATTCGCCATTGATCCAAAAGAATCCACCGTATATCGGGCGACCGTCAGCCAGCCAGGCGGGAGCCAGGGTGCTGACAAACTCGACATATCCCTCCGGCAAAATTCGTTTGCCTTGCCAGACACCATCCTGCAGGTAGAGATTCCCCAAGCGTGACCAGTCTCGGGCGGATCCCAGATCGTAGCCTTGAAGCAGAAAATTCCCGTAGGGATCCGTCTCCAAAACCATGTTGCGAATGCCCAGCTGGTCAAACAGAGCGCGTCTTGGAAAGCTGTGATAGTCCTCACCGCGTCCTTCCACAGCCAAACGAATCAAATAATTGACGAGCACAGGATCGGAATTGCGATAGCGGCCCACTGTATTGGGTGGCCATTGTAGCGCACGCTCGGCAGTCCACTGGAATGTGTTGACCCCACCTGTGTAAACATAGAGGTGATCCGGATAGCCGTCGTCGGGATCGAAATCCGGGTCCTGCGGAGCTCGAAAGCGGAGGCCGCTAGACATATGCAGCAAATCCGCAATGCGGATGTTGCGGCGAGGATCTTCCGCGGTTTGCCACTGCGGTATCGGAGCTGGTTGATCCAGCGCATAGTCGCCGTCCTGGATTAACACTCCCATCAGCGTGGCTGTAATGCTCTTGCCCATGGACCAGCTCTCCAGGGGCGTGTGCATGCTAATGCCGGGTGCATAGCGTTCGCCGATGATTTTCCCCCGATGCGTAATGACGAATGCTGCGGTCATCCCGTCTGCGGGCTGAAAGGCGGCCTCGATCGCTTGTTCAAGCAGCTCTGCATCGATCTCTGCTGCAAGTTCCGTGGAGGGCAATTGATCGCCCATTGGCCAGGGAGTGGTCGCTGGATCTGGAAGCTGGGAAGAAATCGAGGGTGGATTGAAATGGATTTTTCCGTCCGCAGGCAGGGTCATGCAACCCAGGTCACCCAAATGAATCGCCGTCCGCACCTGGCCGTTCGGCAGTGTGACCTTTACCTCTCGCCGCTGGCGGTCGACCACCCAAGTCATGGCCCCACGCTCTTCGAGCGGACAAGTGAAAAAGCCGACGTTTTCCGCCGCGAACTCAGGATCCAGGCCGGTCAAAAAAACCGCCGAACAAAGCGTCTTGGCAAATCCAGACGCGTGATGAAATTGCGCATCGCCGGGAGGCGGATTGTATGCGGTATCCAATTCCAATGCGGCTGCCCGCGCGATGACGCTCTGCAAGCCCGCGTCTTGTCCGCTCGTTGGAACCATGCCTACGATGGCCCACACAAGGCTGCTCGACAACACCATTGTCTTCTTCAACATGTTCGGCCTGCGGCTGCGTGCGGAGAAATGGGGAGGGTAAAAGCGGGCATTCGCAAGGCGTCGGCGGCGTCATAGCTTGCCGGCTTCGAACGCCTGCAATCGGTCCTGCGGCAATCCTGTGCAGCATTATAGAGCATTTGGGATTTCGGTTGCTGCAGCTCGGAGTGTGCGGAGCAGCGATTGACCAACTGTCTAGGCTCGAGGCAGCCGAGAAGGGCACATACCTTGGTCGGACTTGCCCTCGATGGAATTGGCGGAGCCCGTAGACAGGCAGACGAATTTGAGGTTCGATGTTAGCCGGTTGACTCAATTGCCATTGCTAGCGATTGGGCATTTTTTCCACATTCATCGCATCCTGTCAGCGCTGAACCGACAAGCCTGAGAATAACCCAAGGTCCAACTTCGAATGGCGACAAATGCTCAGTTGACACGTCCATGGAATTGGTCGGCCGACGCCATTCTGTTTGTTACCGCTTTGGTTTGGGGCGTCAACATCTTGGTGTTCAAGCTGGCCATTGGCGAGATGAATCCTTGGGTGTTCAACGCCTCGAGGCTCGTATTTGCGACTCTGACCCTGGGGCTTTTGGCGATTTTGGAGGCCCGATTTCGACCTCGAGGCAACAGTTTGAACAAGGTGTCGTGGCCGCGGGTCGTGGTTTTCAGTCTGCTGACCGGCTTCGTTTATATGGTGATTTTTGTACTGGGTATCGATCGCACGACAGCCGGCAATACCGCGCTGATATTTGCCTCTCTACCGATTTGGGTGGCTCTGTTGTCCCGCGCCTTTCTGCAGGAACGCCTGCCGCCTGTTGCCTGGTATGGCCTGCTGGTAACTTTGTTGGGCACCATGATTGTTATTGCCCAGGGCGGGAGCATCAGTTTCAGCGGACAATATTTTCTGGGCAACCTGTTGGTCTTGCTGGCCACACTGGCTTGGGCGCTGGGAACGGTGCTCAGCCGGCCCCTCTTGGAAACACTTAGCCCGCTGCGTTTGGCCAGCATCAGTGCCGCGATGACGCTGCCCATGCATTTCCTGCTCGCGGCTCCGTATGTCGCAACCGCCTACGACAAGTCCATCGATGCTCCGATGCTTGCCGCAATCGTATACTCGGGCGTTTTCTCCACCGGTTTGGCCTATGCCACTTGGCATATGGGAGTGCGAGCCGTCGGTGGCTCCCACGCTTCGGTTTTTCAGAATGTAGTCACCTTAGTCGCCGTGGCCGGCGGTTGGATGGTACTGGGAGAACCAATGCTGCCCGCCCAGATTATTGGCGGTGGGCTGACGATCGCGGGTCTGCTACTCATGCGGCGAGGCCGCACTTAGCTGGGCCGGATTATTCACCGGTGTTCGAGGTTGAGGGCTCAAGTCTCATGGACGCCGTAACTTCGGTCGCAAACAGTCGTCAAGTTGCAATCGCGAACTGCGTTTAGCTCACTTCCTTCGAAACTCCTTATCCGCAGCCCACTTGCGACCTTGTTAGCGGCCTACGTGAATAATCCCGGCTGGGCCACGCGGCAGCCTGCAGTCGGCTGTTCGAGCAGATGGGTAACCTGTCTTACTTTGGTAGCGTAACGGCGCAAGCCGTAAGGTCGCAGCCGCAAATTCGCCGTGGAGTGCCGGGCGGCTCGCGCCGCACCGCTGCCATTGGCCTCGCTTACTGTGTCAAAGTAAGTGCCGTTAGGCTACCGCCAAAGCGGCTAATGGTTCTCGGATAGGTTCTAAGCCTGGGGATCTGCCGGTTGACGCTCGACAATGGCCTGCGCCAGAGTTCGCACGCGTTTGACCATCCCGTCCAGACCGCTGCGACGCTGGGTGGAGATGAATTGATCCAGCCCGATCTTACGAAAGAAAGTCTCGAGATCGAACTCCAAGATTTCGGTTGCGGTTTGTCCTGAAAAGAGATGCTGCAGCAGAGCGATCAAGCCACGCACTATCTGAGCATTCGAATCGGCGGCGAACTCAAACTTTTCGGTATCATTGGGCAAAGGTCTGCCAATTAAATAGACCTCGCTCATACAGCCGGGCACGGCTGTGCTGATTCGTTTCAGAGCTTCAAATTGATCGGGCAATTCCTCGCCCAATTCCATCAACAACTCGGTTTTGCTTTCGCGGTCATCGAACTCAAGAAATTCCTGCATCAGATCCTTGGCAGCGGCTGCGGTCGAATCTGCTTTAGTCTCCGCAAATACGATCCCGGTTTCCGCGGCTGTCGGACTGTCCATAGCCGATCTCTTGTTAACCTTGCTTTCGCTGCGAGACTTAACCAGATCCGTCAAGGCACTGCTCAGCGCGTCCACTTCGGCTTGTGTGTTGTACATAGCCAAGGATGCGCGGGTGGTGCCGCTGACTTTCATTTGGCCCATCAGCGGCATGCAGCAATGGTGACCAGTTCGAACCGCGATGCCTTGATTGGCCAGGTACATTGCCACGTCCATGGGAGCGATCGAAGGCCGATCCAAGACGAAGCTAATGACGGCGGCCTTGTGATCGCTATCGCCGATGATCCGCAAGCCTTCGATGGCCCTCAGTTTTTGGTTTGCATAGATAAGCAGATCGTGCTCGTGCCGCTTGATGTCGGCGAATCCAATGTCGCCCAGGTAATCGATGGCTGCCGCCAAGCCGATGGCTCCGGCGATATTGGGAGTTCCCGCTTCGAATCGATTTGGCAGACTGGCGTAGGTCGTCTTTTCAAACGAGACGCTGTCAATCATATCGCCACCACCTTGATAGGGATGCAAGCTGGCCAGGATATCGCGGCGTGCCCACAGAATCCCGATCCCAGTGGGCGCAAACAGCTTATGCCCGCTGAAGACGTAGAAATCACAATCCAGATCACGCACATCGGTCTGGTCGTGGGCTACCCACTGGGCACCATCGATCAAAAACTGGGCGTCGCTATTTTCTCTCAGCAAGCGGGCTGCCCCACGCACGTCGTGGATAATCCCCAAGGCATTGGAGACATGTTGCATGGCAACAAGCTTGGTTCGCTCGCTGATCAGCGACTCCAGATCCGATAGATCCAGGCTGCCTTGCTGATCGGGATACCACACACGCAGTCGAGCACCGGTTGCGGCGCAAGCCATTTGCCATGGGACAATGTTGGAATGATGTTCCAGGCCCGTGACGATGACTTCATCATCGGGCTGCAATTTGACACGTCCCCACGAACTGGCAACTAGATTGATGGCTTCCGTGGCCCCTCGCACAAATATGCACTCGTCACTGCTTTCGGCATTGAGAAACGCGGCTACCTTGCCGCGGGCTTGTTCGTAGCGATCCGTGGCACGCTGGCTAAGCTCATAAAGTCCACGATGAATATTGGCGTTGTCGAAGGCATAGAAATTCGAGATCGCGTCTATGACGGCCTTGGGCTTCTGCGTGGTAGATGCATTGTCCAAGTAGATCAGCGGGTGCCCATTCATCTGCGTTTGCAGAATGGGGAAGTCGGCTCGAATGCGTTCCGGCAGCGAAATTGCCATGATGAATTACTTGTTTGGATAATTGGATCTTCGTGGTTTCAGTTCAGGCCTCACGGCCAACCTGGATGGGCGGTCCATTATTGAGGTGGATTCGACGTCAGCATTCTTCTCGCAGGCTGGGTCCGCCGAACTGTTGTCCATCGGCCAAGTCGTCATCCAAGGCTGAAAGAGGTGATTGCAGGCCCTGCAAAATGGTTTCACAAACCATGTGAGTGCAGCTGGTTAGGCCCCGAAACTGGCGGACTTGTTCGATTCCATGTTCGATCGTCGATTGTAGGCTTGGACGCGTCGCACAGCCGGAAGGTTCTCCCTCTTGATCACCTGCCGCAATAGGCGGATCGCTGGTCGTCGAATTTCCCGACGGCCGCAGTTCGCCAATGACTTCTCCCGTTGTGGCACCCTCGATGGATTCACACAGCAGCGAGGCCAAGCCCTCGCAGTGCTGACACCCATCGCCATCCCACCAAGCCTCCAGGATACGCTGTAGGTCATCTACCGCAAACTCGAAGCGAATCTCACACTGCGTTGACGGCTCGCGGAAATGGGCGGCGTGTGTGGCGATTTCGCAGTCTCCGCGATGGTAGGGGTCTTCAAAATGCTCTTGCAACAACTGCGATAAATTCCCGTCGCTGATGCTCACTGGTTCTTTTCGCTCCCTTCTAATGAGTGCTTTCCCTCTTTCATTGTAGGAGTTCCAGCCAGCCCCGGCAGCCCAATCTCGGCATCTGGCAACTGGCGAAGGTAGCCACGCTCGCCAGAGCGTGGAAAAGCTACAAAAGACCACCTTCTGGCGAAGGTAGCTACGCTCGCCAGAGCGTAGTTGGGAATGTCGAAATAAGACCACCGTCTGGCGACGGTAGCTACGCTCGCC
>JANSWS010000213.1 GCA_024743355.1 bacterium
ATCAAGGGGACCGAGGGGAGACCGCCGTGAAGCATCTAAAACAACTCCCAGGCAAACAATAGTTCGACGAACCGCCCGGCAGGCGGTACGTACGGTAGGTCCCGCCTGCCGGGTGGGACCAGACGACAGGAGAACTCCACCGAAGCGATCGTTTGCGTCGAACAAGCGATTGGGTTGCATCTCTCATCAGCCACCTCCAGCTTCAGAGAAGAGCTCACACCAAGACACTGAGGCACTGAGAGCGCGGAGCCACCGAGAGCGGGTGGCGACTGACCGAACTCGCTGTTCTTATGCACGCTGCATCAAGGGGACCGAGGGGAGACCGCCGTGAAGCATCTAAAACAACTCCCAGGCAAACAACGGTGCCACGAACCGCCCGGCAGGCGGTACGTACGGTAGGTCCCGCTTGCCGAGTGGGACCTGACGACGGGAGAACTACACCGAAGCGATTGATTGCGTCGAACAAGCGATTGGGTGCATCTCTCATCAGCCGCCTCCAGCTTCAGAGAAGAGCTCACTCCAAGACACCGAGGCACTGAGAACGCAGAGCCACGGAGAGTGGGTGGCGACTGACCGAACTCGCTGTCCTCATGCAAGCTATAGCAAGCGGACCGAGGGGAGACCGCAGTGAAGCATCTGAAACGACTCTCAGGCAAACTATAGTTCGACGAACCGCCCGGCAGGCGGTACGTACTGGCAGGCGGTACGTACTCAGCGTTCCAAGAATCGGCTTAACTCGCTTAAGAGCGGTTTGGCTTGAAGTTCCATTTGGTTGGTAAGACTAGCTATCGAATCCAGGCGACGGCTCCGGCTTAGTTGCTCAATCTCTTCGGCCAATTCCGCCACGCTAAAGGCGTCGAAAATTCGGGCGGAACTTTTGATCGTGTGCGCAGCACGCGCGAGGGCGGCTTGGTTTTGGGCTTCTAAGGCGGTTCGCAGTTCTCCGACAAGACGCGGACACTCTTCCAAAAAAGCCTCAGCGACTTGCCGCAAGATGGCGTCATCGCAATTCCCCATATGGCTGCGAGCGGCCTGGAGGTAGCTTGCATTGTTGGAAGCATCCGCATTCGTTTGCGGAGAAGCTTCACCGTCGGTGTTTTCTTCCTTGGATTGGGCATCGCCTGGAAACGAAGATTCACTGGCCATCTGGCTTAGCTTGCTGGAGAGGCTGGGCTCAATTCAGATCGCATACGCAGCGTTCCGCTTGCGAGGCGCGGTGGATGTCTCGGTAGTCGTTCCCGGTCGCACACCCCCGCATGGCTCCTTTAGGACTGCACCAACATAGCATCAAGAGTCTCCAACCGCCAATTCTCCGCGTTTGGGGCACGGAATTCCACCGACTTGGCCGCCGAATGCCCTACTCGGAAATTCCTGACTTTGCTGGCCCCACAGGACAATTTCTGCTCGCGGAGAAGTGTGATGGCGGGCATAGACTTGCGGCCAATTCCGGCCGGGCTCGGTTGAATTCCGTCCTTGCTCCTTAGGTAGAAAGAAGCGATTAGGTCCAATTACCGCATATGGGGGAATTGAACAGATGCACCTGAGAGTTGCCATAGCCGCGAGAATTTAGGGCCTACTTTTGGGCTCTTGGCTGGATTGCACGGCACTAAACAGTTACTATCGTCGAGATTCTGACTTTACAAAGCGAAAGCGATTTCCTCTCGGCGGGTATCTGCAGAGCAAACTTCATGAATTTCAAAATTGAAAAACAGGGCGACGGGATCTGCCACCTCGCATTATCTGGACGCATCAGTGAGGTGTCCAATTCGTCGATGTCCGACGAACTGACCCAATTGCTCGGCGAAGCGAACTTCAATCAGAAGATTCTGCTATCACTGCAGAATACCGATCACATTGATTCGAGCGGTATTGGATGGTTGTTAGCAACCGACAAAAGGATTCGAGCAGCGGGTGGTGAGTTGGTACTACACTCACTGCCATTGGAAGTACAACACGTGTTTGGCCTGATGCGGTTGAACAAGGTATTGACGGTAGCCAAAGATCGAAAAGACGCGGACACAGTTGCAGCGGGAGAATCCAATGATGGCTGAAGGTCAAATTGAAGTTCCCGCGGCTTTGGCCGATATCCATCAGGCCGAGCCTCGAGCTGCCTTGGATTCCATTCTGCGTTATGCCGCCGAGCAGAAGGCAAGCGACCTTTTCTTTCACTCCAATTCAAATCACTATGTGATTTCGATTCGCAAGCTTGGCATTATCTGTCGCTTAGTGGTCTTACCGTTCGAGCAGGGCACGCAGCTGGTGAATCTGGTGAAATCATCCGCGGGGATGGATCTGACTGAGCGTCGGCACCCGATGGATGGTCGTTGGAGCCATTTGATTGACGATCGCAGCTACGACTTCCGGGTGAACAGCATCGGGTCCTTGTACGGTGAGGATCTCGTGCTGCGTTTGCTACCCATGGCCCAGGATACGCTGGGGCTGAACGAGTTAGGCTTCGTGGGCAATCAACCCGCCGACCTGCGGGCCATGTTGGGCAGCGGCAGCGGCCTGCTCTTGGTTACGGGGCCGGTGGGCGCCGGAAAGTCAACCACGCTGTATGCGATCCTCGAGCATCTCAACAACGGGCGACGGGTCATTCACACTTTGGAAGATCCGGTCGAACACGTTATCAAGGGAGCCCGTCAGTGTCAGGTTCAGCCCAAGATCGGCTTGACCTTTCTCAGTCTGTTGCGAGGCATTTTGCGTCAGAGCCCCGACGTCATCATGATCGGTGAGATCCGCGATGAAGAAACGGCCAAAACCGCCGTACGCGCTGCCAACAGCGGGCACCTGGTACTGACCACGCTGCATTCGCCACTGGCAGCTGGTGCGGTGCAGAGCATGCTTGCGTTTGGGGTCAATCCTTACTTCCTGGCCAATTCTTTGCTCGGGATCATTGCCCAACGATTAATCCGGACGTTGTCCCCCACATCCCGCAAGATGTATGACGTCAGCCATTCCCCCGAAACCTTCCGTGACGTCAAGCAATTCCTCGAACCTGGGCAGGGCAATGTGATCTACGGCCCGCACGAAGAAGATCCGAATTCGATGGGCGGATATGTCGGACAAACCGGTCTGTTCGAAGTCATGACTCTGGATCGCAAGATGAAGGACATGGTTTCCAACCAAGCCAGCGCGACCGAGCTGCACGCGGCAGCATTGGAAAAGGGCATGCTCGATTTCAGCAAAGCTGCACTGCTCAAAGTCGCCCAGGGCGTAACCGGAGCGGAAGAAATGATGCGCGTCATCCCCGCGGTCGAACTTCACGATTACGATTGATCCGCGTCGATTGCCTCGAGGCCACGGCCAGATCGCCGGTGGCCCGGATTTACTTGCGTGAGCCCAGGAATCTCAGATTCATGAGTTCGTGCAGGTTGACGGGAAAGTGTTCGTGCTCATATTCCGAGGCCCACTTGCGATAGTATTCACGGATGGCTTTGAGCACTTCCCGTTGGCTCACAATGCCCACCAGACGCTCTCCGTCTACCACTGGAACATGGCGATAGCGGTGGTTGGTCATCACGGAGGCAAGCGTAAAAACATCGTCTTCCGGATGCACGCACACTAAATGCCTTTTCATGATGGTTTCAGCCCGCTGCGGCTGTGAGGGCGCACCGAAGAACATTTCGTTGGAAAGATATTCCAAACAGTCTCCCTCCGAAACAAGGCCAACCAACTGTTGCTTGCCATCCATTTCCTTGAGCACGGGGGCCACAGAAATCTCATGCTTGATCAGGTAGCCAACCACATCCGCCAGTGACATCTCTGGCGGAACGGTTTTGACATGGCGTTGCATGACATCTTGAGCCTGGGGTGGCTGGGGCGTTTGTGCAGACATCGGAAATGGACTCCCATCACAGTTGTTAGAGGCAAAGACCTGGGAATAACCGGTGTTACCGCAAGAGCTATGCCAAAGGACTTGTTCCGGCCGCGATCTACAACCCATGATTCCTCGCCTTGATTTTTGCTACTAGTCAGGCCATCTTGGGAACTCTCCGTGCGGGATCGCACGCCAGGGGATGCGTTTTGTAGAATGTGCACCGTAGCGGCACACAAGACTACTTAACTACTTGAGCAGAGTGAACTTCTTAATGGACGCGCAAGCAGCTTCGAAGGCCGGTCGGCGATTGGAAATCACGCCCCGTGTTATCGTTCTCGGGTTGTTATTGTCGGTAATCATGGGAGCCGCCAACGTTTACGTGGGTCTCAAGGCAGGCATGACGGTCTCCGCATCGATTCCGGCTGCAGTCATGGCGATGCTGCTGTTCAAAGTCCTGTTTCGCAATTCCTCGATACTGGAAGCCAACCAGGTGCAGACCTGTGCGTCAGCCGGGGAATCACTGGCGGCGGGGATCATCTTTACTATGCCGGCCATGATCTTGATCGGCTACTGGGATAGCTTTGATTTCTGGTCGGTTTCCATGATTGCTCTGACCGGCGGATTGTTGGGAATTCTGTTTATGATTCCCATGCGTAAGGTATTTGTGGTTCAAAACCGGGATCTGGCTTATCCCGAAGGAGTGGCCTGCGCCGCGGTTCTCGAGGCGGGGCAGGAGAGCTCGCAATCCGGTGACCTTCAGCAATCTTCGAGCGAAGGCATCAGCTTGATCACCGGAGGTGTCTTTGGTGCTTTGTTTGCCATCGCATCCAAGTTTGTTGGGTTGGTGTTGGGCACGCTCGAGGCCGCCACGGTAGGTGGTTCGCGGATCTTTTATTTCGGCGGTGACCTCTCTCCCATGTTGGTAGCTGTCGGATTCATCGTGCGACTCAACGTAGCCGTATTGATATTCATCGGTGGTTCCCTCTCCTGGATTATTGGCATTCCGCTCTACGGTCATGCACAGGAGTTTTCGGACCCGATCGATGGAGCCTACGGGATTTGGAGCACGCAAATCCGCTACGTGGGTGTGGGCGCCATGGTGGTGGGTGGGTTCGCATCCCTGATTTCCGTCCGCAGTGGCCTCAAGGCGGCAGTTTCGGAGCTTTGGAGTAGCCTGCGGAGCCAGCAGGCGTCCGATGACGGTCAGCGCGATATAGCCGCCCCTGTGATTCTCATGTTGGGCGCGTTGTGTGTACTCATGCTGGCCATCATCAATTATCGCTTCAGCGGCGGGGTGGCGATCAGCGTGCTTTCAACCGTCGTCATGCTGTTGATGGGTTTCTTTTTTACCGCAGTCGCCAGCTACATAGTGGGCTTGGTTGGTAATTCCAACAGTCCTGTATCGGGCATGACGATCACCTCGGTATTGGTAGCCGGGGGACTGCTGTGGCTGTTTCAGTATTCTGGAATGGACGCCATGGTCGCCACCTTGGGTATTGCAGCGGTTGTTTGCTGTGTGGCCTGCACCAGTGGAGATGTATGCAATGACCTTAAGACCGGATCTTTGGTGGGCGCAGCCCCCTTTCGTCAGCAGATGATGCAGATTGCCGGTGTTGGGGTCGCAGCCTTTGTGATGGCACCGGTGCTGACCTTGCTTCACAACAATACCGAAGGGGGCATCGGCGGCCGTGAACTCTCCGCCCCCCAAGCGAGTTTGTTCGCCCAACTGGCCCGAGGTTTTTTTGACGAGAACGGCGATAGCTTGCCCTGGGGCATGATTGGTTTGGGTGCCGCGATTGGTTTATTCATCCTGGGATTGGACACGCTTCTGAAAATGCAGAAGACTGGCTTCCGCGCGCACTTGATGCCCATCGCAGTGGGCATGTATCTACCCTTCGGGATCGCCACACCGATCTTCATTGGTGGTTTGATCGCTTACTGGATCACCCGCAAGAGCCCGGCTGAAACGCACGATCGCGTCTTGCACCGCGGAGTCTTATTCTCCTCAGGAGTGATCGCCGGTGAAGCCTTGACCTCCGTGGGTCTAGCCTGCTTGGCTGCCTTGGGAGTGCAATCACTCGATTTGCCGCTTCCAGCATTCGCGATCACCGCCATCTCCATTCTGGCCGCGCTGCTGGCAGTGCTCGGATTTGCCGTGTTTGCCCGTCCCAATCGCGAGTCCTGAAAGGCTGCTGCCAAGGCCGGCGGCTCGGCGAGCAGCGAGGCTATGACCTACCGTCAATGGGCGGCGGCAGGCTTAACGCTCCCATTGCGCCGGATCGATGGTCTGTCCCTCCCAAACGGCGGTTGTGCCGTCCCAGGATAGGATGCGGTGCTTGCTGCCGGGAGCCAAGGGACGATCAACGGCAGGTAACCACTCAGCGAGTTGGGCTTTCACCTCCGCGTAATCGCTATTGCCCGCCAGGTTTTCCCACTCATGTGGGTCGTCGATCATGTTGTAGAGTTCTTCACTTCCGTCCGCATAGCGAATATACCGCCAGCGGTCGTTGCGAATGCCATGATTGCCTTGATTGTGCGAGGTGATAGCCGGCCAGGGCCGTGGCTGATTCGGATTATCTAACTGCGGCACCAACGAGTGCCCCTCCAAACCGGGTTGGGCTGGCAAACCACACAGTTCGCTCAGTGTGGGGTAGATATCCAGCAACTCCGCCGGCTGACTGCATCGCTGGCCCGCCTTCAAGCCCGGTCCCGCAATGATGAAGGGAACACGCGTGGACCGGTCCCACAAGGTGTTCTTGCCCGAAATCTCCTTTTCACCCAGATGGTACCCGTGGTCCGACCAGAGGACCACAATCGTTTCATCTTGCAAACCGTTTGCCTCCAAAGCCGCCAAAACTCTGCCGACCATGCCGTCAACGAAACTGGTGGACGCCAAGTAGGCTCGCACCAGTGACCGCGATTCGCCGGCTTTTTCCAGCCAACTCTGTCTGGGTTCGGGCAGTTTCCAATGCAGATACCAGGAGAACATGGGGGTATCGTCGCGATCACCCGCCAGCATGGGAGGCATGATGAGGCTTTCCTCAGGATAGAGATCAAACCATTTCTGAGGAGCAAAACAGGGCACATGCGGCCGACGGAAACCACAAAACATCATAAATGGCTTATCCGAGGAATCTTGTGCAAGCTGCCCGAGTTTCTCAATCGCCCAATCAGCAATCTTGTAGTCGTCTTGCTGATGATCGTGTTCTGGAAAGACACCCCAGTCCATCAAGGGATGCCAGTGATCTTCGTCTTCCGGATTGGCCACGTTGATGAGTCGCTTCTCCGGTCGCGGATTTCCACCACTGCCGTGGTATCCCCACTCCGTGAACTCCGGAATGTCTTGAGTATCCTTGCGATAAGCATCGTGGTAGGTCTTGCCCGTCGTCACCGTATAGTAGCCATGTTGGGCAAAATGCTGGGGCAGGGTTGTCCACTCCTGGAACTCAGGCAGACTTCGAAACCAAGGGGCCAGACCGTAGATCCCAGTAGTGGTCGGACGCAGGCCAGTCATGACACTTGTCCGCGACGGATTGCACAATGGCGATTGGCAGTGTGCATTGGTGAAAACGGTGCCGCGGGCCGCCAACGCGTCCATATTCGGCGTCTGGACTTGAGGATGTCCGTTTAAGCAGCCAACCCAGTCATTCAGATCGTCAATGGCAATCACCAAAACGTTCGGACGATCCGCAGCCCAGGCAGTCGGTCCCAGTGTTAGAGCCAGGAACATGGCGCCAAGTAGAGGAAGAGAATTTCGCAAGCTTCGGGTAGTGGGGCGTCTGGACATGAAAAACTCGAATGCGTGGAAAGTGACAAATAGGCTTGTGCAATCCCCGTAGTCTACCAGGATCGAGCCGTTGAGGCGGATCGTGCTTAGTCAGAACTAAAAAAGAGGGTTCAACGTACGCTTGGTAAAAGGGAAGACAGGGTTCCCAGAGCCTTCGAAAGCCGGTTCTAGGCTGAGCGAGGACCACGAATGCTAGCTAGCATTGGAGCGATCCTGTTAATTTATTCCGATCAGCGAAAGTTTGCGGCCCTACTAGTCGATAACTTGCTCTGTCAGACGATCTAGCTGTTACCGCACGGGTTGTGGTTGTGGCAGGAGCGTTCTGGCAAGGGGGGTTCGTTAGCAAGATTCCGTCGCTCGACGGAGCATAGACAGTCGACCTGGTACCTCGTCGGTATCTGGGTTCGCGTCCGTGCTCGCGCGACAGACTTGGTAGGAACCTCGCTCTGATGAGCCGACCAATTTTCAGATGGGCTGCCGTAGCACAGATCGCTCTCGTGATCTTCACAGGCTGTCATCCCACGCAGCCATTCTTCGTGGCGCGGGATGAATCGCTGGCAAACTACATCAGTGAGTCCATAGCGATCGAGTACGCGGATGTCACGGTAGAGAGTCTGCCTGAAGCTACGCAATCTGCGGTGCCGCTCGGCCCGGATCAACTTCCAGAGGACTTCGTTGAGTTGTCTTTGGAAGATTGCGTCATCATGGCACTTCAGAACACCAAGATTCTGCGGGTCATCAACGGCTCAAACACGAACAGTGGCAGCGTCGCCGCGACCTTGTTGAGTGCCGCGCCGGGTGCTTTGCCATCGATATATGATCCCGCTCTGTTGGCCACAACCGCCAGTCCGCAGCCTTTGGCCGTCGATGGCCAGGGAAATCGCATCGCACCACGCGGCTTGATACGTTCCAATCAGGTGGGTGGTGTTGAAGACGCGCTCAGTGAATTTGATGCTCAATTCTCGGCCTTGTTTGGCTACAACACGACCGACCGTCCGCGAAATGTGGGCCAGGGCAACGTATTCAACCCGCAGTTGTTCAAGGGCGTTGATTCGAACGCTCGGGCTTCGCTGTCGAAGCGAATGGCAACGGGAACCGTCGCTACGGCACGTTTCACCACCGTCTACTCGCGAAACAACATTCCTGCATCGGGAAATGTTGATGACCCTACCAATCCAAGTTCACGCAACTTTGGACGAGCTGTGCCAAGCGATTATACAACCGCTTTGGAACTACAATTCACGCAGCCTTTGCTGCGAGGCCGTGGCACACTGGTCAATCGCATCCCGGTAGTTTTGGCCCGCATCAACGAAGACATCGAAGTTCATGAATTCGAGGCCAATGTCCGCAATTTGGTCAAGCAAGTTGAGCATTTGTATTGGGACTTGTACTGCGGATACCGGGCACTGGAAACTGCCAAGATTGCACAGTCAACCGCGTTGGATTTGTGGCGGGTCGCGCAAGCAAGAACCAAGATTGGTGACACACCGCCAGAATCCGAGGCTCAAGCTCGTGCTTTGTATCATCAGTTCCGCGCTCAAGTACACGCCTCCCTCTATGGGTCACGGGTACCCGGTAGCGACATCGGCGGCATTTACGGCCGCGAGCAAGCCTTGCGTGAGATGATTGGCTGGGCAGCCACCGACGGTCGACTGATCCGTCCGTCTGACGAACCTTCGGTAGCTCGGATCCAATTTGATTGGTACAGCATTCAAGCGGAAGCCCTCACGCGCAACACCGAACTGCGATTGCACAAATGGGCCATCAAGCAGCGTGAACTAGAGTTAGTACGCGCCAAAAACGAAATCTTACCTCAGTTGGATATTACATCTTTCTATCGATGGGTGGGTGTTGGCGATCGGCTTGCAACATCCGAGAGAAACGGAATCAGTTTCCCTGATCCTGGTTCTTCGGCTTTGGAAGAGTTAACTGGCGGCGACTTCCAAGAAGTGGGCGCCCAGGTCGAACTGACACCGCATGCCTTTGGCAAACGACGGGCCCTGGCGAACATTCAAAACTCGCAGATTGCTCTGGTCAAATTCCAAGAGGAACTCAAGGAGAAAGAGAATCTGTTGATGCACGAACTGTCCCGATCCTGGCGAGAAATGGATGCAACTTATGTGGCTATGAAGGACCACTTGGATCAATGGATTGCCAACGAGGATGAAATTGGAATCTATCGTGACAAGATCGAAAACGATGTCGGCCAGTTGAACCAACTCTTGGATCTGTTGCTGCGGGCCGAGGAGCGACGTTCGCGTGCCCAGTTGCTGTACTACCAGGCTGTGTGCGAATACAACAAGTCGATGGTCAACATCCATTACCTCAAGGGCTCCTTGCTCGACTTGAACAGCATCGCTTTGGAAGAAGGGCCTTGGGCAGACAAAGCTTATTGGGATGCCGAAGAGCGAGCCGCGGAGCGAGCCGGTGGCATCTACTTTGACTACGGTTACACACGACCGGGCGTCGTCAGCCGCGGCCCAGTTCCATCGGGAACCATCACCGAAGGTAATCGGTCAGTACCTGGGGCCGCCAATGATGCTTACACACCCGATATGCCCAGCGAGTACCTGCCAACGCCGGCTGAAGAAATTGAGGCCGCACCACAAGCAGAAGGCATCAATAGTCTTCGCGACAACACCGAGCCTCAGCCGTCCAGACGAGGACCAACGGCCGCTCTGCCGGGCGTGCGACCTGCCTCCGCGGAGATCATCACTCCCAGTCAAGCCTCGGCACCCAGATACGACTGGGGGCGACTGGGACTTGCCAGCGATGACATGAGCAGCGTCGAAAGCCGGGGCGAAGGCCAGCAGCCGACCAGCGGTCGTGCTCGTCAATCGATCGCGGATGCTGTGTGGCAATCACGCTAAGTGCATCTCTTCACCGTCACGCCCCTCTCTCAGACTATGCTGTGCATGGAGAATCCAACCATCAATATCCCTTGCGTGTTTTTCCGGCTGACGGCGCTCGCCTTCAGCAAGCGAGTGCCGAGCCGGACGCACGATGCGGAAGCGAAATAGATATCAGAGAACAATTGAGTACAGCTTGATGCTGTGAACGAGGACGGGGGCGAGTCCGCTTACGGGTCCAGAGGCAATCTGCTTCTGCGGCCCGTTTCGGCTTTCTAGACTCAAATTAATTCGCAAATTGATCTCCCAACTCCAGAAGCGAGTCGCAACTGAGAGCGGCACCGCCTGTTTTGTCTGGTGCCGGGGCTATTCCGGAGACGGCCGGCGACTCTCCAATTATGATATGTAGAGCGAGAAGGATGTCTGTCCTTTCCGCCACAACATCCATTCAGCATTCCTCCACTGCGCAGCCAGCAATCCGAGCATGATCGACTACACCACCTACCCATTGGACGATGACGAAAACATTTTGGTACTGGAGCTGATGGGACGTCTCGACGGCGATACGTCTGAGTTTCTACTGGATTCCATTCAGGGACTGATGGATGACGGTGCACGGATGTTCGTATTGGACTGTAATGACCTCCGATACATTTCCAGTGTTGGGCTGGCAACTCTGGTGCGAGCGAATAGCCGCCTTAAGAATCAAGATGGCCACGTGGCTTTGGCCAACGTGCCGGGAACCATTGCCGAAGTCCTCCGCATCGTGCATTTCGATCGCGTATTTAACATCTTTGACAGCGTGGTTGCTGCCGCCGACTCGATGCGGCAAGCATGACGCGTGTCTGAACGCAGGCGATGATGGATAAAATTGCATTCCATCCACCAAGCCCATAAAAGCCCCGCGGTGCCGAGGGTTCTTAGTGTGGTTAGGTTATTCCTCTCGCCATTCAACGCAAACAGCCGCATTTCTGCGGCTGCGCTCAATTCAATAGATCCTGAACAACTGTCTGTCTAGTGGGCCAACTGGACCTCGATGCGGCGGGGTTTGGAGGCCTCCGGCTTCGGCAAGTGAATAGTCACCACGCCATTCTTCAATTCTGCCGTGATGCCTGCGGCGTTGACGGATTCGCCCAGCAAAAACTCCCGGTAGAAATCGCCAATACCATATTCCACGGATACGTATTTCCGTTCCGCCTCTGATTGGACGCGGCCTTGCACGGTCAGACGTCCATCTTCAAATTCAATCTCCAGATCATCAGGACTGACACCTGGTAGATCACCGTACAAAACAAATTCATCACTACCTTCCCACAGATCAAATCTTGGCGTGTAAACGCAATTGGAACGTGTGCAGGTTGCAGTAGAACTTGGTCGCGTAGAATTCACTCCATGAGAATTCGTCCCATGGGAGTTGGTATTGGTACTTTGATTTAGAGTCGTAGAATCGGTATTTATGTTAGTGCTCATAGGTTATTCCTCGGGTTCCAGGGGAAAGTTTCATCGCAGGCTTCGACCCGCTGCTATGACGATTGGATCTCGATGCGTATTGGCTTGGCGGCTTCACACTTTTGCAAGCGGACCGTCAACACCCCATGCCGATACTCGGCACTCATATCCGCGTCCTTTACGTCCTGGCTCAGCTTGATCACACGTTGAAACTCTCGGGCCTCGCGCTCACGGCGATGCCATTTTCCAGCGTCATGCGAAGGCATATCACGCTTGCCCTTCAGGGTCAGTTCCTGCCCTTGCAAGAACACTTCGATCTGGTCGAGGCTATATCCCGGCAGTTCGGCTTGAACAAAAACCCGGTCGTCATCCTCCCACATATTCACGGCGGGATAGGCATGATTTGAAGGCCGAACACGATTACTTTGGCTTCCAAACAGCCGATCCATTTCCTGTGACAGACGTTGCATTTCAACCAGCGGTTCCCAACGAGTAGCCATCATTCGATTACCCTCCTTTCGCATACAGGTATCAGGCTAGGCTTTTGCGTAACAATTCGGCTTAGAACACAGTGGCAGGATTCTGCGAACGGTGTCGTCTCCGCATGGAAAACTAGGAGCGTTGCACCGCACTGACATTTGGCAGCAGACCCCGATGATTCACTCACGTTCATTTTGACAGTCGAAAATCGGCTTTCGCAGAAATGCAACAAGTGTGCCAATCGTGGATGCTACGTGCTCTCTTGATCTTCTTGCCAGAGAATGGCTGGCAGGAAAATGGTGGACAGGAAAATGGAATCGCATGGGCTGTGCTTGCCGCCAGAGCTTCCGGA
>JANSWS010000191.1 GCA_024743355.1 bacterium
CGCAGCGCGACCAGTCTGGAAAAGAACTTGGATTTGGACTTGGGTTTCATGTGCAAAGCCTGGATGGGCATGTGAAGATTGGGCATGGAGGTGCCATTTACGGTTTTTCTACCCAGGCCGAAGCACTTCCAGAGCGTCAATTGGGCATTGCGGCCGCAGCTTCTCTGGATGGCAGTAATGGCGTCGTTCGAAGACTCGTCGATTTTGCTCTGCGATCCTTGATCGCTGTCCAGGACGCTCAAGAGCTACCAGAATATCGTCGGACCGAGCCCATTGCGGCGTCCCGAGCGACAGAGCTGGTTGGGCGATACCGCTCCGACGATTCCAAGATCAACGCCGAGATCTTTTTCTGGAAGGATCAGCTGCTTTTGCGTTACGGTGACTTTCTACACGAGTTGCGAGCCGCTGAAGATGACGGCAGTATCGTCATCGATGACTTGGTCAGCTTCGGTATTCAAGTTGAAATTCGAGGAGCAGATGGCCTGCTTATCGGCGAGCGTAGTCTACGTCGCGTGCCGAGCGAGCCGCCTCCGGCCGTGCCGGAACGCTGGCGGGGTTTGATTGGCGAATACGGTTGGGACCACAACACGCTTTACATTCTGGAACAGGACGGTCAGTTGTATGCGCTGATCGAATGGCTCTACTACTACCCCCTAGAGGAGCTTGGGCTGAACGAGTTCGCATTTCCGGACCGTGGCCTCTATCACGGAGAGCGACTGCTCTTTTCGCGTGACGAAGAGGGCTATGCATCCCGAGTTGTGGCGGCCGAAGTCGCCTTTGAGCGTCGAGCCGTGGGGACCCGTGATGGTGAGACATTTCGCATCCAGCCCTTGCAGCCGATCGAAGAACTGCGACGAACTGCTATGCAAGCTCAGCCGCCACTTGAGAGCGGAGACTTTCGTGATTCGGACTTGGTGGATCTTGCCGAATTGGACGCGAGCATCAAATTCGATATCCGCTACGCCGGCACCAACAACTTCATGGGAGCCAGATTCTACACGCAGCCGCGAGCTTTCATGCAGCGTCCCGCAGCGGAGGCTCTCTTGCAAGTGCAGCGTCAGCTGGCCCAGCGTGGTCTCGGTTTACTGATTCACGATGCGTATCGTCCCTGGCATGTCACCAAGATGTTTTGGGATGCGACGCCTGCGGATTTGAAGGACTTTGTGGCCAATCCAGCCAATGGCTCTCGGCACAATCGGGGCTGTGCGGTAGATCTCTCACTGTACGATTTGGAAAGCGGTGCGCCCGTCCAAATGGTTTCTGGGTATGACGAATTCTCTCCACGCGCCTATCCCCTGTACCCGGGTGGTAGTAGCCGGCAACGTTGGTACCGCGATCTTTTGCGCAGCAGCATGGAAGCCGCCGGTTTCTCAGTCTATCAATACGAATGGTGGCACTTTGATTTTCAGGATTGGCAGCAGTATCGCATTGGCAACAGCAGCTTCGAAGATTTGGTGACAGCACCGTAGCTTGCCTGAAATCCAATGCCATGAAACGGGCAAAGCCCGGATTTAAGATGATATTGGCTAATAGTCTCAAGCAGTTTGCCTGGAAACATCCGAGCTTGAGTAGTGCTGGAGCATGCGCATGGCTTCACACATCAGATCCGATTTAATCTCATGCACGTTGATCGGCTGCCCCACGCCGCGAATCAGAGTGATCGTTAACTCGCCTCCCAAGTGCTGCCGAAACTCTTCCAGTCCCTGCAAAACAACGGGTTTACCTACATCACCGTCGACCAGTCTGGCATCCCATATGGGCAGTTTCAAATCTTGCAGGGTGGCAAACGTTTGTTCGGCGAGCTTCAATGGCAACCCCTGAGTCAGATAAGAGTATGCCGTATCAAGTGCGACTCCGATCGACACGGCTTCCCCATGCCGCAGTTCGTAGTTGGTCAAAGCTTCCAGCTTGTGAGCCGACCAATGGCCGAAATCCAAAGGCCGTGCTTGCATCAGTTCGAAAGGATCTCCGCCCCGCGTAATATGTTGCAAATGCAGAAGTACGGATTGTCTCAGTGCCTGCTCTGCTCGTTGCATGTCTCGCCGAGCGATGCTTCGACTGTGCTCGACCATGAATTCAAACAGTGGTGGCGACTTCAACAGGGCTACTTTCACCGCTTCCGAGAATCCACAGCGAAAATCCCGATTGCTCAGACCATCCAACAAGCCGAGATCGTTAACAACGGCCCAAGGCGTAGCGAAGGTACCCTTCCAATTCTTCTTGCCAAACCAGTTCACCGCATTTTTGACGCCCACACCGGAATCCGCTTGGGCTAAGGTCGTTGTCGGCAAGCGAACCAATCGGAGTCCGCGATGGGCGATAGCGGCCGCATAACCTACCGCATCCAGAAATGCTCCTCCACCGATGGCAACCACATAGCTTCGCCGATCGAGCTGGTCTTCATCAAATGCGGCCAACATATGGTCGATTTGATTCGCGGCATTCTTCAACGCTTCACCGCCAGGCAACGGTTTGATCGCAGAAGTCAGTTCCAGCTCACCGGCTAGCTTGAATCGCTCGTCGATTCGAGCTAGCAGAGTTGCGTCCCATTCAATCAGTCCCTGATCTAGCCAAACCTGTACGCGTGCGGGTCGCCCGGCACTGGGCTCAAAAAGATCTCGCAAGACCCCAAAATCGTCGCCAAAGCAGTCACGCGTAAAACGCAGGCGATGGGTCAGCGGAACGACAAAGTCAATATCGTACGCGTCCACCGTGGGTTCAAATTCGGCTCCCAGAGAAGATGGTCTGCTTGGCATTCGCGAATAATTCTGCAAGTTTTGCTGACGATCCAATAAACCGGCGTCGATGCTCCTAGAAACGCCCCTTACTTCATCTTAGCCGCATCTTTGCCACAAGGAAGGCTCGGCGGTGTTGAGTTCATCCGACTCGGAATAATCCCGCGGCAGGGTCATCCGAAACGCTACAATTTCGCAAACCCTTCCACCAAAGCGCGATTTCAATGAAAAATCATGGTCCCTGGAAGATTCACTTTTCTGAAACCATGTACCGGGATCCCTGGCTCACTGTGACGCGAGATCAGGTCACGCGTCCGGACGGGCAGCCCGGAACCTACGCCACGGTGCAGCTCAAGTCCGGTGTCTGTGTAATCGCGTTGGACAGCCAGAACTGTGTGCACCTAACAAGAGAGTTTCACTATGCGGTTGGCAGAGACACGCTAGAAGGTGTAAGTGGTGGTATTGAGCCGGGCGAATCCGCGGAGGCCACGGCTCGTCGCGAATTGGCGGAGGAATTGGGACTTCAGGCAAGCGTCTGGAAGCATCTGGGCAGCATCGATCCGTTTACGGCTGCGATCCATTCACGCGTGGATTTGTTTGTGGCCGAGGAGCTGCAACAGCAGTCAGCCAATCCTGAAGGCACGGAACTCATTGAACACGTTGTACTAGCATTGGATGAAGCCGTCGAATTGGTGCGGTCCGGGGACATCACGCACGCACCGACCTGTGTGGCTGTGCTACAAATTGCCTTGGGATTCCATCGCTAGTACTTCCCAGTCTGAGCACTACCAACACCCGTATCAGCCATGAATGAATGGACCATACGCAGCCTAACCGCCTCACATCCGGACGCCCGACGCGACTATCAGTCGATCGCCGGCGAATCTCTCCACTACTACGATGATGCCATCTGGGACACTTACATTCAGCGGGTGGGAGCAGAGAACATTCGCTGTATCTGGAGGAATGGCAAGTTCGCTGGCGGACTGGCTTTTTATCGCACCGCTCAGTGGTATGGCCAAAGACAGATTGGCTGTGCGGGATTTTCTGGCGTGGGAATTGATCCAGCCGCACGAGGCAGTGGAGCCTGTCGCGAATTACTGCAACAAGTTCTCATTGAGTTGCACCAGGAAAAGATGCCGATGGCATCACTGTATGCATCTACGCAGCGTTTGTATCGTCGAGTCGGCTTCGAACACTCGGGCTACCACTTCGATTATTCACTGCCGATGAGCTCCTTGGCGGCCGAGCCCAACACCCGCTCATTACCGGTCAGCCGACAGCGGGATCCCTCGATCGATCTGTTGGCCAGAATGACGGAGCCCCGCAACCGCCGTACCCAAGGCAACCTGGAAAGAACACCGGGCATGTGGGAGCGCATCTTACGCCCGGTGATTGGCACCACCAGCACTTATATCATCGGCGACGATCCAGAGGGTTTTATCACTCTCTTACATGGTCAGCGTTCTGCAGGTCATCCGCAGCCCCTGGTGGCAATCGATTGGGTCGCGAATACTCCGTGTGCCTTACAGCGAATGATCGCTCTCATTGTGGATCACCGCAGTATGTGCGATCGCTTTCAGTGGAGTGGCGGACCGCAGGACCCAATCTTGCTGTTGGCCGACGAGCAGCGACTGGAAATCAAGCAGTCCTTGCATACTTTGAATCGCATCGTTTGTCTCCCGCAAGCCCTCGAACAAAGGGGCTATCCACGGCAGGTGGCCGGCAGGCTGCAGTTCTATTTGGAAGATGAGCTACTTCCAGAGAATACCGGCTATTGGACGCTCGAGGTCGATTCTGGAGTCGGTCGGGTAAGCCGTGGGGGCGATGGTCTGATACGTACCAAAATTCGCGAATTCGTCCCACTGTTTACGTCTCTGTTTAGCTGCCGCCAGTTAAGCCAGCTGGGCAAGGTCGAATGCTCCGATAGCGAGCAAATAGCATTGGCAGATCAGATCTTTAGCGGTGCCGCCCCGTGGACCTGTGAAATTTTCTGACGAACGAAGCCTTCTGATGGCATGCGCCACCGAGTTGGAGGCCAAACGGCATCGATTCAGGCAGCGTGCATATGACAAGCCACCGAAACTGGGAATTACTGGCTGATCCCTGCTCACGTGCTTTGGTAAACAACGCTCCCTTGCGAAAACTGGCAACCTAGGGGCTTTCTGATAATTCCATCAAGATCGTTCACGATGTGATCCATGGCTGTCGATGTTGAACCTCTAGGGCTGATATTTGATTTTGTCCGCCCCGATTTTTCTAGCCCAACTATGGGGACCAGCTGCACAATGATGACCGATACTCCGAACGAGAAGATCCGTCATGCGATTGCTTGGCAGCTCAACAGGCTAGGAGTCCATCATGTGGATAGTCTCCACGAAACGCTCTTGATCCGCCACGGTCTCTTTTGCGGACGAAAATTTGAATGCGAAGGCTACCAGGTTGTCTGGTTTCTTGAGGAAGATGAGATCAAATTCTTCAGTCCCGTGGGCGACTTGCTAAAAGCATGCTCGGCCGGGGATTGCCTTCAAAACTATGAGAATGCGCCTGCGGACCGTCGAGCAGCCTAGCTTGAATCGTGTCTGGGTAAAGAGTCCCTGCTA
The DNA here is from genome assembly GCA_024743355.1 of bacterium. GTDB lineage: Bacteria > Planctomycetota > Planctomycetia > Pirellulales > Pirellulaceae > Aureliella. The sequence goes on from JANSWS010000191.1 coordinate 5,339, forward strand.
CGACTGTCGATATCGCATCCGATTCCGCGCTTCCCCGCTGCATGAATCTTCCTGCACGCTCTTGGCCATCTTTGCGTGCTTATCGCAGCTTGTGACGAAAATTCGCCAGCAGATTTCACCACCCCTGCAGGCGACTACCCCGCAGCTCAAGCCAACGCGTTGCGAGATTCGATTCAAGCCCCGCATCCAATCGTCCGATTTATGACGAATAGCCGGGTCGGGTACCGAAATTCCTCCTCAGCTTGCTAGCAAACACTCAAGTGGGTTTGCAAGCTCGAAGGCAATGTTTGCCGCTGTGGATGGCAGGACAGCCTGTTCTACCGTCCGGATGGGTGTCGAGTAGTCGATGCGAAGCCGTATAACTCAAGGTTGATAAGCGATGTGTCTCCCCAAACAATTCCGTCGCGCTGTTGCACTGGGCTTGCTTTCGCTGTCAACGAGTGGCTGTGCATCATTGAGCCCCAGCAAGTGGTCATCGACGGACGCTTACGGTGGGACAACGGAAAAGCCCAAGTCGGGTTTTTCCCAAACTCTGAGCAGCACCACCAAAGGCATTAGTGGCCAGTTCAAATCAATGGGAACAGCCGTTTCGAGTGCTTATTCGAAAACCAAAAGTGCGGTCACATCGACCTTCACAGTTTCCAAGAATGGTGAAGAGAATGACCCCACCAGCTTGGCCAACATGCCTGACAAAAGCACTTTAGGGCCCGAGATATGGGTCACCAACGGCCAGTTGTACGAGTCTCAGGGAAATTTCGGCAAGGCCCTCGACAACTACACCAAGGCTCTGGAGCAAGAACCCAATAATCAGGCTGCGCTGCTTAGCACCGCTCGCTTGTACGCCCGTCAGCAGCAGCATGCTCAAGCGGCGGAGTTCTTCCAAAAATCATTGGCGTTGTCACCCCAAGCGGCCATCTACAACGAGTTGGCCATCTCGCTGCAGGGTCAAGGACAATCCGCCGAAGCCCAGGCTGCGGTTCGCAAGGCCATCGAGATGGAGCCTGCCAATCCCCGCTATCGCAACAATCTGGCCGGGATGCTGGTCAAAGGTGGACGGTCCGACGAGGCAGTTAATGAACTGCTGCAGGTCTTCCCGCCGGCAGTGGCCAACTACAACGTGGCTTACTTGCACGTACAAAACCAGAATGTGGCGGCCGCACAGCAGCATTTGCAAACGGCACTCAAACTCGACCCGAATTTGGCTCTCGCAAGGGATCTGATGAATCAGATCAGTAATTCATCCGTCGCTCAATCCGCAGTTGCCGCCTACCAAACGGCAGGTGACATTTATCGGACGGCCGAGGGCGTTGCCAATCCGAACGTCCAGGCCAACGCGGCGGTATATCAACTACCAGGCCAAGCCGGCGGCATGCTGCCAGCCTCAGGCATTTCATCACCAACAACCAACAGCTTTACCGCGCCGAGTGACGCGGCTAGCAGGCCAGCCGTAAGCTCACTCCCTCCACCCACGCGCTAGTCGTAGCCAGGGGTGTCACTCACTGCGGTTCGTGTCTGGCTTTTCATGAAAACTGACGGAAAGCGTACCGGTTCATGGGCCGACTATTCTGATGTCGGCCAAGGCCGATACGACTATCATTGGGGCCGACGCCGGTGCGTGTTAGCCGAAGTCACAGACCGGAATCGCTGGTCACTTGGATCAACTTGCCAGAACTGTTGTTCTCCTCGGTCACTCCACGGACGGTGACGAATAACGATCCATCGGCATCAAAGGCCATGGCAGTTGGCTTATCCAGAGACACGATGCGTTTGGCCTGCATGCCACTGTCACTGGTTTCATCATCGAGGATTTGAAACAGCCCGCCTTCGGCCGGTTGATTCCAAGCGTAGTCCAATGCATACATCTGGCCACGTTTGCTGTAGGTGATGGCACATATATCGTGCAATCCCGACTGCAGATTCAATAGCATCTCACCCTTGCCCATGACGTCGTAGAACGTGATCAAGCTATCTGCAGGCTGGTCGATTTCGCCCATTTGTCCGACCACCAGGTACCCCTCGGGACTGATTGCCACTGCGACGGGACCATCCACCTGGGTTGCCTCTTTGGTGGCCAGAAATCGTTCGAAACCGGTGACGTCTAATCCCTCCAAGGGCGCCTTGGAGACCCAACCTTTGTTGTCGTCGCCGTTGCAGGAAACGTAAATCGCCGTGGGAGAGGCTGCCAGTCCGTAAAAATTGCCCTCGCCGGGCACATCTCCGTTAGCTTCCAGCTTAAACGAAGCCAACATTCCTTCCTCGGCCTTGATCGGCTTACCATCTTCTGGCAGTTCATAGACACGCAACAACTCTTCCCCGTCCGGCAAACCGCCGCCACCTACAACCAGTCGGTTCTTGCTGAGAAACAGCAAGCCCAGCGGTCCGACATTCACCTTGGGGCCCGGCCCGTAGACATCGTTTGGAAAGTCGGTGATGACCGCTTCAGCTTTGCCATCCACCAACTTAACCACCTGATGATTTCCCGAGTCTGCGATGAAGACGACGCCGGTCTCAGGTTGGATAGCCAGCCCCGTTGGGTTGTTCAATCCCTCCAAAACCAGCTTGACCTCCACGCCGGGCAAGGCGTCACTTCCCAATTCGGCAGGCTCCGGATCCGTATCCTCGGAATCTGTAGCTTCGCTTGCGTCCTGCGCCTGCTCAGAACTCGTGTCCTTTTCTTGACTGTGGCACCGTTGCAAAGAAGAGACCGGGTTCAACAAAACGGCTGCGCAAACCAGCCCGCACAACATAGCTGTCAGTCTTCGCGTCACGATGAAGCTCCATGGAAGTTGGGATCGATTTCCCTAACATTGTCTCGCGCAAGCGTTCCGGAAACAACCGCTGAGATACCAAGGTTTGAGAACCCAAACCAGAAAAACCGCGCCATCAGCATGGGCTCCGGGCGGATGAGCGTCACCTGCTAAGACATGCTTAACGCGGAGCTCATTCAAGGCGAGCGGCACATGAAAATTTACCCGTAGCTACCGTCGCCAGACGGTGGATGACCTCGCCAGACGGTGGACCACGTCGACAGACGGTGGACCACGTCGACCACGCCGACCACGCTCTGGCGAGCGTAGCTACGGGTAAGAATTCATGTGGGTCGTTGGGTCGGTTTTAGTTCTGCCTCTTACTGCTTTTGGCATTTTTGCCCATGGACATGATGGCTCTCATGGCGGACCAGCGGATCCGCCATGAACCACCGTGCAAGAGTTTGAGCAACTGCGACAGCATGTCGGCGTTCTGCGCGTTTTCTGGATCCAGGTGCGGTAACCATCGGCCGCGTCTCATGCAGATGGTTTTCAAACGTGTCATTTCCAAAATGCCTTCAGCACCGCGGGTGACGCCCCAGCCGCTGTGGTCACGACCACCAAAGGCCACTCGAGGGTCTGCTGTTGGCGCGATGACATCATTCAGCACCACACAGCCCGCGGCCAACTGGGAAGCCCAGTGTTCCGCGTAACTCTTTGGACCGAAAACTGATGCACCCAGGCTGTAAGGACAGAGTTTGTCCTGGTTGACGGCCGTCGCCATGTCAGGCACGTTGATGAGCGACACGACGGGAGCAAACAGATCTGAACCAGCCAATTCCATGCTGGGAAGCACGTCATCCAAAACAATGGGTTGCATCGCAACACGTTCCGTTGAATCACCAGTCAATGTCGGCAACGTTCCCGACATTATCTTCGCGCCCTGCGAAACGGCTTTTTCCACCAGTTTGCAGGCCTGCTGCGCGACTGGCATGCTTACCCAGTAGGATCCGAGCTGGCGACTTTCCGCCTGACTTGTTTTCGCTGCCTGCGACCTGGCTCCCACCGATTGGAGTTCGGCCAGGAACTTACGCACAAATTCATCTTTATTTTCGGGCGTAAGAAAGATTCGCCGGGGCGCAATACATGTTGCTCCACCATTCAACTGCAAACCGAAAGCAAGGGCTTGTGCCGCCCGCTGCAGATCAGCTTGGGGAGTTACGAAAGCCGCATCGCAGCCGCTCAATTCCATCGTGGACGGAATGAGCGACTCGGCCAAATGCCGTAGAACGGCGCGACCGGTTTCCACGGAACCGGTCAATACAACTTTGTCGACTCCCAGTTCGATCGCGGTCTTACCCGACTCTATGGAGGTAGGAAGTACTTGGACCAGATCTTTTGGAATCCCGGCGCGTAGCAGGCACTCTCTGAAACGGTGCATGACCAGTGCACATCCGGGGGCTGGCTTGACCAGCACCGCATTGCCTGCCGCCAAAGCCTGTATCACCTGAACACCGGGCAGGAACAGGGGATAGTTGGAAGGCGCCAAAATCAGCACGGTCCCCCATGGCTCACGCAAAGTCGTGACACTGATGCGTCCCATCCACCAGGCAGCTTGGAACCAGGACAGCGAGCGAGGCGCAAGCAATTGTCGGCCTTGTTTGGCTGCGAACTTGCAAGCGTCGGCCAAGGGAATGATTTCCGAACTCAGCAAATCCGCCTTCGTTGCATTCGGTCGATTAATCGCGGCGGCAATTTCGTCGACAGACTCCGCCAACTGCTGTGCGACATTCCCAATAGCTCGCAAACGCCGGCGAATCATTTTCCCCGCCCAACGCTTCTGTTCCGACTCGGCTAAATCCAGTGCTTGCTCGATGTCCAATGAATTCTCGGTACGCGTCATATTGAAATCTTTGGGTTCCCCGGCGACGGAAAACTTAGCAAAACTTCCCAGCGGCATGGGCGACAGTTTGCTGCATTTGTTCGCATCTGGGTGAATTCCACGAGGCTCGAATACCAGCCAGGATTCCCACAGACGGCAACGAACCTCGTAAGTTGAGACAAACCCAAACTGGACAGGTTGGACTTTCCCATCAACCGCTATCTTTGGCGCAGTCGCTACCCCCTCTGCGGGTCAACCAGCCCATTTATGCTTTGCCCACCAGAATGCACCAGGGATTCAACCTAGGCTAACTTCGGAGCAAAGGAAGTCGCTCTGAAAGCATTAGCTTTCTCACCCCCCGTGTAGGCGAGCCGGTTGTCCTCCAATCGGTCTCGCCTTTTTTTTTGCGTAGAACTAACCTAGCGTCTTTCGTTTCTGTTGGAATGGCAAAACAGCCGTCTGCATCCAGCCCCGTCCGCACAGCGTCAGCGCGGAGCCACGTTTGCATGGAGCCGCAAGGCACCATCTGATGCTGAGATGCCGTTGTGCATTCTTTCTGAGTCAGCCTGCGCACGGCAAATCCCAAAGAACTGCGCGGCAGCATCCGATGGTAGCTCGAATCGCTAGAATGTTAGGGGACCAAGGCTGACCACTAGGCCAACTCCTGCCACCTAGGTTCCGGTTAGCACAAGCTAGCTATGAACTCCGCCAGGATTTGCGACAAGGCTTTAGAATATTTGCAACATGAACTCTGACGCCACTCAGCAGCAATCTCTGAACGGACTCGCCCATTCCGAGCAATTGAGTCTGCAAACCACGATTCCCCCCGCGAAAATCGAGGGCTATCGTATCGACAAGCTTCTGGGGCAGGGAGCGTTCGGCCAAGTATGGCAGGGGCACGACCTGAACACGGGTCGTCAGGTCGCGATCAAGTTCTATTTGCACCGCCAGGGCGTCGACTGGTCCTTGATCAACCGAGAAGTCAAGCACTTGGTGAACATGTCGACCGGGCGATACATCGTCCAGATACTAAGTGTCGGGTGGAAGGCAGAGCCACCTTACTACGTGATGGAGTATCTGGAAAACGGCTCGCTGGAAGACATGGTGCGTTCGCAAGGTTCGCTCAGTGTTTCCGCGGCATCCAAGATGCTTCAGGAGATCGCCGAGGGATTGTCGTATGCGCACGAAAAGGGCGTTTTGCACTGTGACTTGAAGCCCGCCAATATCATGCTGGACCATGATTTACGGCCGAGACTGGCGGACTTCGGCCAAAGCAGAATGACGAATGAGCAAACGCCCTCACTGGGAACCCTGTTCTTCATGGCGCCCGAACAAGCGGATCTCAACGCTCAGCCATCCGCAGCCTGGGATATTTATGCCTTGGGTGCGATCGCTTATTGCATGTTGGTCGGCAGCCCACCGTATCGTACGCCTGAGATCATTGAGACGCTCGACACGGCCAATTCCTTGACCGAAAGACTGAAGCGTTACCGCGATACCATTCGTTTCGCTGACAGGCCCCGCTTACACTATCGCAGACGCGGCATCGATCGAAGTCTGTGCCTGATCATCGACCGATGTCTGGCCCCCAATCCTGAGAACCGGTATGGCAACGTCCAGCAGGTGATAGCGGCGCTGGATACTCGGGCCCGAGCGCGGATTCGCAGACCTCTCTACTTTCTGGGCGTCTTAGGTCCGATTCTGCTTTTGCTGCTCATCATGTTCTTCTCGGCTCGCAGCATTAATCTGGCCAAGAAGGAATCGATTCAGAGCGTCCAGCAATGGGCGGTCCGCAGCAACAAGGACACGGCCATGGTTGCGGCTCAGTTTCTGGAAGGCGAGATCGCGGGCTTGTTTCGCATGGTGGAGGACGAGGCCGAGCGCAAGGAGCTTAGAAACCTGGTGTGGCAAGTCGTCCAGGACGGTCGTCCGCTTCTGAGCGTTCTGGCCGATGGAAAGTCCCATCCCCAAGAACGCGAGCAATTGGTCGGCCTGGAGTCACAATCACAGCTATCGGAACACCTCTCTACGAGGCTATCTACGCTTGCTCAGGATGCTGATGTTGGCAGCACTATTTTTAACACGGTGTTTGTCACAGATTCCCGTGGCACGCACATTGGCATCCACTTTGCAAACCCGGAAGAGCAGCGGGCCACGAGTCCCTTGGGACGCAACTATGCGTATCGAACTTACTTTAACGGCCAGCCCTCCGACGGCAAAAAGTCCGATCCGAGTGAGAACTTCAGCCCCATACGTTACACACATTTGTCCTCCGCGTTTCGCAGCACGGCCACACTGAAGTGGAAAGTTGGCATCAGCACTCCGATTTGGCACCCCGATGTGGATGAAGATCGTCGGGACCAGACCCCGATTGGAGTTTTGGTAGTAACCATCAACTTAGGAAACTTTGAACTGTTGGCGGGCAGCTCCGAGAGTCAGCTGGAACGCTTTGCCTCGCTCATCGATGGCCGTCCAGGCAACGAAAGGGGAGCCTTGCTGCATCACCCATTTCTGAAGGAAATTGAACAGAGTGGTGAACTCCGCAACGCTCCGGTACCACAAATCGACCCGCGCATTCTGGAGCGTTTGGTCACTGACGGTGGCATCATCGACTACCGGGATCCGTCGGCGGATTTTGCAGAAGACCCCAAGTTTTCCGGCACCTGGATCGCCGCCTTGAAACCGGTGAGGCTTCCGAGGCGTGTCGGCAGCAACCGCGAAGACACCACGAATTTGTGGGTTTTGGTGCAGGAGCGGAGCAGCTCGGTAGCGAAACCGGTGGAAGATCTGGGTTCAAAGCTTCAGCGCGAAACCTATTTGGAATTGGCCGCCTTGCTTTCCGTTATGTGTGGCTTGTGGTTCTTTGTGCTGCGACCGGGCAAATCTTGGACCCGCGGCACCCCGCAAACCAAAGGGAATGAGTCCACCTATGCTTCTTTTCCCTCCACGATTGACAGCGACGACAAGCAACGTTGAATACGCACACAAATAGCCCGCCCCCGATCGGTAAGGCCTGCGAAAGCGAGAGCCTGAACTTCGATCCTGGGGCTAACAACGCAGAAGCGTTGCCACCCCAAGCCGAGCGCCCCGTCGCCACACCTGGAGAGATCATTGCCGATGAAAGGACTCAGGCAGTCAAGCAACGTGGTCAAAGTTATCGTCGACGCACGGCCACGATCTGGCTGCTAGGCCCCCTGGCCGTACTGTTAGGCGCGCGAATCCTCACGCACGGTAACGGCAGAGAAGTACAGATTCTAGGCCTCGGCTGGTCGCTGCCCGAAACCTGTGGGCTGAGGTTGCAATTCGGATTGGACTGCCCCGGCTGCGGACTGACGCGCAGCTTTATTCATCTCGCCCACGGAGAGTGGCACCAGGCATGGCAGCTACATTGGATGGGAGGCTTGCTGTTTCTGTACACGCTCGCCCAAATCCCGTTGGCAATTGCCTATGCCTGGCAGCCGGCAAACAATGCGAAATCGTCGCGTGCCTGGCGTTGCGTGGTGTACCTGAATGAACGTCTTCTGCTCGGTCTATTGGCCCTTTTAGCGATCCGCTGGATTTACAAGCTTCTCAATGGAGATTTGCTGTGAGTCACCGACTTTCGATACTCGGACCGGGCGGGCGTTCCATTTCGATTGTCGCCGCCGGCAGCGGTCCACCGCTGATGTTGCTGCATGGCTTTCCGCTGGACCATCGGTTGTGGAAAGAGCAGTTGGACCATCTTGCCGACAGATACCATGTCATCGCACCGGAATTTCGCGGCTTTGGTGATTCGACGCTCGGCGAACAGTCGTATTCCATGTCGGATC
>JANSWS010000609.1 GCA_024743355.1 bacterium
AATTGCTGGATGGCAGCAACGCCATCATCGACAGTTCGACCGCGCCAGTATTCACACGCACAAACCCAGAGCCGAACGAAACGAACTACACTCTGCGACTGACGGTCTCCGATCAAGACTCTGGCAGCAGGCAGCAAACGCTGCCCGTCAGCGTATCCAATGTGGCTCCGAGATTCGGTATTGCGCTTTCTTCGGATCCTAAGGTCGAAGGTCAGTTGCTGACCTTTACGGTTTCGAACCTGGTTGAGCCAGGTGCAGACGCGCTAACCTATCACTGGACGGCCGTTGGCCCGGTGGGTGAGGAATTGTCGATGTCTGGTGAAACTACCGACACAGCTCAGTTCACGCCACCCGATGAAGGCACGTACTGGATCACTCTGGTCGTCGACGATCAGACAGTTCAAGCTACGCGCACTATGGAACTGCAAATTGGAAATGAGAATCCCACCGTTTCCGCGGCGGGCGGGTCGAGCTCGGATTCCGCGGCACCGTTGGAACTCACTGGTTCCGTGGCCGATGCCGGTTCAGGCGACGAGCTGACGGGCACCGTCGACCTGGGTGACGGTGTCGTTTTGCCGTTGGAGTTGAAGAGCGGTGATTTCGAGCTGGATTACCAGTATCGCAGTAGCGGAACTTATAACGTCAAAGTTTCCATTCGCGATCTGGATGGTGGCGTCTCCGAACAATTGCTCACCCATCATGTCGATCTGGACGCACCGGTAGCGGATATTCCGGACCTTGTGACCGACGATGTCAGTCCACCGCTGAGCGGTAGCATTGACGACGGGACAGCCACGGTCTATCTAACCATCGGTGGCCAGCAATACCAGGCGGTCAATGACGGCGTAGGTGGATGGACCTTGGCCGACAACCTGATCAGTCCCGCTCTGGGTTCTGGGAAACATCTGGTGCGGGTACTAGCGGTTGACCAAGCAGGCAACGAGACGCAAGTCTCCGGAAGTGTGGTCGTCGTCTTGCACCACCCCACGGCCATTTTGTTAGATCAACAAACGATTTATGAGAACACTGGCACGTCCGCAGCGGATCTTTTGTTCGGCACACTGAGCGCTGCCGATCAGGATGTCGACGACGTGCATCTTTATGAATTGATAGCGGGAACGGGAGACGACGACAATGCCCGCTTCCTCATCAACGGCGACGAGATCTTCCTGCAGCAGGGTGAAGTGCTGGACTTCGAGTCGCAAGCTTTTTACTCAGTGCGAGTGCGAGTCAGTGATGCGTTTGGGAACACTCACGAACAAATATTGAACCTGAGTGTCGAGAATGTTGTCGAGATCGTCGGTTCGCCAATCGTGGGAGACGGAACAGCTCAACGATCACGAGTCGAATCGCTAACACTCGAGTTTGATGGGCAGATTGAATTTGCACCGGGAGCCTTTGAGGTTGTTGAGCGCAGTACGGGCACGACGGTTGACGTGACTGCCACGCAGTCGCCGGGAGGCAATGGGCAAACGATCGTCACGCTTGGCTTCAGTGGAGTACATACCGGTGCGGGCGGCGGACTGCTGGACGGTAACTACGAGTTGCGGGTTCATGGGAGCCGAATTGATGGTTGGCAGGGGCCAGATTTCATCTTTGGCGATGAAGAAATCGACGCATTCTATCGTTACTTCGGTGACTCGAATGGCAACCGCTTTGTCGATCCGCTCGATTCATTGCTCTTCCGACGCTCGCTGAACAAGCCATCCACCGACCCAGCCTACGATGAGCGTTTCGACTCGAACAACAATGGCTTTGTCGACCCGTTGGATTCTTTGTTGTTCCGCCGCAACCTGAATAAAAAACTGGATTTCGAATAGCAGGGGAGCAATTTGGATTGTGCATAAAGCGGGTGGATTAGAAATCTCGCGTGAATCGAGCTTTGTCGCGACTTGGAGCGCAGATGCAGGGAAGAGGGGGGGGCCAATGTAGGGACTAAAAACTCCAAGAATTCCAGCTCAACTTGAATCGTTCAGCGTTCCCTGAATTGCTCAGGCCGCTGATTCACCTTTTCTCGGCCAAATACGCCTTTAAGCTGGTATCACCCCCGAAGAATGAGTATTATGTGGATTCGTATTTTTCCCGAAAATTACACTTCCTTAAATGGTCAAAAGATGAAGACTTACATCCTGACGCTTGCAGCAATGATCTTCTTGCTTTCTCCATCTGCCGGACGTTGCGACCTGATTTATGAAATCGTATTTGATCAGACTGAGTACAACGTAGAGGTCGGTCAGACGCAGACGATTGATGTTTTTTTCCGAGAGATCCGCAGCGGTGATAGCACGGCCATGTTAGCAATAGATGGTATGGACGGACTGTATGCGGCAGGATTCGATCTTGATTTCTCGATGACCACACCTGGAAGTTCAGCGGGGCCTACCTTCGTATCTTGGGCACTCAATGATGCCTTAGATCGATTCGATCCTGTCTTCAGCCAGGCGCCACCTCCTGCGGGTGGTGTGCTGCAAGTGAACGTGCAAGCAAGAGACATCACGAGTGGGGTTGAGGTGGCATCATTCATGGAGGGAGGAAATGATGTATTTCAGGTCCGACTCGGCACCGTCAGCTTCCAGGCCGAAGGGCCGGCGGGAACGACGACCACCCTGGCTTTAGGCAGTAGTGGCGTCGAGCTTGAGAATCTATTTGCTGATGGTACCGTGCCCGGGAGTGTTAGATACGGGAGTGCAAGCTTCAACGCTGTGCCCGAGCCAAGTGCCCTGGTGCTTGTTTCAGCATTCTTTGGCGTTGGGTGCTTGTACCGTCGCAGACGCCTATCGTGCATGTGAGAATATTGGGATGACATCAGCGTCTTGCGCGTTACTCAGGGGCACGTTATACGAAACTTTACTTTGATATGCTGTGATTAATCTCGTAGGGCGTGCTTTGTCTAGCACGCCTTTTTTTATGTTGAGCGCGATTTAGCTTTGAGGGACGGGCCAAATGCGGAGATTTCTCTTTTCGCGATCCTTCCGGCCACGAATGGAGCTACTGGAAGATCGAATTTGTTTGGCAGTCGCGATTAGCCACTTGCATGATGAAAAAACAGCAGTCAGTAACGATCTGCGAGAGCTCTCCCGACTCATTAATTTTGTAGGTCCGCTTGAGCAGCAATCCTCGGAGTTCGCCAATCGTTTCTTATTTGACCAGCAACAGCATATCG
>JANSWS010000198.1 GCA_024743355.1 bacterium
ATTACAACTACTCACGGACTGAGATGGGGGCCGAGAAATATGGCCACACCGAAGGCGTGCATCGTCAATAGGGATGAATCTTCCTGTTGGCAGTTTGTCGATAAGAGCAACTCTCCCCGCACGGGCAGGCTCAGGTTCCGCGGCGAATCGCCCATGGCATGCAAGCGGATCAGCACATTGCCTGTCGCTTCCTGCCCGCGATAGGTGAGATGTGCGAGTTGCCGCTTGGCATCCCACACGCCGGAGTAGTTTTCGGGTTTCAGCAGACCATCCACGGACCAGCGTCGACGCAGCGCAATCAAGTTGCGGTACCAGCCGCGGGTAGCCATATCCCCCTCGTTGACCGGCCCGATACGCGACTGGATAAAGGCCTCTTCCGAAAGAGGCGAATCAATGCTTTCCCAGTCGTGTTGTGGATACTCCGCCTTTCTCCCCTGCTCTACCGCCTGCCGTAACGGCTTGTCGCCGAAATCCACAAAGAACTGAAAGCCGTTGGACGCCGCGAACTCTTCTCCCATAAAAAGCAGCGGAATTGCCGGATGCATTAACAAGAGCGCGGCGGCCGCTCTTTGTGCCTCAACGCCGACGATCTGATGCAATCGCTTGCCATGCGGTTGATTGCCTACGAAGTCATGGTTCTGAATCGCATAAACCAACGACTCCCAGCGTACCGCAGGCGCGGAAGTATGGGGGGAGGTTGCGGATGTGTTGAAAGGTATCCTCTGACGAGTCTCGTGAAGCGTGCCACGGTACACGAAACCGCGTTGCAATACTGCATTCAAATCCGTATCGGGAGCATATTCCCGACTGGACATATGAACGCCCGGTCGTAGCACGGCGAAAACAGAATGCAAGAAATCATCGCACCAGGCAGCGTCGTAGCCATGCCCGTTTTGGTCCAAGGGGCTGAGCATCTCAGGATCATAGACGTTGCTTTCCGCGATCAGATGGATGTGCCTTGCTTGGGAATCGCGAAAGTTCGCCACCTGTCGAGCGATCTCCGTCACAATGTGCGGCTGACTCGTGTCGCGCATGCAGTGAATCGCATCGAGTCGCAATCCGTCAAAGCCGTAGTCTCGGATCCAGAATTCAGCGTTCTCCACAACGAACCGGCGCATCGAGCTCGAAAGTGGAGCATCGAAATTCGGTGAATCGCCCCATGGCGTCTGGTGCACCGGAGAAATATAGCCGCCAAAATCGTGCCAGTAGTTCCCCTCGGGACCAAAGTGGTTGTAGACCACGTCCAAGATGACGGCGATGCCCTGGTCATGCGCCAAGCGAATGAATTCTGCAAGCTCCGAAGGAGAGCCGTAGCTATTGCGTGGTGCGTAGAGGTTGACCCCGTCGTAGCCCCAGTTGCGACTACCGGCCGTCTCCACGATGGGCATCAATTCGATACCAGTGATCCCCAGATCTGCCAGTTCACTCAAACGTTCACCGGCTGCCTGGTAAGTGCCTTCCTCGGTAAAGGTTCCGACATGAAGCTCATAAATAATGAGTGACTCTTGGGGAACTCCCCGCCAGCTGTTTTCTGTTGGGAAAAGCCGGGTGTCGACCAGTTGCGACGGACCATGAACGCCCTCGGGTTGGAATCGACTGGCGGGATCCGGTCGCAGTTTCCCGTCCGGTAGTTCCAGCCAATAACGCGCGTCCGAGGCGACCGATAGACGATTTTGAAATTCACCGTGGCCAACATGATGCATGGCATGGCGTTGCCAAGAACCGTCGGGCTCCTGGATGCGAAGCGACAGATCCGAGCAATTGGGAGCCCAGACGCGGAAGGTGACACTGTTGTCATGGTGAAACTCGGGTCCCACGAAATATCGATGTTTGGAGTCCATGCCTTTACCTTGCGATTGTGCCCGAAATTGCTCTGCCAACTTGACGGTAGTGCCCCACTCGTTGGTCTGCATACTTCTGGAAGGGAGCCGTAGGCATTGCGGGTCTCTCACACTAATTGCTTGACCGCCGGTTGCTCTCTTGCCACCATGACAGCTTACCCAAGGATCGGGAAGCCCCGCTTGGCGGGAAATGTCGAACTGAGAGACTCACAAACTGGAGCCAACGCAGCATGATTGCGAATCGTTTTCCGCTGACCCTGATGATGATGCTCTGGCAACTGCTCGCTGCGGCTGGCGGGCAAATTTGTCGAGCCGCGGACCCGCCCAATCTTGTGATCATCAATATTGATGATCTTGGATACGCTGACATTGGTCCCTTCGGCTCCGAATTGAACAAGACCCCCAACCTCAATCGCATGGCGGAAGAGGGGCTGGCTCTCACAAGTTTCTACGCGGCTCCGGTTTGCTCTCCGTCCCGCGCCGCATTGATGACAGGCTGTTACCCCAAACGTGTTTTGCCAACATCCCACGTGCTGTTCCCGGCTGCGGCCGTTGGTTTGAATCCACAGGAACGAACCATCGCTGAGCTGCTTAAAGATGTCGGCTATCAAACCGCCTGTATTGGTAAATGGCATTTGGGTGACCAGCCCCAATTTTTGCCCACGGCTCAGGGCTTCGACTACTATTTGGGTATTCCCTACTCGAACGACATGGGGACGCTCGAAGATGGCTCGAAGAGTGATTTTGGTAAGCCGATACCTGACAGGAAACCCAGCGGTAAGATCAACCGCGATGAGGCAGGAATACGCGGTTTGCATCAACCACCGATGCCGCTTGTAGAGAATGACAAAGTCATCGACAGGGTCAAGCAAGATCAGCAGCAGGCGATCGTTGAGACCTATACTCAGGCGGCGGTGCGATTTATCCGCGAGCATCATCAACAGCCTTTCTTTCTCTACCTGCCTCATAGCGCCGTGCACTTTCCACTCTATCCGGGTAAATCCTGGGTGGGGCACTCCAGCAACGGACTCTATGGCGACTGGGTTGAAGAAGTCGATTGGAGCGTAGGCCAAGTCTTGGACACCCTGCGCGAGCTCCAAATTTCAGAAAAGACCTTGGTCATCTTTGTTTCTGACAATGGAGGAACGCGTCGCGGCAGCAACAGTCCGCTGCGCGGCTTCAAAGGCAGCACCTGGGAGGGAGGAATGCGAGTACCCGCTCTGGCCTGGTGGCCCGGAAGCGTTCCCGCCGGCACATCAAATGCCGAAATCGTCAGCGTGCTCGATATCTTGCCCACCTTTGCCAAGCTGGCCGGCGCTGCACTTCCCGCTACCAAGCTGGATGGGCTGGACATCTCGCCGATTCTGCTGGGGCGGCCAAACGCTGCGGGGCACCAGGACTTTTACTACTTTCGCGGTTTGGAGTTGCAAGCGATTCGCAGCGGCCCGTGGAAGTTGCATTTCGGTAGCCCGAAAAAGTCGGAGGAAAAGGACGCGAATCCGATTAACCCCGATGCGCGAGCGGTTGGGCTGCAGCTTTATAATCTGGAAGCGGATGTGGGAGAACAAACTGATGTATCCGAAGAGCATCCTGACGTGGTCCGCCGTTTGGAGACGCTCGCCCAAGCAATGGATCAAGATCTTGGCATAAGCGAAAACGGACCCGGGGTGCGTCCTTTGGGACGCGTTTCCGATCCAAAGCCTTTTCTCGATGATAACGGAAAGGTCCGCGCCGGAGCGGTGGCTACGCAAGCACAGTTTCCCTAAGCTCCCCTATGCATTCAGGTGAAGGTGCGTCGTATCCAGAATGACGCAAGGATTCATCCCCAAAATTTCTTGAACTCAATAGTGGCACGACTGCAGTCGATTGCTCAGGGCCGAACAAGGAACCAACTCCAGGAGTATTTCAGTATGTGTATCGACTCGGTCAAAGCCAGGCACCCTAGCGCAGGCCGCCTTGCAATCACGTTTCTGTGCAGCCTGTTCCTCAGCTGGAATGTCGCGTTGGCCGCCGCCGGACCATCGCTACAGGGCGCTCGGCCCAATATCGTTCTGGTGATGACGGACGACCAGGGGTTTGCGCCCGTTGGCGCGCACGGGCATCCGTGGATCCAAACACCGAACTTAGACCGATTCCATCACGCCAGCACACGCTTCACCAGGTTTCTGGTCAGCCCAACCTGCTCTCCCACCCGTTCGGCGATCATGACCGGACGGCATCCCATGAAGAATGGTGTGACGCATACCATCCTGGAACGCGAACGCATGACCCTGCAGGCCACGACGCTGCCTCAAATATTACAAACCGTCGGTTATAAGACGGCCATCTTTGGCAAATGGCATCTTGGCGATGAGGAGCCCTACCAACCACAGAATCGCGGGTTCGACGAGTCGTTTATCCACGGCGCCGGAGGGATTGGACAAGCTTACAACTGCTCCTGCGCGGATGCACCCAACAACAAATATTTCAATCCCGTCATTCGGCACAACGGACGCTTCGTCAAAACTAACGGTTACTGTACCGACCTGTTCTTCACTGCTGCTCTAGGATGGATCGATCAGCAGCGTCAGGCAGAACGACCCTTCTTTGCCTACATCGCCACTAACGCGCCGCATGGTCCCTTCATTGCTCCGCCAGCCAATACCGCCAAGTTTGAAAATCTAGGATTCTCCAGTCAAACGGCAGGCTTCTACGGCATGATCGAGAACATCGATGAAAATTTTGGTGTTCTGATCGACCGCTTGGAACAATGGGGGCTGTTGGAGAATACATTGATTATCTTCATGAGCGACAATGGCATGACCGGTGGTGGGTCGGGTAAACAAGATCAGCCGCTGGTAAACGGCTATCCTTTTTATAACGCGGGCATGAAAGGACTAAAGGGCTCGACCGACGAAGGCGGCGTTCGTGTGCCGTTCTTCATACGTTGGGATGGCAAGATTCAAGCTGCACAGGATGTTGATCGCATTGCGGCTCACATCGATATCTTGCCCACACTGGCCGCTCTGGCTGGAGCTGAGTTACCACCCGGGCAAGTGGAAGGTCGCAATCTGTTGCCGCTGATCGAAGGTTCGGCAACCTCCGACTGGCCTGACCGTTATCTTTTCACCCACAAGGGACGCTGGAAGACGGGAGAAGATCCGGATAGCAACCAATGGATCAACTTTGCGGTTCGAAATCAGCGTTTTCGCTACGTGGGGCAAGGCACTTTGAAAATGGCGGAAGGCGAGCGTCGCGGCGCAGGCGCTTTGTACGACATGCTGGCTGACCCCGGACAAACTACGGATGTCCTCCATCAGCATCCGCAGGTTGCCGAAGAGATGCGAGTTGCCTACGAACAGTTCTGGAAGGAAGCTCGTCCCTTGATGGTCAATGAAGACGCTCCCATGTCCCCCACCCGTCCCTTTCATGTTTGGTATGAAGAGCAACTGGCGGCAGAAGGCATCCCGGATTGGGAGCCGCCCGAAATTAAGAACCTCTCCGAAAGCCATTAGCCGCGATTCTCTTTGGTTCTCGGAAAGGTTTCAAGTGCTCCGTGTCTGGATAGAGATGTTGACGGGCCCAAAGGGGGAGCGGCATTTTGAAAAGCAATCGTAGACATTCAATCCAGCGGATCGCCGGCGGGCTCCTTTCGCTAGGCAGTTTGGCCGCGAGCTGCAGGGCCGATACGACTGGACAGGAGAAGATCAAAATCGGTCAGATTGGTGTTGGGCACGCGCATGCGAACAAGCTTGCCGTCTATCGCGAATCGCCTGACTACGAGGTCGTGGGGATTGTCGAGCCCGACCCGCAATTGCGACAGGCGGCCAGGCAGCAGCCAACCTTTCGAGATTTGCCTTGGATGTCCGAGGAACAATTGCTGAATGTTCCTGGACTACAGGCGGTCTTGATCGAAACCCAGGTCAAGGACTTGTTGGACACAGCCGAGCGTGCATTGCAGGCAGGTAAGCATCTGCACTTGGACAAACCGGCGGGACAGTCTTTGCCCCAGTTTCGACGCATACTCGACATGGCTGCCCGCCAACAGTTGCTGGTCCAAATGGGATACATGTATCGTTACAACCCGGGCGTGATTCTGCTCCGTGAATTTCTCGAGCAAGGCTGGCTGGGGGAAGTATTCGAAGTCCACGCGGTCATGAGCAAGGTGGTCCAGGATGATGACCGACAGCGATTGGCCGAATATCCGGGTGGCATGATGTTTGAGCTCGGATGCCACCTGCTGGATCTGGTAATAGGCATTCTCGGAGAACCAGATCAGGTAACTGCATATGGGCAACACGCAGGTGCAAGCCAGGATGCATTGCTGGACAACATGTTGGCCGTATTGAGCTACCCCAAGGCACTTGCGACCGTTAAGTCCAGTGCACTGGAAGTTGACGGATTTTCCCGCCGACATCTGGTGGTATGCGGATCGGAAGGTACGCTGCAGATTCAGCCCCTGGATCGCCCCGAAGTCTTACTCACGCTGTCGGCAGCAAGAGAATCCTACGACCAGGGTGCGCAGCGAATTCGCTTTCCGCCCTATCAACGATATGTTGCCGACGCAGCTGATATGGCAAAAATCATTCGCAGTCAAAAGGAGAGCGACTATTCGTATGCCCATGACTTGCTCGTCCAGGAAACCGTGCTGCGTGCCTGTAATCTGCCTTTGAACTAAGCCAAGAACCTATCCGAAAACCATTAGTCGCCTTCGCCTTAGCCGCGGCTCTCTTGGGTTTTCGGATGGGTTCCACGCTAAGGTGTGACGCGGCAGGTCAAGCTGTTCCGGCAGCCATGTTTGCCATTAGCGAATCACGGCAACGCGCAAGTCACACACGTTCGTTCCTGTGGCACCGATCTGAATCAAGCCTCCCACGGGCTGGAAAAAATTATATGGGTCGGCGCTCGTGATGAATGCATCGGGGTTGAGCCCCAATGCGTCTGCTTGTTGAGCCAAACTGGAATCGAAGCAGGCTCCGGCGGCATCCGTCGGTCCATCCTCTCCATCGGTGCCACCACTGACGAAAGCCAGTTCTCGCAGATTGGCAGAGGGCCAACCGGCATCCTGCAAGCGTTTCATGATGGCCAGTGCCAGCAGTTGATTTCGGCCTCCTCGGCCCGGATGGGCGGGCAACGATACGGTTGGCTCGCCACCGCTGATGATGCACTTGGGAGTGGAACGCTGAATGTCTTGAGTGCACCGTAAATCAGCTAGCAGACCCTGTGACAGGCTGTCAGCGAGTTCCAGCACATCGCCTTCCGCGTAGTCTGCCGTTGATGTCTGGCAGGTGTAACCCAGTTCGAGAGCACGCAATTCGGCGGCTCGCACGGCGTCCACGTTGCTTCCCAGGATGACGTGTTCCACACTGCATTCGGCTGGACCGAGCTGTCGCTCCTGGATCCGCAGCCGGCGCAACACGTTTTGAAGTTCCGGGCGGTCGGCCAAACTCAACGTCTCCAGCACGCGGATAGCTTCCGCTGGCTCTGCTGGAGAATCCAAATAGGTCGGGCCCGAGGCAATGGTTTCCAAGGAATCACCCAGAACGTCCGAAATGACCAAGGTCAGCATCTTGCTTGCGCGGCAGGCTCTGGCCAATCCGCCGGCTTTCACATTGCTCAGTGCCCGTCGAACCGTATTGAGCTGGACGATATTTCCACCCGCAGCTGCAACCAGACGCGCCACATTCTGTTTGTCACCCAGCGTCAATCCATCAATGGGTGAGCTGAGCAGGGCAGAACCTCCTCCAGAGAGCAGGCAGATGACCAAGTCGTTTGGCTGGCAACTTGAGAGCAATTGCAGGATCTTCTGAGTTCCCAAGACGGCCTTTTCTGTGGGCTCGTTCAAACCCGGCGGCCGTGCCTCAAAGAGCTCAATCTGGGTGCCCGCTTCCGCAGGGTCAAAACTACCTTCCGGACAATTGATCCACCCGCTCCATTGCAGATTCGGGATGACCTCTTTCAACGGGTAAAGCACATAGCGTTCCAAGGCGATAGCCATTGCGGCGGATGCCTTGCCGGCTCCAACTACAATCACCCGCCCTGTGCCGCTGAGATCCACACGCGATGACCCGATTTCGATTTGCTGGGCGGAAACGGCGATCTTGTCTTGAAAGAGCCGCTGTGGTTTGACGGCCTCCACGCCCGCTCGCCAAATCGATTGTGCTTCAGTGCATAGTTGCGAAGATGTCAATTCACTCTCGGGGAGCTAAAGAAAGTCGAACACGACATTGGACGGTCACTCAGTCATTAATGGGCGGGTTGTTCCAGAATTCTGACTGGAGAGGATTGGTTGAATAGCTGGAACGATTGGTTGCCGGGCGGATCACGCTGATGCGTACAGCCTCTAATACGATATCACATTCACCGCGACATTCGGCTAGCAGTCGAAACTCACCGTCTTGTACGGCAAAACGATAGAGTTCCACCGGGATGCTCTGCGAAGGTTGTCCTCGAACAAGTTGACCTAGACTTTGGCCAACTTGATTGTCATATACCAACAAACCGCTCCCTGGTTGGTTGTCAGCGTGCAATATGCGAGCCGTGGCCGAGACCCGAATCAATTGCCCCGCCTCAACGGGTACGGCGGCGCTGCGGACACGCAAAGACGCTCCCTCGAAGCCTCCCATTACCGGTGTATCGGAATGTAATGAGTAGGCGGCCAATCTTAAGCCGCCCGACTGCGATGTGACAGGCGGCACTAGCTCGACTCGCAGATTTACCTTTTCCTCTAATCTTCGCTTCTGTTCCCAGCCGGCTTGCAGCATCCCGTTCAGATCGCGAAAGCTTCCACCCGGCAGTTCGAGCTCCAGCCACTGGCTGCGTTCACATGCATCCGCGATCTTCCAGTGCAAGGGCAACGCGGCGGCGGTAACCACCAAGGGGCTGGACTGCGGAGTTGCCAGGTTCTCGGTGGCTCGCGTATACCCGTCAAAAAGCACACCCTGGATAGCGTCGCTAGCTTCCTGGAAGAGACGCGTGGCTGCGATAAACTGCTGTGATCGCAAAGCCTGGAGCCCGCTATCGATTTGTTGTTGTGCGGCTGCCAGAGCTTGACTGTGGGCGATCTCATTGGGATCGGGAGCTTCATCGCGTCTGCCACGTGCCGAGGCCAATTCCGCCGCCAGACGCATGCTGTGACTGACGACCTCGGCCTGGTCGGCGGCATTCTGAGAAGCTACCGCTTGCATGTGCCGTCGGGCAAAATTGATGACCACGGGATTGGAGCTGACCAAAAAGGACTCGACCGGTACGGGGCGCTCAATCCGCCATTTCAATCCAGCCGGAGAGCTTTCGACGGCTACTCGCTCCAAACTGCCGGAAGTCAATCGGAAAACTTGTTGGCCCGCAGTGGCCGAAGGTAATCCCATTTCCAACGGGCTCTGGAATGTTGGCGGAACGCAGTATTGGCTGCCGTTTCTACCGGTTTGGGCAATGATCAGTTGGCTGTCCTCGATTCTCCAACTTGCGGACATCCAGCTTGGGTCATTGGTCGTCGGAGGACGCACGGGCTGACCACTGACAATCCATGGGCCCCACAACCGCAAATCATTCTGCACCCAGCGGATCGCAGCCAGTTGAGCGCTATCCGAAGTATTCCGCAAATCCAATGGGCGAAACGTTCGCACAAATACACCCTTGGCTCCGGAAACCACGGAACTCACCAGTTGTTGACGAAATCCTAGCGGGTCTACCGTCAACGCTTCACCATCCGCCGTGGGATCAACAATTTCCAAAGCCGTTTTGAATTGGTCTGTTAGATTGGGTGGAATGCCAAGACTGATCGAAACCCAACCATCGCTGCGTTGCTTGGTGGTTCCCAAGCGTTGAGCGAGCCATTCAACTTTTTCTCGCGGTTCACCCGCTGCCGCAGGCAAGGGTTGCGGCACGATTAACTGGTCGGCCAAACGACTGAAGCGAAAGTAGTCCTCCAGAGCCTCGGCCACCAAGGGCTTATGCATGGATACCGGCAAGGCGGATACGCGTTCCGCCTGCGCCTGGGCCAGGTTGGCTTGTCGATGGTCCAAAGCTGCTCCGATGAGCCAGCCTTTTAAGGATGCCAAAGACTCGGGCGGATATTCGATCGGATACGTCGGCGGTGGGCTGATGACGTCCAACTCGGAGCGATGCGCCTCCGCAAGTTGTTCGGCAGTGGGAATCTGATCCATGACCAGACCGGTGAAACCTAGAGACTTCAGCCACCCCAATTGTTCACCGCGATATTGGATCCATACGGCAGGCGTATTGGGCCTCGCCCAATAACGTGATTCCTTCGACGGTCCACGATGTACCCACCGCCAATCTTGACGCCAGTTGGCAGGCGGTGGATTTCCAGTGGCAGCCATGGAAACCATTCCACGCAGCTCCAGGTCGTCCAATTGAAGGCGAAATCTACCGGGCCCCGTGTAGCCATTCAAGACGATCGAGTCGATGTAGGCTCCCTCCAGCCGGAGGTTACTTCCAAATCTCTTGCGGAGCACGATGCTCTCTTGGCGAAGCTGTTCTTCCAGTGCCTCCACACGCAGCATTTGCCACTGACCCGTATCCGCATAGGCGGATCCCCAGAGGACCGTTGAAAGCCGACCGCCGGTCGACGGATGCTCGGCGAAGGGAAAAACCACGCGAACACCGAGCTGAATGCCGCCACTGCTCGAGCGAACCCAGAGCGAGGGCTTGAATTCTTCGATGATGGCACAGGGCTCAATGGGATAAGCCAGGATTGCCATCGTCCCATGGCCGCAGGCCAATTCGAGCAACTCGCAAGTGCGCCCGTTGTGAGGGAGAAGCAGGCTGATCTGCTGCTCCGTCAGCTGAGCGTTGCAATCGCTATCGACCAGCAGCCAACGCGGGGACCCGCCTTCGAAAGAATCTGTCGACCATTGTGCCCACGCGGCCTGGGCAACACAGACAATCAGCCCGGCGGTCAGCAACCTCAGAGTCGGGAAGGGAGTCAATAAGCCGAATTTCACCTTGCGCGATCCATCTAGGGCATTCGGGAAGTCATACAAGTTTCCCAGCGGTTGTATCCGGGCTGGGAACGGAAAAATGTTGCCAAAGGGCATCATGCCGTTAAAGTCTGTTGAAAGACACCTAAGTCGTTCTTATAGAAGGATTTAGCGTTTCTGGCCAGAGCGTTTCCCGTTGCGGTTTTGCCACATGGGTAAATGGTGTGGAAATTTGCGGTTTTCCTAAGTCATTGATTTCGCTGGACTTAGGTCATAGTATGGCTTCCCCGCTCATGTTTGGCACTGAGCCTGCTTTGATGTCAGTCCACAAGAAACAAGTGTGATCCATTCGGAGTTCTATCATGCAATCCCCTTCCGCGAATTCGGCCGACAAATCGCCCACAGAGTTGCCGACCGATTTGCTTGAGCTGACACAGGCCATCGAAGCACTTCCCATTGAGCATCGCATCAAGCTGTTGCCGTCCTTGCGTCGGGTGACGCAAAGCAGTGTACGGCGGCGACGCATTTTGTGTTTGGTGCAAGAAGCTCTGGGGCAGTTGCGGCTGGACATGAAATACCTCGTCTTTGACCTGGAAGCCACCAAACGAGAACGCGACGAGTTTCTGGAAAAGCTGACTCAGCGGGGCGACGATTTGGACCAATAAACCACAATTGCGGTGGGATTCGCCACGCCACGGTGACTTCCATAGGCCGCACACTCTCCCGGAAAAGGTCGCCGAGCCCATGCTCTGCGACCTTTTTTGTTTCCTGGTCCCGTTTTCATTTCGCGTCCCTCGGGTCCCCAGGCAGGTTTGCGTTTTCAAGGCCCTTTGCTTAGTATCAAAGGAGCCTTCTACCGACGGTCTTTGAGCTTTCGGCCACGCGTTCTCGCCCAAACTCTCTTCGTTCTCGCATTTGATTCCATGGTCGATTTCACCCCAACTCAGTTTTCCCAGCGTCTCGTCGAAGTGGGCTTGTTGGAACCACTTCAAGTCGAGCAGGCTTGGTCGGAGGTGGGTGGTACCGATGGGACTTGCCAGGATTTGATCCGCGTTCTGCAGCGGAAAGAGTTGCTGACCAATCTGCAGGTGGACCGCATCTTAAAAGGAGAACGCACCGGTTTCTTCTACGGCAAGTGGAAGGTCTTGTACTTGATCGGCACCGGTACCTTTGCTCGGGTCTATCGCGGAATTCATCGCGAGAATCAGCGGGTGGCGGCCGTCAAAGTGCTGCGAAAACGGCACCGCAATGAACCTGTCCAAGTAGACCAGTTCATGCGCGAGGCCCGGGTCGGTATGGAATTGCGACATCCGAATATCGTGGCCATTCATGAGGTCGACCCCGATCCACGCAATCCTTTTATGGTCATGGAATTCGTGGAGGGGCAGACTCTGAGAGAATTGATGAAAGTCCGCGGAAAGTTGGATGCGAAAACGGCGCTGAGCCTGATGGCGGATGTTGCCAGCGGCTTGGCCTACGCGGCCTCGCAAGGCGTCACCCACCGTGACATGAAATTGAGCAACGTGTTGGTAACGTCTCAGGGGCGAGCGAAGCTGGTGGACTTTGGTTTGGCAGCCTTGGCGGACACCAGCAATGAAGCGGCTTTGGCGGATTGTCCCAGTGCCCGAGCAATCGATTACGCGGCACTCGAGCGAGGTACGGGGGTCCGCAAGGATGATCCTCGCAGCGACTTATATTTCTTGGGAAGCATGCTGTACCACGTTTTGGCGGGCAGTTCTCCATTGACGGAGACTCGCGACCGTCTGGCACGCTTGAATGTCTCGCGATTTCGCGAGGTACCGAATATTACTCGAGTTGAGCCCAGTGTTCCCCACAACGTGGCGGCCATCGTTAGCAAGGCCATGGAGTTTGATCCTAGCAAACGCTATCAGACTCCCAACGAGATGCTGACCGATTTGAAGAGTACGCTGGCCCGCATTGAGTCCGGCGATACCCTGACAACCGCGGCCGTTGCCAGCGGCAAGCCCGCGACCGCGGTCCCCGATGCCTCGACCGAGGGCGCGAACAAGACCATCATGTTGGTGGAGAGCAAGCTGGAGTTTCAGGATCTGATCCGTGAGAAACTGAAAAAACGCGGCTATCGGGTGCTGGTGATCGCCGATCCCAGTCGTGCCTTGGCCCGCTTCTCCCCAGAAGACGAGCCACCGGCAGATTGCGTGCTTTTCAGCGCCCCCGAATTGGGCGCTGCGGCCCTGGAGGCATTTAACCAATTCGGCCAGGATCCGCACACGGCCAACATACCAGCCATTTTGATGGTGGACCGCAAGCAGCAATTTGTCATTCGCAACGCCAAAATTGGTCCCAAACGCATGATGCTGCCCATGCCCTTAAAGGTCCGCGAGCTTCGAGCCTCGCTTTTGCGTCTCTTAAAGAGCGATCAACCACAAAAATCGGTCGGATCCTAGGCGGAATCTACCGCACATGGGCTTCCGATTCTGGTGAAGCCTTTTCGAATCTCGCGGTCTCTGATAAAGTGGCCACCCTTGGAATCGGATGAGTCAGGCCGCTTTACTGTCCGCATTTTGGCGGATTGACTTTGGCTCATCAGATTGCACCTCGGAGGCGTAGCTCAGTCGGTAGAGCA